>MEEF01000004.1 GCA_001724355.1 Mesorhizobium sp. SCN 65-20 | reverse complement strand
GGCGGCTTTGTTGCAGGATTCGATGTGCCTCGCCTTCCCGTCCTTCGCCGAAGGGTTCGGCCTGCCGCCGCTCGAGGCGATGGCCTTGGGTTGCCCTGTGGTCGTGTCGGACCGGGCCAGCCTGCCGGAAATCTGCGGCGATGCGGCTCTCTACGCCGCTCCGGACGACGCCGATGCCTGGCTCAGCCGCTTCGTGAAGCTGCGCAAATCGCCCCGCCTGCGCGACGATCTGGTCGCGCGGGGCAAGGATCGGACCCTGCGCTACCGCTGGGACACGTCGGCAGAACTCTATCTCA
Source organism: Mesorhizobium sp. SCN 65-20 (assembly GCA_001724355.1). Lineage (GTDB taxonomy): Bacteria > Pseudomonadota > Alphaproteobacteria > Rhizobiales > Rhizobiaceae > Aminobacter. The sequence continues at coordinate 72,939 of MEEF01000004.1, read as the reverse complement.
TGGCAATGCTCGAATCCGATGGCCTGCTCGAGCCGCAGGCCGTGCTCGGCGAAGTCTTCAACTGAGCGCCTGGAACGCTTGGACCTGCCCGACCGACTCGAGCAATTCCCTGTCGAAACGCGCCTCGGAAAAGCGCTCGGCATTGTCTCGGCAGGCTTCGGCTGCAACGTCGCGCCGGTTGTCCTCGAAGTAGGAGACGGCCTCCTTGAGCGCAGCAACCGTCTGCTTCTCGAACAGCACGCCGGTCGGCCGCTCGGCGGACCCCAGCCGCCGGACGATGTCAGCCGCTCCGCCGCGGCCGAAGGCGATCAGCGGCGTGCCGCATGCCTGTGCCTCCGCGAGCGCAATGCCGAAATCCTCGCACCCGGCAAAAACCATGGCGCGAGCGTTCGCGACCGTCCTGACGTAGTCGCGGCGCGGCAGATATCCGGCGAAGGTCACGTTCGGACCCGCCATGGCGCGCAGCGTCGAGGATTGCTGCCCTTCGCCCACGATCACCAGACGCCGCGTCGGCATCTCGTTGAAGGCCTGGATGACCAGATCCGTGCGCTTGTAGGGCGCGAGGAACGAGGCCGAGACATAGTAGTCGTCCTTTTCCTCGACGAATTCGAGCTCGTCGAGCGCGACCGGCGGGAACACCACGCGCGCGTCGCGGCCGTAGATATGCCTGATCCGCGAGCGCACGTAGTTGGAATTCGCCAGCATCAGATCCGGGCCATGCGCCGTGCGCGTGTCCCACTCCCTCAGGCGATGCAACATGTAGCGGAACAGCATGCCCTTGGGGCCGAAGCCGAGCTTTCCCTGCTGGAGATAGGAGAACTGCTCGTCCCAGGCATAGCGGACGGGACTGTGCACGTAGCAAAGGTGCGGCTGGTCCGGCCGGGTGATCACGCCCCTCGAAAATGCGGCTGACGACGATATGACCAGGTCGTAGCCGGTGACGTCGAACTGTTCGATCAGAAACGGGCAGAGGAAGAACAGCGAACGATAGTATTTCCGGATCTTCGGCAGGCTGTTGGCCACCGAGGCGTGGAACTCGACGTCGCGGAAATACTGTTCCTTCACCTCGGCGGGCAGGAAGTCGAACAAGGTGAATATCTCGGCGTTCGGGAAATGCCGGCAAATCTGGGCAAGCACCCGCTCGCCGCCCCTGAAGTCCGGGCACCAGTCGTGGACCACTGCTACCCTGCCATCGACCACGGGCTGCGCCAGCGGAGGCGCCAGCCTCGGCTGCACGGCCGCTTCGAATTCCCTGGCCGTGACGAGCTCGACCGGATTTGCATGACGCATGTCGACTTCTTTCGATGCCTCGGATCGCCCCAGTGTCGGATTGCCTCCATTCGCCCACAAGTTGGCCAATCGGGTTGGCGGCACGACTATGCGTAGGGGTATGCGGCCTACGTCCGTCGGGCCGGCCTCATACCTCCAACGAGGCATACAGGCACTGGAACACTCCTTTTTCGCAGGGTGCCTGCCTGCGCCTCGGCAACTAGGCTGCAATCGGATGAATCTGCCCGAAGGTCCGGGCTTGAATTCGATGTGGATGACGAATGAGAATTCTCGTTGCGATACCAACCGTGGGGCGCAAGGTTCAAGTCGGGCGCTTGCTTGCCCACCTGGAGCGTCAGGCGAGGCTTCCCGACGAAGTGGTCGTTTCCGCTCCAGATTCGACACATGTCGAACCCATCGAAACCTCTGGTTTCCCGGTATCCTTCGTGTTCGGCCGACAGGGGAGTTCGGCCCAGCGCAACACAGCGATCGAGCATGCGGGGGACCGTTTTGACATCATCACCTTCCTGGACGACGATTTCGTGCCCGCGGACGACTATCTTGAGCGCATCGAGGCCGAGTTCGTGGAACATCCCGACTATGCCGTAGTCATGGGGCATGTGATCAAGGACGGTGCGCGCAACGCCGGCATAGATTGGCCGGAAGCGCTGTCTGCGATAGCCGAGGCAAAACGAGCGGCGGCGCCCGATCCGTCAATCGTGGACCATGTCGGGGCCTACGGCTGCAACATGTCGATCCGCGCCCGTTGCATCGCCGGTCTGCGCTTCGACGAACGTCTCGTTCTCTATGGCTGGCAGGAGGACATCGACTTCACCAGCCAGCTCCGCACGCGCGGCCGCGTCGTAGGCATTTCCTCGATCATAGGCGTCCACCTCGGCCTAAAGGCCGGCCGGGTCAGCGGGGTGCGTTTCGGCTACTCGCAGGTCGTCAATCCGGTCTATCTCATCAGGAAGGGTACGGTTCCCGCAAGTTTCGCGCTGCCACTGATGATGCGGAACCTTGCGGCCAACGTCGTTCGCAGCATGCGCCCCGAGCCCTACGTCGACCGGCGTGGCAGGCTGCGCGGCAACCTGCTTGCCGTGGCTCACCTGCTGACCGGCCGCGTCGAGCCCGAATACATCCTGAAGATCTGAGCGCGAGGCAGGTTCGATGCACCGACCAGCAGCCATCCGGGCAATTTCCACGGCCCGAAGCCTTTGCAGCAGGATCGCCCTTGCCGCCGCCCTGACGGTATCCGGTGGCCTCCTGTTCGCCAGCCACGCCTCGGCGGGCGATTACCTGTTGGGCCCGCAGGACAAGGTTCGGCTGAAGATCTACGAATGGCGCGCATCCAAGGATACGATCTTCGAATGGACGGCGCTCAACGACCAGTTCACGGTCGGTGCCGACGGCAAGCTCTCGCTGCCCTTTGTCGGTGAGATCGACGCGGCCGGACAGGTGCCGGGAGCTCTCGGAACCGCTATCGGCGACGTGCTCATGTCGCGCATGGGGTTGGGCCGGCCGCCGGACGTTTCGGTGGAAGTCGTCCAGTTCCGACCGTTCTACATCGTCGGTCAGGTGACGACCCCCGGCGAGTTTCCATACCGGCCCGGACTGACCGTGCTTCAGGCTCTCAGCATCGCCGGTGGTCTGCGCACGCGCGAGGACACCAGCACACGGCTGGAGCGCGAGGTCATATCCGGTAGGGGCGACATCAGCCTGCTGGCGCTGACCAACGTCAACCTCCTGGCCCGGAAAGCCCGCCTGGAGGCGGAGTTGAAGGGTACCGACGACATCTCGTTTCCTGAGGCGCTGACGAAACGTCAGGACGACAGCTCGGTTGCGCTGGCCATCGAGCAGGAACGGCTCGTCTTCCGCGCCCGCAAGGATGGACTGACGACGCAGATACAGGCCCTCAATAGCCTGAAGGACTTCTTGGCGAAGGAGCTTTCGTCCTTGGAAGGCCAGCTTACCCTCTTTGACGAACAGATCGCCCTGGTCCAGAAGGAGCTTACAGGCGTGTCGACGCTGGTCGACAAGGGCCTCACCGCAGCTCCACGCGAGATAGCACTGGAAAGAAGCCTCGCCCAGGTCAGGGGCGACCGGCTTTCGGCGGAGACCGCCGTCTTTCGTGCGCGCCAGGAAATCAGCCGAGCCGATATCTCCATCAACGCCCTGAACAATCAGCACGCCACGGAAGTGTCGCAATCCCTGCGGGAAACCCAGGCCCAGATCAACGAGGTAGCCCGCAAGGCGGACACAGCGGTTCAGATGCTTCGCGACTCTGAGGTGACTGCGCCACGCCTTCTGGCCCTGCGCACGCGCGCGGAAGAGGCGGAGCCCATCTATTCGATCGTGCGGCCGGGATCCGACGGCAAGTCGGTCGAGATCCCTGCGACAGAGGCGACACTCATCGAACCCGGCGATACCGTCAAAGTGAAGATTCCCCTGCCCTCGCTCGATGCAAGCGGGCTACCGCTCCCGGGCGCCGCGGGCGACAGCTCGACCTCGTCTGTGCTGGGCATGGCCGAGGATGATAGCGCCGCTATCGGCTCGGCTCGGGCAGCGACGCTGTCCGGCACCCAATAGGCCCGCTCCAGCCGCCTGCCTGTCATCTTGATCACGCAATGCTGGGTACCCTTGCTCCTGCCGGCGCTCCAACCCGTCGGCCGGCTATCTCCCTTGCCGGGTCGATAACATCTGGAAAAAGGGAGAAAACTCTGTTCAGCTTGGGCTGCAGGATGTGAAGTGCGAGGCGGGCACCACGCAATGATTCGCCAGGGAGCAAGCGAACGTGCTCTGGAGCATCGTCTCGGTCAGCGTTTTGGGCGTATTGCTGGGAACCAGCTTTCGCGCGCCCGCGTTGCTTGTCGCAACGGCCCTGACCGCCCTGACGACCGGGCTTCTGCTCGACGCGCCGCTGGTCTTGAGGATACTGCTGCCGGTGATCGCGCTGCAGTGCGCCTATCTTGTCGGTCTCGCGCTGGCGACGCTCTGGCGGCGGGCTAGCGATCGCTGATCCGGCTACGAGACTTCGTTGAACCTCAGTACCGCGAAAACCGTCCGCGCGAGGATGATCGCATCACTCCGCAATGACCAGTCACGCACGTATTGGCTGTCGAGCGCGACGCGGTTGGCGTAGTCGGTGCTGCTGCGCCCCGTGACCTGCCACAGTCCGGTGAGGCCCGGTCTTGCCGCCAGGTAGTTGTCCACCTGATCCCCATAGCGGGTCAACTCGTCCGAAACCACCGGGCGGGGCCCCACGCAGCTCATCTCGCCCTTCAGGATGTTGAACAGTTGCGGCAGTTCATCGATGCTGGACTTCCTGAGCAGCATACCGAAGAAGGTGATGCGCGGGTCGTTCCGCAGCTTGCGTTTTTCCGCCCACTGGCGCGCCGCTTCGGGATCACTTGCAAGGTGAGCCCGCAGCACCTCGTCGGAGTTGCGGACCATCGTCCGGAACTTGTAGCAGTCGAAGGGCTTGCCGCGAAAACCTACACGCGAATGTGAGAAGAGTGCGGGTCCCCCCGTGGTCAGACGTATCAACAGCGCCACTATCAGCATGATGGGCGCCGCCAGGATCAGCGCGGAGGCGGCGATCACCACATCGGCCAGCCGCTTGGGGCGTCCGCCGAGAGGCGCTGGCGGCTGACCACTCACCTCCACCGCGGCGCCCCGGTCGCCAGATCCCTTGCCTATACCTGATGACGGATCGAAGGATGGCGATGTCGCGGACGAAACCCAGCCCGGATCGGTCGCGCGCAGCCAAGCCTTCCGGGTGCGCCGGAAGTAGCGGCGTGGGGTAGGTTTGTCTATTGCGTTGACAGTCATGGATGTGCCGATCCGTGGCTTTTTCAGGCTCCTAGCTTCCCAGCACCGGGCATAGGCTAGCAAGAAAGGCAAAGGTCGTATCGCCAATGAAGGCCGGCTACTCCCTAAGCCTAAGGCATTAGGCAACCTTGTCTCATATGGGCTCGACGGGAGAGAAGCGACTCGCTCCTCGCCGCTACGCGTCAGGGCAATTCCAGGAAAAGTGCGTTGTGATTTTCCGGCCGGAATTGCGCAAAACAAAGAGCCAGAGCGCTTCCGCGATTCGAAGAAAAAGCGGCACCCGCTCTAGGGAACACGGTTGAGGCTACAGATCGTGGCGCAGATCAGTTGGCCTGCTTGGTGCCGCGCCCGCCGTAGCGGATCGTCGTAGCGGTGCGGACATTGGTCAGTACGGCACCGATGATTGAGGCCTTGCTGGCGTGCAGCGACCTGACCAGTTCACTGAACATGTCGACCGGAGTCCCGCCCCACTCCGCCACTACGACCACGCCGTCGAACAACGAGGCTACGGAGAGCCTGTCGGCGCCGCTGGTAAGCGGCGGCAGGTCCACGATGACGAAATCGTAGGATTGCAACTCCGGCAGCAGGTCTCGCATGTTCTTCGGGACCAGGAGGTTCCTGACGTCGGCCACATAGCTCGGCACCATGTCGAACGTCGCATTGCTAGTCAGCCTGATGTGCTGCTCGATCGTCCCGGCTGCCGGTGCCAGATTAGATCCCGCTTCCGGGGCGGGTAGCAGGCTGCGGCTCAGGACGGAATGGAAGATGTCCGCATCGATCACCAGCGTGCGAAGGCCGAACATCGAATAGAGCATGGCGAGGTTGCTGGCGAAGGTGCTCTTCCCGTCGGAGCGCAGCGCCGACGCGATGCCGATGCAATGCAGCGACCTCGCGGAGTCGGCGAGACCGATCGCGGTCTTGATCGCCCGCAAGCCATTGGCGTATGTCGAGGATGGTGCCAGTGCGATGGCGTCGAGCGCACCCTTCCGTGGCAGCGCCGGCAGTTCTCCGATGCATTCGAGCCCGAATTCCTCGCGCAACTGCCTCGGCGTCCGAATGCTGCGGTCGAGCATGTGCCGGAGGAATGCCAGGGCGACGCCGAGAATGAGGCCGAAGAGCCCCCCGAAAGCCAGCGCAAGCTTTCTCCTCGGCTCGCTAGGTCCCAGAGGTGGCGTCGCCGGGGTTATCACCCGCGCATCCGCGACCGAGTAGGATTGCTGGCTGACGGAGTTGGTATAGGCCTGCAGGAAGCTCTCATACATCTTGCGATAGGTGTCGGCCGTGACCTCCAGTTCTTCAAGGGTGGGCGTCCCCCCACCGGCGGCCACGTCGCCGCCCTCTGGCCTGGCAACTTCGTAGTCGTGCCGGGCGCGGAACTCCTGGGCGATCTGCGTGGCCTCGTTCATCTGCACCCTGAGTTCGTTCAGGCGCTGCTCCAGCCATTGACCGCCTTCGCGCGCAGCAGAGGCCTTGGTGTCGAGTTGTTCGCGGACGAAGGCCTCGGCCGTGGTGTTCGCGATCTTGGCCGCGATTTCCGGATCCGGCGATTTGAAGCTGATGTCGATCGCATACGAAACCCCCACTCGGCGAACGTCCAATCCGCCTGTGAACGTCCGGATGATCTGCCGGTCGCGCTCGAACTCGCTCAGTGGGCTCGACGGCTTAGCCGTGTCCTTGCCGTCCCCAAACAGCCACTGGTCATCCAGGCCTGCCATACGGGCCAGCACCCTACCGAATTTTGCCAGGCGGTCGGAGAACGTCGAAGCCTTGGGCAGGAATGCAGGGTCGTCCTTCAGGCCCAGCTGATCGATCACGATCATTGCGATCTTTTCCGATCGCATCACGGCGATCTGGCTCTCCACCTGTGCCGTATCCAGCGTCAAGTTCACCTCTGCCTGCGGCTGCTGCAAGACCTGGGGGAACTTAGGCTCGATGAGAATCTGTGTCTGGGCTGTGTACACAGGCTCTGTGGTGACGACGTAGAACCATGCGAAAAAAACCGCAGCGGCAAGCGTGCCGAGGATCAGCCGATAGTGCTGCTTCAGGAAGGCCCATATGTCGGCAATGCTGATGAATTCCCGTTCGGCGGCCTCATGCTGATCGGAAACTGACTGCCACGCGGGCGCCAGGCGCAAGCGATTGTCCATCAGCCCCCCCTAGGGTTGACGGCTTGCGAACCGCCGTAAACCGTGCCCCGGGCAGGCAGTGCCACCCGACTCCACGTCAAGACAACCCCGCCCATGGCGGGAGTGCGGAACTGCGGCATGAAAATCGCGCCCGAAAATTGACCCCTTGGAAGATTAGCCCCCGGCGTCGGAAGGTAAACGCCGCCAATCGGAGTATGTCGCTACTTCCGTAGCCGACCAGAGAAGCCTTCCCCGGTGGCGATCAGTTTACGATGTGGGACACACTGGCGTGGGGTGCACCAGGGCACGGGCCCTCGTCCGACGCGAGCAGTTCCAGTCTTCTCCGCGTCTCATCTATGAAATCTGCCTGCTGTTTGAGCGAATGAAAGCGCCGCGAGTGTCGATCAAGGGCCGCGCTCAACGCATCGACCCTGGACGGAACTACGTCCACATCTTCACCCTGCTCGAGAGCTTCATACGCAAATGCCGCCTGCGCTATCGCGTGGTCGTATGCATCCTTGAGGCAGGCCCGCTCAAGAGCGATTTCGACTGCCACCTGCTCGAGCATCTGAGCCAGATCGTCGAGGCGTCTGCTCGCTGGCGTGCTAGGGGAATAGCGGTTCTTCAAGTTGAACAGTCTCATGGCGGACCACCTGGTGTAAGCCCTGCATTGTCAGCCGGAAAACACGGGTCGGCCATGCATCCCTTTGGCTGATCGCCTGGGCGCCCACCGCCAGGCCGGCAGCGAGGATATTCCCGCCCGCGCTGCAGTTGCTCTGTTGTGGCGGGCCCGGGTACGACAGGCGATGACGACCGCCAGGCTAATGAAGAAGATCATTCCGGGGTCGGCGCTTCCACTCACCAGGGATCCCGAAACCAGGCTTGCGAGGGCACTGGCGCGCACGCTCGACACGATTGCGTTCGTCTCTGGATCTACCCACACGCCCAGCTTGCCCATGCCGCGAGCCAGAACGACGACCAGCGTCACAAGAGACAGCATGCCGATCACCCCCAATTGGGAAAGCACCGCAATCGGCCAACTTGACGCGCGCGAGCTGCCAAGGCCGACGCCGAGGCCGCTCGTATCCGCAAAGGACTGGAGGCTCTTAATATTCCAGTATCCCCGCTCCTGGCCGGAGGAGGAAGACCCCTTGTTGATTACGGTGGACTCGATGAGATCCACAACTGGATCGAAGGTGCGGCTGTCATACAGTTCGATAGCCAGAACCGCGAACGCGATCGCCACGAGGCAGCCCAGAATAAGCAACTCGTCCGAATTCAGTCGCCCCTTGGCAATAGAGAGCAATAGTGAGATGGCGACCGGAATGCTGAGGAGAACCAGGCCGCCATACGCAGTCGACGAAGTGGACAGCAGGAGCAGCAGGAACAGTAGAACCGACAGCCACAGTGCCAGCGCAGCTCCGGTCTTGCGCCAGTAGGTATAAGTGAAGGCAAGGCAGGTGAGCGACGACGCGCCAAACCCCGATGCCTCGGAAAACGCTCCTGCGATCCGAAAGAAGCCTGACTCGCTCGCATTTGTGAGCATCGCATAGCTCGCCGTCCGGATCGGCTCCAGCACATCTCCCATGCCTGCGAGTTTGCCCAGCAAGTCCATCAGTCCCATTGCCGTGTGCAATATGACCCAGAGAAAGAATCCGCGGCGGACCTCATTGATCCGCTGCGCCTTCAGCAACAGAATGCTCAATCCGATCGTGGTAAGCCCACCCAGAACGAAGTAGCCGGCCTGCGAGATATTGGCCGAGACAGGCTCCAACGCGGCTTCGACCACGCCCCCTCGCAGCTTCGCCTGAACGAAAACGGTCGTCTGTCCGGCGAACAAACGTGGAAACAGCCACGCACCGGCAATGGCGTACAGCAGAAGGCAACAGAGTACCCAAAGCGGCCGCATGCTGCCGAACGCCGTTCCCAGATCCCTCCAGATTCGCGGACGGGCTGCCACGGCAGTCAGCAGCAAAGCCGCAAAGAAAGTGTAGATGAGAGGCGAAGAGCCCCCCAGGGAAGTCAGCGTTGCTACGGCAGTTGCCCCAAAGGCCAGCGACGCGATGAAGGAAATGATCAGCACGCCACGCGAGTAGTATCCGACCACGAGCAAGACCATGCAGACGATGAGTCCCACGATGGAAGGCTGCACAGCTAATCCCCCGAATGCCGACCGTCGCGGGTCAGTGCTGGGATGCTGCGGCACGTACGCAGCGGACTGATCTTGAGTTCGGACATTCCATGCCCTTGCCGTTGTTCGAAACCGATCATCCTCCGGATGAGGGCGCCTCCTGCAAGCGACCCAATCGGCGTACTCCGCGCGGCGTAGGTTGCACCTTCTACCTACTCGGGCGGAGATCACGCACCGGTGATGGCGTCATAATGTCCCGTTGCCAGCCTCGCTCCGGCCACTCACATACTTACGAAAATTCGCAATCTTCCCGTCCTCACCCCCGGAAGAACATTTGAAATCGCAACAGACCCTTGGCGCGGCCAACGGGCGCGGCAGGCAGTCATGTTTCATGCAAAGAACGAACAAAGCGGCATAGTCATCTCGTATCTGCTGGCCATCGGCTTCATACTGGCGATGGTTCTTGCGGCCGATGTCCTGAACGACGCCGAAATCATCCTGCCCGAGATCGCCGCCATGGCGATCGCCTTGTGGGCCTATCGTGAAAAGGGATGGGTCCGGCAGCCGGAGAAGATCTTCATCGCGCCGTCCGCGACAGCCATCATCGGCTTTGCGATCAATTTCCTCGACATCACCTACATCGCGAAGCTCATCCTGGCGCTCGTGCTGATGGCGGTCTTCCTTCGCATCATCCGGTCGAATTTCGCCCCGTCGCTCGCCACCGGCGTGCTGCCGATCGTGACCAACGCGACGCACTTCTCCTTCCTCGCCGCCATATTCATCACCACGTTCTTGCTGATGCTGGGGGTGATCCTCTTCAAGCTGAACAAGGGCGTCCCGCGCGATGCGCCCGTCAAGTACAAATACATGGCGGTGTTCCTGGTCATTCACCTGATCTGGATCGGGGTCGCGGTTGCGGCAGGATATCCGCATATGGCGGTGATCCCGCCGATCACGGTCGTCGTCTACGAATCCCTGCAGATGCCGATGTACATGGCCAAGATGGCGCTGAAGCAGACCGCCGTGCTCACCCTGTCTGCCACGATCGGGACACTGCTCTACCTCAACATCGACAGTTGGGTCCTCGTCGCCGCTCTCGACATGGCGATCGTCTACGTCTTGCTCAGGGTCTTCGCAGCGAGGATTCCCGCCGCCTACGCGTTCCCCTTGCTGCCTTACGTGTTCCCGGCGGAATCCGTGCCGCAACTGCCCTATGCGGCAGCCGTGGTCTCTGCCGCCCTGTTCGGCATGGTCCTGCTCTACAGGTATTACGAAAACGCAAGGCTGGTAGAAAGAACCGCCTAGTGGACGCAAGCGCCTACCGGTGCTAGATCGGCCCGCATCAAGGGCCGGTCTGGCAGACGGCCGCCCTCCGCAGCGGGACGACCCGTTGCGGCAGGTTGTTGAGGGGACGACCCCGTAGAGGGTCAAGATGTCTCCGTCACCCGTCGCGAAGAACCTTTCGCCTGCCCCCGCCGGCCTGCGGGATATGTTTCCGCGCATCACCATCATCCGCCTCGCGATCGCCTGGGCGGTGGTCATCGCCTTCCAGATCGGCGGCAAGGCATGGCTGTCGGCGCCGATCTCCCCAGTCGTCGGGATCGTCAGCTTTGTCGTCCTGTTCGCCACCATCATCATGGCGGCCTTCAGCGTCGTGCGCGAGGCGGACCATCTCGCCCACCAGCTCGGCGAACCCTACGGCACGCTCATCCTGACGCTGTCGATCGTCTCGATTGAAGTCATCCTGATCGCAGCGGTGATGCTCGGGCCGGGGGAATTCCCCACCATCGGCCGCGATTCGATCTTCGCCGTCATGATGATCATCCTCAATCTGGTGATCGGGCTCTGCCTGCTTCTCGGCGGACTGCGCCACGGCGAGCAGGAGTACAACGCACAGGGTGCGATCGCCTACCTGTCGATGACGGTGCTGCTGACCGGCACGGCCCTCGTCCTGCCGAACACGCTTGGAACCGGCAACGGTACGTTCCTGCCCGGCCAGGCGATCGCGTTCTCGGTCTTCACCATACTGATCTACGCAGCTTTCCTGGCGATGCAGATGCGCGGCTACAAGCGCCTGTTCGTCCAGCCCTCGCCCGGCTGCCTCCATATCCCGCACGACAGCCGCACCGAACAGTCATCCGATGAAGAGCCGGCAGTCGCGCTCGACCGTCGCGCCATGGTCGTCCGCTCGCTGATCCTCATCGCCTCGATGCTTCCGATCGTGTTGCTGGCGCACGACCTCGCCATCCTGATCGACGATGGCATCGAGATCGCCGGCGCGCCTGTGGCGCTGGGCGGGGTGTTGATCGCCATCATCGTCTTCACCCCGGAATCGATCACCGCCATCGGCGCTGCCCGCCGCAACGAGATGCAGCGCGCGGTCAATCTCTGCCTCGGCGCCTTCGTATCGACTGTCGGGCTGACCGTCCCTTGCGTGCTCATCATCGGCCTGCTGACCGGCAAGACCGTCGTCATGGGGATCTCGCCCACGGAGACGGTGCTGCTGTTCCTTACGATCGCGCTCAGCACCCTGACCTTCCTCGGCCACCGTACCTCGCCGGTGCAGGCGCTGATGCATCTGATGCTGTTCGGCGTGTTCGGCGTGCTGCTGTTCACCAGCTGAGCTCTAGCATTGCCCACCTCGCGCGACCTTCCTCGTCGCGCGAGGACTTATGCCAGGCGAGCATTTCGTATGGACAGCACAAGTCTCCCGGGTTTGGAACAACCGAGAGCTGCCCCTCATTTCATGATGTTCCGCACGTCGGACCGCGACGCACAAGAGCGACACCGGAAGGGGTTTGTTGGTCAAAGCTCTGAAGCTATTGATAGTGACGCTGGGTTAGGCAACTATCCGCGCGTTGCATCCTGGCGGGAGGGTTCGGATGTCTGTGTGGACTTTGGCACGTCGGACGCTTGCTGCCACGACATTGGCCTTGGGCATGTTCAGTGCCTCTATCGCCTCCTCGCAGCAACAGGCGCCGCTCCCAGCCGTGGTGGTGGCGCCGGCCGCGAAGATGGACCTGCGGCCATCCATCGACTTTCCCGGCCGGCTCAAGGCAATCCAGAAGGTCGACATCCGCGCACGCGTTTCCGGATTTCTCGAGTCGATCGGCTTCAAAGAGGGTTCGCGCGTGAAGGCGGGCGCAGTGCTCTACAAGATCGAACCCGGCGCCTATCAGGCCGCCATCGACGAGATCGAAGGGTCGATCAAGGCCGCCGAAGCCCAGCGCAGCCTTGCCGAAATCGAGCGTGATCGAAAGGCGCAGTTGGTGGCGCGCAACACCGTGGCGCGCTCCGAACTCGACATCGCCAACGCCCAGGTCGGCAAGGCGGACGGCGAGATCGATCGTCTCAAAGGCTCTCTCGACCGGGCCAAGCTAGAGCTTTCCTATACCCAGATCACATCACCTTTCGACGGCATCGTCGGTCTGAGCGCGGTCGATGTCGGTGCGCTGGTCGGGCCGGACTCAGGGCCTCTTACCACGCTCACGCGGCTGGACACCGTTCATGCCGAATTCCCGGTCCCGACCACCCTGCTGCTCGAGCAGCGCGACCGCGTTAAGCGCGGCGAGGCTAGCAACGAGCAGACGGTGAGCCTCACCCTGCCCGACGGATCGGTCTATCCGCAGAAAGGCGACATCGACTATTTCGACGCCACGGTCTCCTCGGGCACGGACACCGTGACCATACGAGCCACGTTCCCGAACCCCGACGGGCTGCTTCTGGACAACGCCCTGGTTAGCGTTTCGCTCGAACAAGGCACGCCCCAGATGGTGATCGCCGTGCCCCAGCAATCGGTGCAGCGGGACCAGGCCGGGGCTTTCGTCATGGTCGTCGGCGGCGACTCGAAGGTCGAGATGCGGCGTGTCGACGTACCCCGGACCACGCAGGGATATGCCGTCATCAGCAGCGGCCTCAAGGAAGGTGAGCAGGTTATCACGGAAGGGATCAACAAGGTCCGGCCAGGCGTGGTCGTCGACGCGGCTGTGGTGGGCGGCTGATCCATGATCTCCGACATCTTCATCAACCGGCCGCGGCTTTCCGGCGTCATCTCCATCGTCATCACCCTGGCCGGCCTCATCGCCCTGACGCGGATGCCGGTCGCGCAGTTCCCCGATATCGTGCCTCCGCAAATCAGCGTCAGCGCATCATATGCGGGCGCCGGCGCAGACGTGGTCGAAACGACAGTCGCACAGCCGATCGAAGAACAGGTCATCGGCGTCGACGACATGCTCTACATGAAGTCGACCAGCGGCGCCGACGGCAGCTACAACCTGTCCGTCACCTTCGCGGTCGGCACCGACCCGGACATCGCCACCATCAACGTCCAGAACCGGGTCGCGCTCGCGGAAGCCGGGCTCCCCTCCGAGGTCAAGCAGACCGGCGTCAGCGTCAAGAAGAAGTCGTCGGCGATGATGCAGGTCATCGCCGTCTACGCCCCCGATGGGAAGTACGATTCGCTGTTCCTGTCGAACTACGCGGTCATCAACCTGCTCGATTCCATCAAGCGGGTGCCGGGCGTCGGCGATGCGTTCCTGTTTGCGGCCAGCAACTATGCGATGCGCATCGTTCTGGACGTCGACCGCCTGACCAGCCTGAAGATGACACCGTCCGACGTCATCGCAGCACTGCGTGCCCAGAACGTCCAGGCCGCCATCGGCAGGGTCGGCGCCCAGCCGATGACATCGGATCCGCAGTTCCAGCTCAACCTGACCACCAAGGGTCGGCTGACCGAGCCCTCGGAATTCGAGAACATCGTCCTGCGCGCCGAGCCGGACGGCTCGTTCGTGCGCGTGCGCGACGTCGCCAGGGTGGAACTGGGGGCGGAGAGCGCCGACAGCGTCGCCCGCTTCAACGGCAAGCCGACCGCCATGATCGGCGTTTACCAGGCCCCCGGCGCCAATGCGCTGAGCGCCGGCGCCGGCGTCATATCGACGATGGAAGATCTCGCAAAGGCCTTCCCGGAGGGGCTCGACTACGCGATCACCTACGACACCAACGACTTCGTCAAGGCCAGCGTCTCCGAAGTCCAGCGCACCCTGATCGAGGCGTTCATACTGGTCGTCATCGTGGTGTTCCTGTTCCTCGGCAACCTTCGCGCCACGCTGATCCCGCTGGTGGCAGTTCCGGTGGCGCTGGTCGGCACCTTCGCCGTGATGATGGCGATGGGCTTCTCGCTCAACACCGTCTCGCTGTTGGCGATGGTGCTGGCGATCGGCATCGTCGTCGACGACGCCATCGTGGTGGTCGAGAATGTCGAGCGGGTGATGGAAGAGAACCCCGGCATGAGCGCCGCCGAGGCCGCGCACAAGGCTATGGGCGAGATCACCGGCGCGATCCTGGCCATCACGATGGTGCTTCTCTCCGTTTTCGTCCCGGTCGCCTTCATTCCCGGCATAAGCGGGCAACTGTTCCAGCAGTTCGCGGTCGCGGTCTCGGTCTCGATGGTGATCTCGGCGATCAACGCCCTGACGCTCAGCCCGGCGCTCTGCGCGATCCTGCTCAAGCCGCACCATGGTCCCAAGCGGGGCATCTTGGGCTGGCTCTCGCGCAGGATCGACAATGCGCGCGATGGCTATACCCATGTCGCTGCCGGCATCGCGCGCCGGACAGTGATCGGTCTGCTCCTGCTTGCCGTTGCGATCGGCGCGACCGGCTGGCTGTTCCGGGTGGTGCCGACCGGCTTCCTGCCGAGCGAAGATCAGGGCGCGTTCTTCACCGAGATACGCCTGCCGGAAGGCGCGTCCGTCAATCGGACGAGCGCGGCAGTCGCGGAGGTAGAGAAGCTTCTCTTGGGCATCGACGGCGTGCAGAACGTCATCTCGGTCAGCGGGTTCAGCATTCTCGACGGCATCAACAAGTCGAACAGCGGCTTCGCCATCGCCACCCTCGCGCCCTTCGATGAGCGCAAGGATCCGTCCCGTTCGGTGTTCACAGCCATCGACACCGCGTTGACCCAGGCTGCCGCAATACGCTCCGCCCAGGTCTTCTCCTTCAACGTGCCGCCAATCAGCGGCCTCGGAACGAGCTCGGGCTTCGAATACCAACTGCTCGACCTGCAGGGACGCGACCCGGCCGACCTCGCCGCCACCGCAGGCGGGCTGATGGTCGCGGCCAACCAGGATCCGCGGCTTGGTCCCACCTTCACGACGTTCTCGGCAAGCACGCCGCAGCTCTACCTCGACATCGACCGCGAGCGCCTGCAGACGCTGGGTGTCTCGGTCAGTGACCTGTTCGCGACGCTGCAGGGCACGCTCGGCAGCTACTATGTCAACGACTTCAACCTGTTCGGGCGCACCTGGCGCGTCAATGTCCAGGCAGCCGAATCCGACCGCGATTCCGTGGCCGACATCTCGCGCCTGCATGTCCGCAACGCCGCGGGCGACATGCTGCCCGTAAGCGCGGTGGCAAAGGCCGAATATATCGTCGGGCCGCAGTTGATCATCCGCTACAACAACTACCGCTCGGTCACCGTCAACGGCTCGCCGGCACCCGGTGTCGCCTCGGGTGCGGCGTTGACCGCAATGGAAGAGATTTCGGACAGGACCCTGCCGCCGGGCTATGGCTACGCCTGGACGGGAACAGCGCTTCAGGAGAAGGAAGCCGCGGGGCAGACCGTGACGATCCTCGCACTCGCCATCGTCTTCGCCTACCTGTTCCTCGTCGGCCTTTACGAAAGCTGGACGATACCCATCCCCGTGCTGCTGTCGGTAGCGGTCGGTGTCGCAGGCGCCCTGCTCGCGCTCCTGCTCGCAGGCCTGCCGTTCGACATCTATGCCCAGATCGGCCTCGTGGTGCTGATCGCGCTCGCAGCCAAGAACGCGATCCTGATCGTCGAGTTCGCCAAGGACCGGCGCGAAAAGGGCATGCCGATCACCGAGGCCGCGATCGAGGGCGCGCGCTCGCGGTTCAGGGCGGTGATGATGACCAGTTTCGCCTTCATTGCGGGCCTCATCCCGCTGGTGACAGCGGAGGGTGCCGCCGAACTCAGCCGCCGCGCTGTCGGCACCGGCGTCGCCGGCGGCATGCTTGCCGCGGCATTCGTGGGCATCTTCATCATTCCCGCACTCTACGTGGTGTTCCAGACGCTGCGCGAGCGGGTCAAGGCGTTCACGGCCGGGCGAAAGGAAACCACACCGACGCCTACGGACTGAGCGAGGTACGGCGCCCGTCCACGCCTGATCGGAGCATCTCCGTACTCGCTCGCCAGTCGCCCTTTGCTTGACGGAAACAGCCTGCGCGCGCATCATTTGCGCATATATGGGCGTTTGCCCCACGCATCTCCGACATCTGTTCGACTATGCCAAGCTGAAGCAGCCAGCCCGCGCGCAGGCGGCAATGCGCGTTTTGGAACCGTAGTACCTCACCAGCAAGCAGGAGGCGTACATGGTCACCGCATGGCAAGCCCGTCACAATCTCTCCGGCGTGGAATTTCAGAACGCATTCGATCTTCTCAAGTCCCAGGGATTCCGCCCCATCGACGTCAATGGCGGCAGCTCCAACGGCTTCGAACGCTTTTCGGGCATATGGGAGCAGTCGCCGGGGCCCGCCACCGAAGTGCGCCACGGCATAACGGGCGCGGCGCATCAGCAGCTGTTCTCGACCCTGCCCGCCCAGGGCTTCCGTCCTATCGCCGTCAGCGGCCACGACACGGCGGGCGGCATTCGCTTCAGCTCGATATGGCAAGCCATACCGAGCCCGGAAGTGAGGGCCCGGCACGGGCTCACGCCTGCGGAATGGCAGCAGCAGGTGGATACGCTGCCCAATGAGGGGTTCCACCCGGTGGACCTGTGCGGCTACACCGAATCCGGCCAGGTGCGCTTCGCCTCGATCTGGGACCGGGAGCCCGCCGCCGAATGGGTCGCGCGCCACGGCATGACGGCCGGGGAGTACCAGCAGCAGTTCGATCACCAGGCGAACCACGGTTTCGTCCTGCGGCGGGTAAGCGGATACCTCGACGGCGGACAGACGCGCTATGCCGCCATCTGGAGCCGCGGACCGGCGCTCACATGGCAAGGGAGGCACAGGCTGGACGCGGCGCAGCACCAGACGGAATTCAACGCGCTGGTGGATCGCGGCTACCGGATGGTCAAGGTGAACGGCTACCCCGAGGACGGCACGGTTCACTATGCCTCCATCTGGCACAAGCCCTTCCTGTCCGATCGCGACGAAACGACGATCCGCCAGGCAGTGCAGAATTTCATGACCGCCCACAACGTGCCCGGCGTCTCGATCGCCATGACCCGCAACGGCGCCCTGATGTTCGCGCGCGGCTTCGGCAATGCGGACACGGCAGGAACCGCGGTCACGCCCAGCCACCTCTTCCGCATCGCCAGCGTGTCCAAGCCCATCACGTCGATGGCGGTCTTCCGTGCGATCGAGGCGGGTATGTTTGCACTCAACGACCTCGTTTTCGGCCAGGGCAGCATCTTGGGGACGCAGTTCGGCACGCCGCCCTATCCGGACGCCCGCATCGCCCAGATCACGGTGCAGCATCTTCTGGAGCACACCAGCGGCTGGAGCGGTGCCCAGGACCCGATGTTCGGCCAGCCCACCGCCACCCATGCCGACCTGATCGGCCAGATGCTTGCCCTCAACCTCGCCAACAATCCCGGCGCGATCTTCGAATACTCGAACTTCGGCTATTGCGTCCTTGGCAGGATACTGGAGCAGGTATCGGGACTGACCTACCCGGACTTCGTGCGCCAGCACGTGCTTGCGCCATGCGGCGTGTCCGACATGCACATTGCCGGCGACACCCTGGCCCAGCGGCGCCCGAACGAGGTCACATACACCCAGCAGGGGGCAGTCAGTCCCTATGCCATACCCGTCGCCCGCATGGACGCCCACGGCGGCTGGATTGCCAACCCGACCGACCTGCTGCGCATCCTGCTACGTTTTGACGGCTTCGCGTCCAGGCCGGACCTGCTCCAGCCAGGCACGATTTCGACGATGGTCACCGCGACGACAGCGCCCCGCTCCGACGGCACGGCTGCCAACTACGCCAAGGGATGGGCCGTGAACGGCGCCGGCAGTTGGTGGCACATCGGCGACTTCACCGGGACCATCAGCGAAATCGTCCGCACCGCGGACGGTTTCTGCTGGGCGATATTAGCGAACACCCGCGACGACGCCCAACTGGACCCGATGCGGACGGCCATCGACAATCTCGGCTGGACCATCAAGAACGGGATCACGGACTGGCCCGCCGGAGAAGCCATCTGAAGCATTTTTGCAGCCAGACAGAATCGTCTGGCACAGACAGGATGCCCGTCCCTCAGGCGGCGCTTCGCGTTTCAGGCGCTACCCATTCGAGGCCAGCCGAGTTCCCGAGCGTCCACCGCTCGGAACTACGACGAGCTGCCTGACTTTGCCCTTCTTGAAGGCGGTGAGGAAACGCTCGTAGTCCTTGAAGGCGACGCAGCCGTGCGATTCCGCCCGGCCCCCGCGCAGCAGGTAGCTGTGGGTGAGGAAGCCGTCGCGGCCGAACTTGTTCTTGCCGTCGACCGGCAGCATGCGGATCGCCTCGACGCCGTGGAAGCGCTTTTCGCGCATCTGCAGGTTATAGGTATGCGGCGGGGTCGGGCCGGTCATCTTGACGTTCACGTAGCGCGGATCGTCGGCCATCTTGCCGACGCCGGAATGGGCCTCGAGCACGCTGCCGTCGGGCATGTAGACCTTGGCGGCGCTGATGTCGTAAACGGCAACGCCGTTGCCGGCCCTCTGCCCTCCCCCGAACATGTTCCGGAGTGCCTGGCTCAGGCTGCCGCCGTTGCTCTTGCCGGCGCTGTCGTCCGCCGGATCGTTGGGCCGCGCATAGGCCACTGCTTGCGGTTTCGGCTTCGCGGGCTCGCCGGCCACGGGCTGCCCGTTCGTCCTGGGTTCGTTAACCTGGGGCTCGGTTGCCGCCTCGCCCTGCTCGCGGGCCTGCTCGTCACGCGGGCGAATATCCGGCAGCGGAGCGTCGGACGGCGTTATCTCGAAGACCGGCCCCTCAGCGGCCGCATCGACGTTGTCATCGACAGTATCTTGTTGTGCCGCGAGGCCCGCCTCGCCCTGGGAGGCGAGCAAGCCCGACAGCGCTGTGTCGACCGGACCGCCCGGGGAAGGATCGGCATAGGCGAGCATGATCTGGGACCGGTCGGCGACGTCGGCAGGCGACGCGAAACGTGCTTCGGCGACCGTAGCGGCCGGCTCACGTGGATCTTCGTTGCCGTGTGTTCCGAACAGGCCGGCGAGTTTCCCAGACGTCAGCCCTGCCCGCTTGGCGACGGCATCGAAACGCGCCGCGTTGACGCCTGCTGACTGCGCCGCAACCTCCAGATGGCGTGCGGACTTGCCGTGGGCGCCGGTCAGGCTTGCGGCCACGACGGGCCGCGCCCCGGCGATGATATGCCTCGGGCCCTTGTCGGTGCTGACATAGGCGACAGGCACGCGCGCCTCGCCTCGCTGCGGCGCAGAGGTTCGGGGGCCGGGCAACAAATGGCCCGCGCCGAAGGCGCTTGAATTGGCAGTTGCCACCAGGCCGGCCACCGACCACACGCTCACGCCTGCCATGACGGTGCCGACGGAGGCGATCAGCAGCGGACGCAGCAGGCGCCGCAATGAATTCGCAGGAACGATCTTACTCACTGATGCGTATCAAGCCGGCTAGCCAACATAGGTCTCCGGGTCGGCAAGCGACCGCGGCTGCGTGACGTCCGGATTGTCCCCAACTTGAACGAGTGACCCGAGCAAGGATGGACAAATATGGTTAAATTTTGCTTTCCCCCGAACTTCTTGCCTGGCCTTTCCTCCCACTCCTGGAACCCGCATTTCCGCCCCTCCGGGCAATACTTGCCTTTGACCTGACCCCGCCAAGGTGTCACAGACGAGTTTCGCGCGAACAGATGGATGAGATAGAAAAATGCGCATTGGTGGATGGCGGTTCGTAGTTCTTGGCGCCGTCGGTCTGGCGGCAGCTGCGGCAGTGGCATTCGTGTTGCTTTCAGGCGACCGCGGAGGTCTTCTCGAACCGGAGAACGCGCAGGTGGTTGCTCGCGGCAAGGCGATCTACCTCGGCTATTGCGCAGCATGCCACGGCGCCAATCTGCAAGGCCAGCCCGACTGGCAGACGCCGGACAAGGACGGATACCTGCCCGCCCCGCCGCACGACCGGGACGGCCACACCTGGCATCATGCGGACAAGCTCCTTTTCGACATCACCAAGCTCGGCATGGCGGAAGGCGCCAACATCAAGGACTACAGGTCGAGCATGCCGGCCTTCGTCGGGGTCCTGCCCGACGACGACATCGTCGCAGTCCTGTCCTACATCAAGTCGACCTGGCCCGAGGACATCCTGAAGGCACATGCCGAATTCGAGCGCGCCTACCAGCTCAGGGCCGAAGCGCTCCGGTGATCGGCTGTCGCAGAGCTACCAAAGTCTCCCACTCGGCGGCAGTCGGGCACGATGAGCCTGATGCTCGCTATTTGATCCAGCGCAAAGGACCGTCGCCGGACCTGGCTAAGATGGGCTGACTGGTTGCAACCGCTTCGCCGATTGCACCCGGTGCAGTCTAGCCAGCTCGCCCGCGCCGTATCCCCATTCGGCGCGGGCCTTTTTATGGCTATGTCGGTCTTGCTGCCGCCGCATTGGCTTGATTGTTCGCCCTATCAGCGAATCTGAAAGGACCATCCCAATGATCGTGCGTCTCGCAGGCCTGGCCACAACCGCCCTCCTTTTGGCCGGCTGCCAGAACGAGCCGGCAGTCACAGCGCCCCAGGCCGGCGTGTGCAATCGGGAAGCGGCCGAAGCCCTGGCCGGCAAGGACCGGATCACCGACCAGCAGGCAATGCAGTTGACCGGTGCGACCATGGTCCGGCAGCTCAAGCCGGGCGCGCCCGCAACGATGGATTTCCGTCAGGAACGCGTCACGATCGAGACCGATCCGGCGACGGGCAAGATCATCCGGGCATCCTGCGGCTGATCCGCAGCGCGCGGTACCGATCGCCTGCCCTAGCCGGCGACTGACCAGCCGCCGTCGACGAGCAGGCTTGCGCCCGTGACCAGCGCTGCAGCCGGGGATGCGAGGTAGACCACCGCCCCCGCCACATCGACCGGATCGCCGATACGTCCGAGCGGGATGTGGCCGAGCACATGCGCGTGGAATTCGGGATCGGCAAGGCTGGGGCGTGTGCCGTCGGTCCAGATGAAGGTCGGCGCGACACTGTTCACGGCGATGCCGTAGGGCGCCCATTCGTGCGCTAGGCAGCGCGTCAGGTGGTTTATCGCCGCCTTGGTCATGCAGTAGATGGCCTCGCCCTTGAGCACCACGCTGCCGGCCTGGGAGCTGATGTTGATGATGCGGCCCGACTTCCGCGCCATCATCTGCCGCGCCACCGCCTGGGAGGTGAAGAACGTGCCCTTCAGGTTGATGCCTACCGTATAGTCGAAATCCGCCTCGGTGACGTTCTCGGCCAGGTTCTCGGGTCCGACGCCGACATTGTTGACCAGAACGTCGATACGCCCGAACTCGCTCTCGGCGGTCGCAACGGCGGCTCGCACCGAGGAAAGGTCGGACAGATCCATGCGCACGGCCAGGGCGCGTCTGCCAAATTGCGAGATCGCGTCGGTGAGGTCGGTACAGCCGCCGGGATCGCGCACGCCGACGATGACGTCCGCGCCGCTGCCCGCGCAGGCCAGCGCACAGGCCCGGCCAATTCCGCGTGACGCGCCCGTCACCAGAACCGTCTTGCCGTCCAGGCTGAACTTCGGCATGAAATCAGCTGTCATGTTCTCCTCCCTCGCTGGCGTTGTCATGGACAGTTCGGCGGCCCGGCAAAGCAAGCAGTCCATTTCAGGTCGAGATAAGGCAAGCCACTGCCTGCGTTCAGGCACTTCGGCAGTGGGATGCACCTTTCATGTCGCCTGCTCGCGACCCGATCAACGTGTCGACCTGCTTGCAACAGAGCCGTTCAACCGATGGAATTTCATCGCTGACCGGCCGTCAAGACCGATTGGTCGTCGCATTCTTCACGATGAGGCAGCAGTATTGCCGACCGTTCGGCGCCTCTCAAGGTAGCCGGAGAAATGGCGGAAAACGTGTTTCAAGGGCTTCCGCATGTCGGAGGTCCGGACAGCCCCTCCCGGCGAGGCTTGCGACCCGCCGGGAGGGACAATGCTGCTTACATCATCCCCATCGGCAGCAGCAGATCGTCGGCGGTATCCTTCTGCTTCTCCTCGAGGACCTCATACAATGGTGCGATCGCAGCATTCAGGCGCCGCAGCGCGTCCAGATGTGACGAGGCCATGCGTTCCATGTCCGCCAGCCTTTGCGGCAGGCGCTTCCCGGCGCCCTCAGGCCGCATCGTTGCGGCCATCCCTCCCTTCGAGGCGTTGGACCGCAGTGCTTCAGCCACCGGCACCCACAACGTCTCCTGGGCGTCGGTGATCTTCAGTTCGGCGCGCAGAAAAGCGATCCGGCCTTCGATCCGCTCGGGCGACATCATGTCCTGCATGGCCTTGGCGCCGCCCATCATCTCGGCATGTCGTCCCTTCATTTCCTTCATCATGTCCCCGCCCATCATCCCCGGAGCCTTGCCGCCAGGCATGGCGTCCATACCGTCTGCGGGTACAGTTTCGCTTGCGGGTGCTCCCGCGGTTGCGGAAGGCTGGTGATGGGCTTCCTCGGCGAATGCGGGTGCGGAAAGCAGCAGGGCCGCTGCCAGAAGTCCCTTTGCGATGATTGTCATTGTCTTGATCCTCTGTCTTGAGGTTGGTGTTGGCCGTTCGGTCTTTGCTTATCGAGCCTGGAAAGTGATGCCGTTGGGGCCCTTGCCCACCCGATAGTCCCGAACGACCGATTGGCTTTCGACCGAAATCTCCGAAACCGTGCCGTCAACGATGTTGCTGACAAAGACAAAAGCGCCGTCGCCGCTCACGGTGACGCCATGCGCCCCTGCGCCCGTCTCGATCGTCTTCACGACACTTCCGCCGGCAACGTCGATCACCGAGACGGTATTGTCGGGATTTGCCTCGCTACCCTGGTTCGCGACGTAGACGAAGCGACCGTCGGGGGTTGCGTGTACCTGGATCGGAGCGCGGCCGACGTCGATGCGCGCAGTGACCTCCTGGCTGGCCGTATCGATCACCGCCACTTTGTTCTCGTCACGCAGCGAGACGTAGACGCGACTGCCGTCGGGAGTGAAGCCGACCTGTACGGGAGCCGATCCGACCTTGATCCTGCCCTTTTCGGAACGCGAGGCGGTGTCGATCACGGAGACGCTGCCGTCCTCGACGTTGGCGACGTAGACGGCCTTGCCGTCCGGGCTCATCCGCAGGCCGTGCGGATACTTGCCGGTGGGCACGGCGGCGACTGCCTCTCCCTTCGCGATGTCGATGATCGACACCGTGTCGTCCTCGGAGTTCGAGACGTAGGCAAACTTGCCTTCGGCATCGGCGATCACATGGGCGGGATGTCCGCCGGTAGCGATCGGGGCGTTGGGTCCTGAAGAGAACTTGGTCGCGTCGAGCAGGATCAGGTTGCCCGCCGGGCTCGCCTCGCCATGACCGTCCCCGCCATGGCCGGCATTGTCGTTGCCGTGGGTGTCGCCCCCGCCATGCGCCCCTCCTGCGTCGTCAGAGACCGGCACGCCGACGGCAAGAAGCAGGTTGCCTTTCGCGACGAACTGGACGTTGTGCGGCGTGATCTTGACCGGGATGGTGTCGACCTTTCCGGTCGCCAGTTCGATACGGCTTACGGTGTTTCCAAATTCGTCAGCCGTGTAGACGAAACCCGCGGCGGCAGGCTCCGCCAGGGCGGTTGGCGCAAACGATACCGCAAGGGCCATGACCGATGCGGTCGCAAGCGCCAGCATCGCAAGGCGCCTCGAGATGGTCATCGGCTCGCGTGAAACTGCGGAGAAATTCGATTTCTTTGTCATGATGGTCAATTCCTGAATTTGATGGGTTTGCGCTGGACGAACAGCGCCCAGATCCCGGAGGCCTCCGCATCGAGGTCATCTCGCTTGGCGGAAGCATCGGGCGACGTACGAACCGAAGTCCGTGCGCTCAGGTGTTCAGGAAGAACCTTGGGGGGCGTAGCTGCCCCTGAGCCTCTGCCGGCATCCTCGATGGCAAGTGGGTGATGCCGATGGCCTCGCGCTTCTGGGCACCCGCAAATCCGATTGCAGGCATCGGAGCACATATGGCGCAGCCCACGCCCGACAGGCAGATGTCGCTGCCAGCCGAACCTTGTTCGTCACACGCATCGTCATGCCCTAGAGAAGGGTCAGCGGGCGACCTGGATTCCTGCAAAGCGTGATGCGTCTGCTCGGACGGAAACGCATGCGCGTGTCCCCCGCCATAAAGCAGGGCCGACACGACAAGCAGGACCGCCATGCAGAGCAAGGGCCAGCGCAGGGCATCGGTCGATGCCTTCCCCGTCCGCTTGCCCGACGTCCACGACATTCTGGCGCCCGCACTCAATTGCTGTTCCTCAGGCCACTTGCACGTTTCGGTCAAGCGTACCCCCGTTGCCGAGGAGCCTGTTTGCGCAAGAGCAAATGCGGATCGTTTTCGCCTGGGCCTTGGGCGTTCTCCTGCTCGAGGCACGGAACCTCAGGGGCATTGAGAGCGCGGCATGGTCTCGTTTTTGCGAGGCGGTGCACCTCAACACCTGGAACGAGCCTCTCGTAAACGGCTGGGTTCACCGGAACGAAGAGCCCCGACGCTACATCGTCGCGCCTATCTGCCAGGGGACGAACTCGTTGTCGCCATAGCCAAGCTGCTCGGATTTGGTTCGGGCGCCGGAGGCTACCCTCAGGATCTCGTCCAGGATCTCTTCGCCCTTCGCTGCGAGCGACACGCCGTCGAGGATGTCGCCGCAATTGATGTCCATGTCCTCGCGCATGCTGTCGTAGAGGAAGCTGTTGGATGCGAGCTTGATCGACGGCACTGGCTTGCAGCCGAAGGCCGAGCCGCGTCCGGTGGTGAAGCACAAGATGTTGGCGCCGCCCGCCACCTGGCCCGTGGCCGATACGGGGTCGTAGCCAGGGGTGTCCATGAAGACCAGGCCACGCGCGGTGATCGGATCGGCGTAGTTGAACACATCCACCAGCGTGGTCGAGCCGCCCTTGGCGGCGGCGCCGAGCGCCTTTTCGAGGATCGTCGTCAGTCCGCCGGCCTTGTTTCCTGGCGACGGGTTGTTGTTCATCTGCATGTGGTTGCGGGCGGTGTAGTCCTCCCACCAGCGGATCCGCTCGACGAGCTTTTCCCCGACCTCCCGGGTTTGTGCGCGGCGTGTCAGCAGATGTTCCGCACCATAGATCTCGGGCGTCTCCGAAAGGACCGCGGTCCCGCCCTGGGAGACGAGAAGATCGACGGCAACGCCGAGGGCCGGATTGGCGGTGATGCCGGAATAGCCATCGGAACCGCCGCACTGGAGTGCAAGTATCAACTCGGAGGCAGGAATGGTTTCCCGCCGGGCGCGATTGACCGTGGGCAACATTTCAAGCACCGCCCTGACGCCGGCTTCAACGGTCTTGCGCGTGCCACCGACCTCCTGGATGGTCAACGTGCGGAAGGCGTCATTCTCGACCAAGCCGTATGTCTCCTTCCAGCGCGGAATCTGGAAGGCCTCGCAACCGAGCCCGAGCATCAGCACGGCGCCGACATTCGGGTTTGTCGCATATCCCAACTGAGTGCGCGCCAAGACGTCGTAGGCCTCGCCCTTCGAGTCGATCGCGCAACCGGTGCCGTGCACCAGCGAGATCACGCCGTCGACCTCGGGATAGTCATCGAGAGCACCGCTTTTCTCGACCTCGCCGGCGATGTGGCGGGCGGCCGTCGCCGAGCAATTCACCGAAGTGAGCACTGCCACATAGTTGCGGGTGCCGACCTTGCCGTTGGCGCGGCGGAACCCTTGGAACGTCCGGCGCTGGGCGGGAGGCACGAATTCGCCGTCGGTGCGGCCGGCGCAAAACTGGTAGTCGCGCTCGAAGTCGTGCATCAGAACGTTGTGTTCGTGAACCCAATCGCCGGCGGATATCGGCTGCGACGCGAACCCGATGATCTGGCCGTACTTCACGACCTTGTCGCCTTCGGCGATGTCCGCCAGCGCCATCTTGTGACCGCGCGGAACACGCTCCGCAGCCCGGACGCCGAGAACTTCGTCGCCGGCTGCGAACGCGTCGATCGCCAGCACGACATTGTCGGCAGGCTGCAGCTTTATCGACCGGGGCATTGTCTCGCGGCCTCCTCCGTTGCCACTGTCAGTCGCCGGCGGGTTTCAGGAAATCGGCGCGGTGCGGCGTGAAGCAGTCGACCAGCCGTCCCTTGCTGAGAGCCTTGACTCCATGTTTCAGGCCCGACGGCACGATGTAGCTGTCGCCCTGGTGCAGCGTTTCGGTGCGACCGTCTATGGTGACCGCGAAGCTGCCTTCGGCGACGTAACTCGACTGCACATGCGGGTGCGAATGGACCCAGCCCTCGCCGCCCTCCTCGAAGGCGAACTCGACCATCATCAGTTCCTCGGTATAGGCGACAATACGGCGCTTGTTGCCGTCGGGCGTGGGCTCCCACGCCCCCTCGCCTGCCCGGACGAAGAAATCGCGTGCCATGTCACCTCGCGAGCCAACCGCCATCGACGGGGACGACGGCGCCGTGCATGTAGTTAGACGCCGGCGCGAGCAGGAAGACCGCCGCGTCGCCAATATCGTCCGGCGTTCCCCACCGGCCGGCAGGGATTCGTGCAAGAATGGCCTCGGCGCGTTCGGGGTCGTTGCGCAAGGCCTCCGTGTTGTTGGTGACGATGTAGCCGGGGGCAATGGCGTTCACGTTGATGCCCTTGCCTGCCCACTCGTTAGCAAGGAGCCGGGTGATGCCCAGCACCCCGTGTTTCGAGGCCGTGTATGATGCCACGCGGATGCCGCCCTGTAGGGCGAGCAGGGACGCGACATTGACGATGCGGCCGGTCTTGCCGGCCGAAAGCGTGTTGCGCGCATAGGCCTGGCACAGGAAGAACAGCGACTTGAGGTTGACGTCCATGACGTCGTCCCAATCCTGCTCGGTGAAGTCGATGGCAGCGGCCCTGCGGATGATGCCAGCATTGTTGACCAGCCCGTCGAGCGGCCGTCCCTCGGCCAGAAGATCGTTGATCATCGCCGCCGATGCCTTCACGTCGCCCAGGTCGCACTGGACCGGCGTGAACTCGACGGCGTAGGGGGCGACCAGACGTTCGGTCTCATCCATCGACGACCGCCCGATCGCAACGACATCGGCGCCGGCGCGGGCGGCGGCTACAGCGATGCCTTGGCCAATGCCGGTGTTGGCGCCGGTCACGGCTATGCGCTTGCCCTTGAGGCTGAAGGCGGACAAATCCATCAACGCATGTCTCCGATCGCTACCGGATCGACGTCGGTGTAATCGACATTATCGCCAGCCATGGCCCAGATGAAGGCGTAGTTTGAGGTGCCGCAGCCGGAGTGGATCGACCACGCCGGCGACAGCACGGCCTCCTCGTTGGCCATGACGATGTGCCGCGTCTCGGCAGGCTCGCCCATGAAGTGGAAGACGCGGGCGGTCTCGGGCAGGTCGAAATAGAGATAGGCTTCCATGCGCCTGTCATGAACATGCGCGGGCATGGTGTTCCACACCGAGCCCTTGGCCAGTTGGGTCATGCCGACGACGATCTGGCACGTCTCGATCGTAGTCGTGAACTGGAAGATCGAGCGCTCGTTCGAGGTTTCCTGGCTGCCGAGGTCGAGCCGATTGGCATCGGCGATGGTGAGCAGCCTCGTTGGAAGCCGGCGGTGCGCGGGCGACGAGAGCAGATAGAACTTCGCGGGCTCTGCCTGGCTCGCCGACGAGAAAGAAACCTCCTCGCCCATGCCGACATAGATCATGTCCCGGGTGCCGAGTTCATGGACATTTTCGCCCACGGCAACCGTGCCCGGACCACCGATATTGACCGCCACGAGTTCGCGGCGCTCGAGAAAGGTTTTGGTGCCGGCCGGCTTGATCGTCTCGAGCTTCAGCGCGCTCCCCAGCGGAACCGCGCCACCGACGACCATGCGATCGTAGTGGGTGTATGTGAGATTGATCCTTCCAGGCTCGAACAGATTGCCGAGGTGAAAATTCTGCCGGAGCCGCTCCGTCCCCATGGCAGCAGCGGAATGCGGGTCGATGGCAAAGCGGGATGTGAAATTCTGGTGATCCGTCATCTGAAACCCTTGGCGAAAATCTATGAACCCTGGTTTTTGCTCATGACCGCGAGATACTCCTCGTAGCGGCCATCGAGTCGCTCGCGGTAGCGTTGCTGGCTCGCGGAAAGATGCGCGCGCATGCCGTCGCGCGCCGCGTCGGCATCCCCGCGGGAGATCGCCTGCAGGATGACGAGATGCTCCCGCTGCAGCCCTTCCTGGTACTCGCGCGTAAGCACGCTGTCCGTCCCCCATGGCGAGGTGACGTCGCACGGGATGGTGCGGCTGCCCAACGCGTCCAGCACCTCGACGTAGAACGGGTTGTTGGTCGCAGCCGCGATGGCACGGTGAAAGGCGAAGTCGGTCTTGCCCGTGGGCTGGCCGATGCCCAGCAAGCGCTCGAACTCGAAGAACGCCTCCTGGATCTTGGCTTCCTGGGCGCTGTTGCGCCTGATCGCGGCCAGCCCGGCGCTCTCGATCTCGATCCCCATGCGCACCTCGAGCACATTGAGCGCGTTGGATATGCTGGTGCCGCTCTCGGCGCTGATCGTTGCGAAAGCCTGGGTCGGGCGCTCCATGACGAAAACGCCCGCGCCCTGCCGCGGTTCGACCAGCCCGTCGGCGGCAAGGGTCGCCATAGCCTCGCGGATGACAGTGCGGGAAACTCCGAACGTCTCCGTGAGCTGGCTCTCCGTCGGCAGCTTCTGGCCCGGCGCGACCTCGCCGCCGATGATCTGGTCCCGCACGGCCGCGACGATCCGGTCGGCCAGTTTCGGCCGGCGTTCGATCCTGAAATTCGCGGAGGTATCGGTTGCCATGGTGTGCCTACCTGAATGCGTTGGGAAGCCAGAGCGATATGGCCGGGATATAGGTCACGAGTAGCAGCACCACGAGGCCGGCGCCATAGAACGGCCAGATCGACCGCATCGCTTCCCAGACGCTGATCTTGCCCACCGCACAGGCGACGAACTGCACTCCTCCGACCGGCGGCGTGTTCAGGCCGATGCCGTAGTTCAGGATCATGATGACGCCGAAATGCACGGGATCGATGCCGTAGGCTTGCGCGATCGGCAGGAAGATCGGAGTGGTGATGATGATGGTCGGCCCCATGTCCATGAAGGTGCCGAGCAGAAGCATGATCAGGTTGAGCAGGAGCAGGATGATGATCGGGTTGTCCGAGATCGTCTGCATCCATGCCACCAGGCTCGCCGGCACGCGCAGGAACGCCATGAGCCAGGAAAAGGCGGCGGCCGTGCCGATTATGAGAAGCACCATCGCTGTGGTACGCACTGCACCCATCGTGGCGTGGACGAAATCGCTCCAGCTCAGCTGGCGGTAGACGAACAACGTCACCATCAGCGCGTAGATCACCGCAATGCACGAGCTTTCGGTGGCAGTGAAGATGCCGGAGCGCACGCCGCCGAAGATGATGGCGATCAGCAGCAGGCCCGGCACCGCGACGGCAAGAAGATGCGCGACCGCCATGAGCCCGGGGAACGGTTCGGTCGGGTAGCCGCGTTTGCGCGCCACGAGATAGGCGGTGACCATCAGCGAAGCGGCGAGCAGAAGGCCCGGGATGACGCCCGCGGTAAACAGGTCGGCGATCGAAATCTTGCCGCCCGCCGAGATGGAATAGATGATCATGTTGTGCGACGGCGGCAGCAGCAACGCGATCAGGGCAGCCATCGAGGTGACGTTGACCGCGTAATCGGCTCCATAGCCTCGCGCCTTCATCTGTGGGATCATGAGGCCGCCGACCGCTGCCGCCTCGGCCACGGCCGATCCGGAAATGCCCCCGAACAGCGTAGCGGTGACGATGTTGACCTGTCCCAGGCCGCCGCGGATGTGGCCGACCAGCGACGCCGCGAAGGCGACGATGCGCTGCGCGATGCCGCCCCGCACCATCAGGTCGCCGGAATAGATGAAGAACGGGATGGCAAGCAGCGAGAATACGCTCATGCCGGAGTTGAGTCGCTGGAACACGACCAGCGGCGGCAGGCCCATGTAGAGGACGGTGGCAAGGCTAGCCACACCGAGGCAGAAGGCGATCGGAGTGCCGATCAGCATCAGCAGGGTGAAGGAGCCGAAGAGAACCCAGAGTTCCATCAGATGCTCCCCTTTGTGCTGCCCGAGACACCGGCCTGAAAGGACAAAGGCGTCATCCCTTCATCCCCAGTTCCGCCGCGTCCTTGCGGACCGCTTCGACATTTGCGAGTTCGACCGCCGTCTCGGGTGGCGCCAGCTGGTCCAGCGCCTCGTCGATCGGCACGCGCAGCAGGCGCAGTGCAATGCGCTCGAGCGCGAACAGCATCACGAGAAAGCCGCCGACGACGACCGGGATATAGTCCCAGCCGCCGGAGATGTTCAGGGCCGGCAGGACCGTGTTCCAGGTCAGGCTGACGAGCCCGCTGCCGTACCACACCATTCCGGCGCCGAAGCCGAGGATGACGACATCCGAGATCATCCTGAGCCACTTCTTCGCCGAGGGCGGCAGGACGTAGAGCAGCACGTCGAAGCCCATGTGGTTGTTCTCGCGGACGCCGACGGCCGCGCCGAGGAAGATGAACCAGCTCATCAGCATGACCGCGCCCGGTTCCGTCCATGACGGCGAGTTGTTCAGCACGTACCGGCAGAAGACCTGCCAGGCGACGAACACCGTCATCAGCACCAGGCCCGCGCCTGCCAGGTAGAGCGCTGCGGTGTTCACGCGAGACAGGAACGGAACGCCGATGTCTGGGGGGCTGGACACGATTTCCTCCACGGTTGGCGAGGTGGCCCCGCCTGATCGCTCGCCCCTCCTCGGGACGGGCGATCAGGCGGGGCGCAGTTCAGCGGCAGGTCACTGCACGGCCTGCACGTCGGCGACCATCTTCCTCAGGACCTCGTCGGTGACGTGCTTTTCGTAGACCGGTTTCATCGCCTCGATGAACCCCTGCTTGTCCGGGGTGGTGATCTGCGCCCCTGCGGCTTCCACGATCTTGCGTGACTCCGCCACCTTGGCGGCCCACAGCTCGCGCTGCTTGGCGACGCTGTCCTTGGCGGCCTGCTTGAAGATCTCCTGGTCTTCCGGGGTCAGCTTGTCGAAGGCCGCCTTGTTCATCACGAACACCTCCGGAAGGATCGTGTGTTCGTCCAGCGCATAGTTCTTGGCCACTTCGAAATGCTTGGCGGTGTCGTAGCTCGGGAAATTGTTCTCGGCGCCGTCGATCACACCGGTCTCGATAGACGAGTAGACCTCGCCATAGGGCATCGGCGTCGCATTGGCGCCGAGTGCCGCCACCATGTCGACGAAGATGTCGGACTGGATGACGCGGAACTTCAGGCCCTTCATGTCGGCCACCGAATTGATCGGCTTGGTCTTGTTGTAGAAGGAGCGCGCGCCGGCATCATAAAAGGCGAGCGCCACCAGGCCGGCCGGCTCGAAAGCCTTCTTGATCTGGTCGCCTATGGGGCCGTCCATCACCTTGTGCATGTGCTCTTCCGAGCGGAACAGATAGGGCAATGCAGGCACGATCGATTCCTTCACCGTGCCGTTGAAGGGAGCCATCGAGACACGATTGAGTTCGATCACGCCCGAGCGCACCTGCTCGATCGTGTCCTTCTCCTCGCCGAGCTGCGCCGAGTGATAGACCTCGACGGCATAGCGGCCCTGGGTACGCTCCTTGACCAGTTCACCGAAATACTTGACGCCCTCGACGGTCGGATACCCGTCCGGATGGGTGTCCGACGATTTGAGAACGGTCTGCGCGGCCGCGGCGCCGACCATCAGTGACGACGCCAGCACAATGCCGGTCAGGAATTTCGTGGCATGCAACATCAGTTCCTCCCCAGTTGATGGGCCTTGAGCCCGCTTATGCACCCTCACAAGTCAAAGTCGGTAAGCCCTCTTGGCCAGCCCGTAGGCCAGGTCGTGTGCCAGTTCATGCGCCTCCTCTTCCCGGAGGCGGTGCTCGCAGACCAGGCGGGCCAGGAAGGCGCAATCGACGCGGCGCGCCACGTCGTGGCGGGCCGGAATGGACGGGAACGCGCGGGTATCGTCGTTGAAGCCGACCGTGTTGTAGAAGCCGGCCGTTTCGGTGGTCATCTCACGGAAGCGGCGCATGCCTTCCGGGCTGTCGTGGAACCACCAGGCTGGGCCTAGTTTTAGCGCGGGATAGACGCCGGCCAGCGGCGCCAGTTCGCGCGCATAGCTGGTCTCATCCAGGGTGAAGACGATGACGCTGAGCCCCGGAGCGGTTCCCACTGCATCGAGAAGCGGCTTCAGCGCGCCGACATAGTCGGTCCGCGTCGGTATGTCGAAACCCTTGTCGCGGCCGAACCGCTGGTGGACCGGCCCGGAATGGTTGCGCCACGAGCCCGGATGTATCTGCATGACCAGGCCGTCGTCGACGCTCATCCTGGCAAATTCGGTGAGCATCTGGGCCCTGAACAGCCTGCGCTGGGCAGGTTCAGCCGTTCCCTTTCGTACCCGGTCATAGAGGGCGGCGGCCTCGGAGACAGAAAGATTGGCGGTGTCGGCCGTCGCGTGGCCGTGGTCCGTCGAGGTCGCGCCGAACGACTTGAAGTAGGCACGCCGCGCGCGATGGGCATCGAGGTAGCCCTGCCAGCTACCCGTATCGCAACCGCTCAACTCGCCCAACCTGTCCAGATTGCCGGCGAAGCCGTCGAAATCGGGATCGACGACCGAATCCGGCCGGTAGGCCGGCACCACCCTGCCCTTCCAGCCGCTGTCGCGGATCATGGCGTGCCACTTGAGGTCGTCGAGTGCGCCGTCTGTGGTCGAAATCGCCTCGATGTTGAAGCGCTCGTACAGGGCCCGCGGTCGAAAGTCGTCGCGCCCCAGCAAATCGGCGATGGTGTCGTAGTAGAGGTCCGCAGTGTCGGGTTCGAGCGGCACAGACAGGCCGAACAGGTTCAGGAACGTGTAGTCGAGCCATAGCCGGGTGGGCGTACCGCGAAACAGGTAGTAGTTGTCGGCAAAGAGCCTCCAGATCTTGCGCCCATCGGCCTCGACCGCCGAGCCATCGAGCGTCGGCACGCCGAGGTCCTCGAGGCGCACGCCCTGGCTGAAGAGCATCCGGAAAATGTAGTGGTCCGGAACAACCAGAAGCTGGGCCAGGTCCGGGAAATGGTCGTTTTCGGCATACCAGCGTGGCTCCGTATGCCCGTGGGGGCTTACGATGGGAAGATCCTTGACGCCTGCAAACAGATCGCGCGCTACCTGGCGCGCCGACGCATCGACGGGGAACAGCAGATCGTCCGCAACCAGCTTGGACATGCGCTGGACCGCTCCTCCTACGGTCTACCCTATCGCTAGGCTCGATAAGTGATAATGTCAACATATGAAAAAACATCAGTTGTATGATGAATATCGCTTGACCATGGCACCCTTGGTCAGGCAGGAAATTGGCTGAAGACCGCGTGATGGAGGAGACATGACGGGTCGAGATCCCATGGGTGCTGCGGCTTCGGACCGGCGCTTGAGCGATACGCTCCTCGCGCACCTCCCGGCAGAGGTGGAGGTCCCGGGCTACGTTCGTTCGAATGTTACACCCGGCATCGTTCACCTCGGGCTCGGCGCCTTCCACCGCGCTCACCAGGCCGTGTACGTCGACGACTGCCTGAATGCAGGCGACGTCGGATGGGGCATCGTCGGGGTATCTCTGCGCAGCGCCGACACGCGTGTCGCCCTTGCACCGCAGAACGGGCTCTACACCCTGTCTATGGTCGACGGCTCCGGCGAACGGTTGCGCGTCATGGGTTCGATCCTGACCACGCTCGTCGCACCCGAAGACCCAGCAGCACTACTGGACGCCCTGTGCGACCCGCGCATCCGCATCGTCACGTTGACGGTCACCGAGAAGGCCTATCTGCGCAATGCCACTGGCATGCTGGACGATCGCCACCCCGAGATCGTCTGGGATCTCGCCAATCCGGACCGCCCGAAGAGCCTGTATGGCTTCCTGGCCGAAGCGATCGCGCGCCGTCGGTCTGCCGGCACGGCTCCCTTCACGATCCTCTCCTGCGACAACCTCCCCGCCAACGGCGCGACCCTGAGGCGATTGCTGACCGCCTTCGCCGGCATGCGGGACAGCGAGCTCGGGAGCTTCGTTGCGGAGGTGATCGCCTTCCCATCGAGCATGGTCGACCGCATCGTGCCGGCGACCACCGACGCCGACCGGGAGCGCATTACAGCGAGCCTTGGCGTTTCCGACGCCTGGCCAGTGACGACCGAACCCTTCCGGCAATGGGTGATCGAGGACCATTTTCCGAGCGGCCGTCCAGCCTGGGAACGCTTCGGCGTCGAGATGGTCAAGGACGTGGCCCCGTTCGAGGACATGAAGTTGCGGCTGCTCAACGGTTCGCATTCGGCCATCGCCTATCTCGGACTGTTGAGCGGTCATGAAACCGTGGCTGCGGCCTTCGGCGATCCTGCGATCCGGTCTTTCGTGACGGCACTCTGGCGCGAGGCGATTGCGACCTTGCCTTCGGATGCCGGATTGCGGCCCGAGGCCTATACCCACGAACTGTCCAAGCGCTTCGACAATCCGGCGCTGAAGCACCGCACCGCCCAGATCGCCAACGACGGCAGCCAGAAGCTACCCCAGCGCATCATCGCGACCGCGCTCGACCGGCTACGCGCCGGTGGCACTGCCGACCACCTGATGCTTGTGCCGGCGGCATGGATTGCCGCCTGCGAGGCCCGCGGCCATTCCTTGCCTGCCGGCCATTTCACCGATCCGCTCGATCCCGCACTGGACACGATCTTCGCGAAATCAGGCAGCGCCGCCGAGACCGTCGCCGAGGCCTTCGCGGCCGCGGGCTTCGCTGCCGGCTCCGAGCACCTGGAAGCACTGAAGCGAACGGCCGCCCGTCATCTCGAAACCTTGCGGCGCAGCGGGCCCGCGGCCGCCCTCAAGGAGTTGTCGTCGTGAAGGAAACCTGGCGGTGGTTCGGCCCGGACGACCCGGTCAAGCTCTCGCATGTCCGCCAGGCGGGAGCGAGCGGAGTGGTCACGGCACTCCACCACCTCAACGACGGTCGCGCCTGGCCGGCGGATGAGGTCGCCAGGCGCAGGGCAGAGATCGAAGCTGCCGGCCTGACATGGGATGTCGTCGAGAGCATCGTCGTGCATGAGGACATCAAGACCCGGAGCGGCCGCTACCGCGAGCTCATCGACAACTACAAGCAGTCGATCCGCACCATCGCCGACGCCGGCATCCGCACCGTCTGCTACAATTTCATGGCGATCACCGACTGGACCCGCACCGATCTCGATGCGCCGATGCCGCATGGCGGAACGGCGTTGCGCTTCGACATCGTCGATTTCTGTGCCTACGACGTGCTGGTGCTCAAGAGGCAGGACGCCGAGGCCGACCATCCACGCGAACGCATCGAGGCGGCAACGAGGCGCCTGGCCGCGATGAGCGAGAGCGACCTTGCCCGGCTGGAGCAGAACCTGATCGGCTGGGTTCCGGCGCGCGAATTCATCTTCGACCGCGCAAGCTTCCGCAGGGCGCTCGATGGTTACAAGGACCTGAGCAAGGAAGGCCTGCGCACGAACCTGCTCGAATTCCTCGCGGAGATCGTTCCGGTCGCCGAGGAGTGTGGGGTCAGGCTCGCGATCCACCCGGACGATCCCGCCTTTCCGATCTTCGGTCTCCCCCGCGTGGTGTCGCTGGCGGAAGACGCCCGCACAATTCTGAAGCGGGTGCCGTCTGCGGCGAATGGGTTGACGCTGTGCACTGGCTCCTACGGCTCCAACGGGGCCAACGATCTTGTCCGCATGGCGGCCGAGTTTGGCCCCCGCATCCACTTTGCCCACCTGCGCAACGTGACCAGGGAGACGGACGGCTCCTTCCACGAGGCCGAGCATCTCGGCGGAGACACCGACATGGTGCGCGTCGTCGCGGCGCTAATGCGGGAAGAAGAAAACAGGCGCGACGGCGGTCGCGCCGACTGGCAGATCCCGATGCGGCCCGACCACGGCCATGCGATCGTCGACGACATCGGAAAAAAGGTGAACCCGGGCTACAGCTGCATTGGCCGGCTCAAGGGGCTGGCCGAGCTCCGCGGCATCATGCGAACGCTCGAGACCTTTGGCATTCCGGAGGACGCCCGATGACCGGCCGCCTGCGTGTCGGCGTCATCGGCCTGGGCATGGCTGCAGCCCCGCATGCCCAGAGCCTCGTCGATCTCAACGACGAGGTCGAGGTCGCCGCCGTGTTCAGCCCATCCCCAGAACGGCGCACGGCCTTCGGCGCAAGATACGGGTTTCCCGTCGCCGACAGCATCGATGCGATCTTCCGCGACAGGTCGATCGCAGCCGTGATCGTGCTGACGCCCCCTTCCAGCCACCTCGACCTGGTCCGCCAGGCCGCCGAGGCCGGCAAGCATGTGCTCCTGGAAAAGCCGCTGGAGATCACGCCCGAGCGGTCGCTCGAACTCGTCGACACGGCAGAACGCGCCGGCATCCGCCTCGGTGTCGTCCTGCAACTGCGCTTCCGCAAGTCGATCGAGGCAGTCAGGCGGGCACTGGACGACGGCAAGCTGGGCGAGATCGTCAGCGTTTCGGTCAGGCTCAACAACTGGCGACCGCAGAGCTATTACGACCAGGCCGGACGCGGCACGAGGGCTCGCGACGGCGGCGGAGTCCTGCTCACGCAGGCGATCCACACACTCGACCAGATGATCGCTCTCGTCGGTCTCCCCGGCGAAGTGACCGGATATGCAACGACCAGCAAGGCGCATCGCATGGAGACGGAGGACGTGGCCCATGCGGCGATGCGCTTCGCAAACGGCGCGATCGGCGCCATCAGCGCCACCACGGCCGCCTATCCCGGCTTTCCCGATGCGATCGACATACTCGGAACCAAGGCCTCGGCGCGCCTCGACCCATCGGGGGCGCTGATCAGCCTGCTGGACGGAACCGAGCAGACCGTGTCCGACGACACCCGCGGCAACGGTGTCGGGGCCGATCCGATGGCGTTCTCCAACGACAACCATCGCGCCGTCCTGGCCGACTTTGTCGCTGCCCTTCGCGAAGGCCGCGATCCGAAGGTATCTGGCCGCGAGGCGTTGAAGGCGCACCGGCTGATCGATGCCATCCTGCGATCGTCGGAGAGCGGATCGCGCGTCGCCGTGTGAGTGGCCATCTCCGCGGCGCTGGCCCCCGGACCGTTACAAGATTACAGCTCCGGCTATCCCGGACGCCAACCACCATCCATGCTGACGACGCGTCCCTGCTGCGCCGAAACCTGAGCTGCCATGCCCATGGCCACTGCCCACCGGCCATCCGTCAACGAGACCTCCGCCGGACCATCTAAGCGGATCGCGTCCACGAACTTCCGGTGCTGGAAGAAGGTCGATCCATTGTGGTCTCCCGCATCGAGCAGCGCCTGGTCGACGGGGATTTCGAGCGTGCGTGGGCCTGGCGGGTTGCGGGGGCTGATGATCACCTGGGGTGCCGGCGGCGCGCCGAGATGCGCCGGCCAGAATCGCGTCGGACCCGGAACGAGACACTCGATCTTGCCTTCCGCTCCGACCGCCGAGATCTCCTCCTGATAACTGCTGCCTTCGGCAAACATGCAGAGCTCCAGCATGGCGCGGGCGCCGCTAGCGAAATCGACCAGCACATATCCATGGTCCCAGATATCCGGGGTTTCCCCGTCATATCGTTCGTCCAGATGGTTCACCGCCTGCCCCGCGCTCGCCATGATGCGAACCGGGTCGGATTTCAGGATGAGCCGCATCAGGTCGAAGAAATGGCAGCATTTCTCGACCAAGGTGCCGCCGGTGTTGCGGTTGAACCGGTTCCAATCGCCGACCTTCGACAGGAACGGAAAACGGTGCTCCCGTATCGTGAGCATGCGGATTCCGCCGGTGGCCTTTGCCGCGTCGGCGATGAAGGCCGCTACCGGCGGCATGTAGCGATATTCCATCGCCACCCAGACGAGCGGAAGACGTCGGGCGATCGCTGCGAGCCTTGCCGAGTCGGCAGGGTCGGTGAACAACGGCTTTTCGACGAGCACCGGCAGCGGGCGCGTGGCGGCGATCTGCTCCAGTTGGTCGACATGCAGGAAATTCGGGCTGGCGATCAGCAGGCAATCGATGTCGGGTCTCGCAAGCAGTTCGGCGATCGAGCCGACAGGCTTCGCATCGGGAGCCAACGCCAGCGCACGCGACATCATGCCGGCGTCCGGTTCGTAGATTGCCGCCGCATAGGCATCGTCGAGCAGATTGATGTTGCGGATATGCTCCTGGCCCATCATGCCGCAGCCGATGATCCCATAGCCGAGCCTTGCTTTCATTCAGCGCTCCTCAGCGAAACCGCGTGACGTAGCGCGCCACATCCGGGTCAAACCATGTTTGCGAGTATTCCACGCCTTGGCCATCATCGGCGGTGGCGAACCGCTCTATGTAGCCCACCGTCGCACCCGGCTTGGGCGCGAATTCCGGGGGCGACCATTCTGGGGTGAGGCCGATGCCGACGCGGTCCTCGGCTTGCGCGATCGTGAACCCCAGGACCAGCCGATAATGCAGGTAGAGCGATTCAGAGAGGTCCTCGGCCTGCAGGCTTTGCGCGCGTGCGCCATCGACCCAGATCTCCTCCAGTGCCGCCGGCCTTCCGCCCAGCCGCCGGAGGCGGCGGATGCGATGGCCGTGAGCGGACGGTCCGAACGTCGGCAAATTGGCCGGCTTGGACATCGTGTCGACCGACAGGATCGCAGCGCTGGGCAGCCCCCCTCCCTCGATCAGCTCGAGCCGGAAGAACGCGTAGACGCCGAGCAGTTCCTCGCGGGCGCGCACATAATTGCCGGAGCCCTGAATGCGCTCCAGCAAGCCCTTCTCCTGGAGATCCTGGAGCGCGCGTCGCAGGGTGCCGACAGCGACCTTGAGACTTGCCGCCATTTCGCGTTCGGGCGGCAGACGCGCACCATTCGCCAGTCGGCCGGCCATGATCTCCCGGATCAACATCTCGCTAATCTGCATATGCGCCGGCAGCGCGCCGCGAAGGACCGCAGGCGAGCCAGATTGCGCGCGTTCCAGGCCCGAAGGGCTTCTCGTCTTGGCTGTTTCGCTCATCGCGCCATCAAATTGATACAGTATTGATCTACATCATTCGGAGTGATAAGCAATAGGAAATTGGCGTCGCAAGCCGGCACTTTCCACCGAGGCCATCATGACCGTCGTGCCAATCACCTCCGCCGATCTCGACGCCGCCGAGGTGTCGTGGTTTTCGGCCCTCTGTTCGGATGATTACAGATATCTCGGGGTACCGGATGGAGGCCTGCGCTCCAGTTGGGAGCACTGCTCGGACATCGTGAAGCTTTCGGAAGAGCTCGGCTTTCGCAACATCCTGTGTCCGTCCTCCTATCAGGTTGGACAGGACACGCTCAGCTTCGTCGCAGGCTGCGCCCCAATCACATCGAGCATCAACATGCTGGCAGCGGTCAGATGCGGCGAAATGCATCCGATCATGCTGGCGCGCACCATAGCCACACTCGATCACATGCTTGAAGGCCGGCTGACGATCAACGTCATCTCGTCGGATTTTCCCGGCGAAACCGCAGACAGTGCCTATCGCTACCAGCGCTCGCGCGAGGTCGTGCAGATATTGCGGCAGGCCTGGGCTCGTGACGACTTCGACCACGAAGGCGAGATCTATCGTTTCAAGGGCCTGACCACCGCTCCGGCCAAGCCCTATCAGCAGAACGGCGGCCCCCTGCTCTATTTCGGCGGCTATTCACCCGACGCGCTCGAGCTCTGCGCCGAGCAATGCGACGTCTATCTCATGTGGCCAGCCAAGAAGGACGAGTTGGCGCAGCACATGAGGGCCGTGCACGAGCGCGCCGCGCGCCACGGCCGGACGCTGGACTACGGCCTGCGCATCCACATGGTCGTGCGCGACACCGAAGCCGAGGCCCGCGAATATGCCCGCGAGCTGGTCTCGAAACTGGATGCCGACCAGGGTGCCGCGATCCGCGCACGCGCCCTCGACGCCAGGTCCCTGGGCGTTGCCCAACAGGCGCGAAACCGCGACCTGGCCGACGAGGAAGGCTACATCGAGCCTCATCTATGGACCGGCGTCGGCCGCGCGCGCTCAGGCTGCGGTGCAGCGATCGTCGGCTCGGTCGATCAGGTGATGGGCGAGATCGAGGCCTACCAGAAGATGGGCATCCGCGCCTTCATCTTTTCCGGCTACCCGCATCTCGACGAGTGCCGTCACTTCGGCACGAAGGTCCTGCCGCACCTCAAGACCTGTTCGCTGCCGCATGCCTATGGCCGGGTTCCGGCAGCCATGCCGGCAACGCCGCTCGGGACCGGAATCCGCCAATGACTGGGGAGTCGCCATGCAGACCGAATTGATCGCCAGCGCCCATCAGGTGCCGCCGGTGCTTGTCCCCCAGGCGGACGATCCGCGGCCACTCAGGAACGCGTTCGGCCGATTTGCGACGGGAGTCACGATCGTGACCACCCAGACACCGAACGGCCCGCTGGGCATCACCGCCAACAGCTTCTCCTCCGTGTCGCTCGACCCGCCTTTGGTCATGTGGGGCATTGGACGCCACTCGAGCAGGTTTGCGGCCTTCGCCGAATGCGAACATTTCGCGGTCCATGTCCTCGCGCTCGAACAGCACGACCTGTGCTGGCGCTTCGCCCGCTCGGGCCAGGACTTCTCCGGCGTCGATCTTGCCTACAGCGACGAGGGTGCACCGCTGCTGCCGGGTGCGCTGGCGCGGTTCGAATGCAGGACCGCCAACCGTTTCACCGGCGGCGATCATGAGATGCTGCTTGGCCGGGTGTTGCGCATGACTTCGCGCGAGGGCGAGCCGATGGTGTTTTCGGCCGGTCGCTACCGGCTCTTCGCGCCTGACGCCTGAAGGTCAAGGCGATGCTTGCGGACCGGCGCCGTCGACTGTCTTTCGACCAGCCTGCAAGCCAGTTCGACGCGGCGTGCCAGCATCGGGCCGCCACCCAGATGATCCAGGAGCAGGCTGAGCGCCACCGACCCCAGTTCGCGCATGGGGATGTGCATGGCCGTCAGCGGCGGACTGCAGAAGGCCGATTGCGGCAGATCGTCCATGCCAATGACCGACACCTCTTCGGGCACCGCGACACCTTTCTGCTCCAGCCCCAGGATGGCGCCATAAGCCAGGCTGTCGCCGGCGGTGAGGACGGCGGTGAAATCCACACCTCGAGCCTCGATGCGCCGCGCGATCGCCGCCGCCGCAAGCTCGGGCAACCAGTCGTCCACCTCCACCACCAGGTCTTCGATGGCGCCTACACCCTTCGCCGTCAGTGCGTCGCGCCAGCCTTCGAAGCGGCGTTCGATGGTGCGCCGCCCGCGCCGCATCAGGAAGAGAATGCGCCGATGGCCAAGCTGCAGCAGATGCGTGGCAGCGAACTGTGCCGCCGCCCTGTTGCAGGGGGTAACGCTCGAATGGCGCATGGACGGATCGTCGCCGTTGATCAGTACGATGGGCTTGGAAAACCCGTGCGTGAGCGGCAGCATGTCGTCCTCGAGCGTGAGGAACAGGCAGCCGGCGACCGAGGGGTCGGCTTCCGCATCGCGCAACAGCGCCAGTTCGTCCTCGGGACCAGCCACCGGCCGCGTGGCAAGCTCCACCCCCAGCACACGCGCGCGCTCGTTGAGGCCGTCGAGCACATGGAAAGTGAACTGGGAGCGCGAATTGTCGATCATGGCAGCGCTGCTTGCCGCGACGATCACCTTGCGGCCGACGACCGAGGTCGGCATCGCGTAGCTGAGGGATCGCGCGGCCTCGATGATTGCCGCACGCATGGGCTCGCGGACACCTGCCGCACCAGTCAGCGCGCGCGAGGCAGTGCTGACCGACACGCCACAGCGCTTGGCCACTTCTTCAAGCCGCACCCTGCGGTTCGGCCTTCCGCGCTTGCCGTCCATGGTTGCCTCAATGACTGCGCTGCACATCCTGCAAAAAGTTTTCAGATTGCGCAACAAATTTGCTTGTGGAACCTTCGTCCAAGGAAGCCCTTGGGAGGAGCCATGTCGCTTTCCGTACAGCAGGTCGAGGCGGCACTTGCCAGCCTCGTGAAGGGCATGACCGGCCTTCGGGCCGACGGGCGCTTCCACGAGCCGAACCTCGACGGCACCCCGGGAGACTATGTCAGCTTCGACAGCTGGGAGTGGCCACAGGGGGTGGGCCTTTATGGTCTTTCGCGCATTTGCGAGCGCAGCGGCGACGAGAAGCTGCTCGCCACCATCGAGGACTGGTACGACCGGCGCATCGCTGCCGGCCTGCCCGGGATGAACGTCAACACCACCGCCCCTTTGCTGGCCCTGAGCCGGATCTGGGCGAACAAGCGCCAGCCGCGTTTCGAGGCGATCCTGCAGGACTGGGCCACGCGCATAATCGAAACGATGCCGCGCACGCCCGAAGGCGGTTTCCAGCACAATGTCTCCGACAAGATCAACGACGATGAACTGTGGGACGACACGCTGTTCATGGTCGCCTTGTTCCTGGCGTCCTTCGGGCAGGCATCGGGCCAGCGTCGGCTGGTCGACGAGGCGGAGCGGCAATTCCTGGTCCATGCACGCTATCTGGCTGATCCGACCACCGGTCTCTGGTTTCACGGCTGGACTTTCGACGGCCGGCACAACTTCGCCCGGGCGCTTTGGGGCCGAGGCAACAGCTGGATCACGGTCGGCATCCTGGAGCTGATCGAACTGGCCGACACCTCGCCGTCGGTGCGCGAATTCCTGCTCGGCGTGCTCGGCGCACAGACGGATGCCTTGCTTAGACTGCAGGCGCCTTCCGGCGCGTGGCATACGCTGCTCGACGATCCGTCGTCCTATGAAGAGATATCCGCCACCGCAGGCTTCGGCTACGGCCTGATGAAGGCCGCGAGACTTGGCCTCGCAGGCCC
Source organism: Mesorhizobium sp. SCN 65-20 (assembly GCA_001724355.1). GTDB lineage: Bacteria > Pseudomonadota > Alphaproteobacteria > Rhizobiales > Rhizobiaceae > Aminobacter. The sequence goes on along the minus strand of MEEF01000004.1, from coordinate 29,493 downwards.
CGAGCACCGGCAGGCCGGCCTGCGCGCGCTGGGCGCGGTAATGGCGAACATCAGCGCCGAAGGCGTCGTCTCGAATGTCTCCTACGGTACGCGCATGGGACACGACCTGCAGTTCTACCGCGACATTCCAATCCAGCCGACCGGCTACGGCCAAGCGCTCGCCATCTTGTGCCTGACGGAGGGGCTGGAGACGCTCGGCACGATAAAGGAGGCCGCATGATGCGCGTGATCTACGGCACATCTCCCGGCGACATCGCGGCCATGGACACCGACCGCCTGAGATCGGAGTTCCTCATCGAGGATCTGTTTGCCGCGGGCGAGATCAATTTCGTCTACACCCATGTCGACCGCATGATCCTCGGAGGGGCCGTGCCTCTGGCGACCCCGCTGAGTTTTGGCGCAGGTGCGGAGGTCGGGACCGAGTACTTCTTCAGCGCGCGCGAAATGGGCATCGCCAACCTCGGCGGACCGGGCAGCGTCGAGATCGACGGCCGGCGTTTCGCCGTCGCCAATCGCGATATTGTCTATGTCGGTCGCGGCGCGCGCTCCGTCACGCTGGCCAGCGACGACGCGTCGACACCGGCACGGTTCTACATGAACTCCGTACCCGCCGGGGCCGACATCCCCCATCGCCTCATCGTCCGCTCGGAGGGCAAGCCGCTCGATCTGGGCGATGCGTCTCGGTCGAACAAGCGCCGCCTGGTGATGTACATCCATCCGGAGGTGGCGCCATCGTGCCTGCTTCTGATGGGCATCACCGATCTGGCCCCCGGCAGTGTGTGGAACACCATGCCGCCGCACCTGCACGAGCGGCGCATGGAGGCCTATTGCTATTTCGACCTGTCCGACGAAGACCGCGTGATCCATTTGATGGGCCGTCCCGATCAGACCCGCAGCCTGATCGTCGCCAACGGCAATGCGGTCCTCTCTCCAGCCTGGTCGATCCACATGGGCGCAGGCACCGGACCTTACGCCTTCGTCTGGGGCATGACCGGCGAAAACCAGGCGTACAACGACGTCGACCCGGTCGCCATCAAGGAGCTGAAATGACGGCTCCAGCCAGATCCACCTCCGAAGGTCATGTCCTGAATCGGCCGCTGGCGGCGGGCCAGCCGATAACCTATTGGCGCCTGAGCGCGACCGCGGAGGCCCGCTACGACGTGCCCGACCAGCCGATGAAGGGGGAAATGGACCCCTTCTTCTTCCTGACCAAGCACAAGAACTTCATTCCGCACGAATATCCCTGCCGCACCCAGTTCGCAGTCGAGCGCCGAAGCAAACGCCCGTTGCCGGCCTCGGAAGCAGCGATGGAGCGGGTCTGGCTGCCCTTTGCTTCGCCGCGCGTTGACCTGTCCGGTTTCTGGTTCCGGCCCACAGTGATCGGAACCTGGGCCGAGACCAGCATCGACTGTGCCACATCTGGCAATGCGACCTTGCGACTGCGCACCTGCGGCGGCGCGATCCTGTTCGTCAACGGCCGGGAAATCGGAGGGATGGCCCCTTACGGCCGCAACCTCGAAACCGCCGAGGAGTTCGCGGCGGCGCTCAACCCGGGCCGTAACGACATCCGCGTGTGGTTCGACGACCTCGCCGAGCGCGACGCGCGCTACTATTTCCAGCTGGACTATCTTTCCGGCCCGGCGGCAACCCAGGCCATGCCGCTTACGGTGGCAGCATCGGTCGCCGATCGAATGGAAGCGCTTCTCGATTCCATGCGCTTCGACCGCGCGACCTACGATGACGGCGAGGTCGCGCTTGTCTCCGACATCGCCCTGCCTGCGGATGCCCTGGTCACGGTAGTGATCGAGGGCGACTTCATGTCCATCGACAAGCCGGTTCGCCGCGAATTGACCCTCCGAGCCGGTGAAACACGCGTGGCGATCGCGAACGCCAACGATCTCCCCGCGGATTTCCGTCATTTCAAGGTGACGCTTGAAATCGACGGTTATGCCGTGTCGCGCGTCTTCGGTGTCGAAATCTGCCACGCGACGCGCCAGGGCAGCGCCCCCGTCGCTCTGTCCGCGAGGGTCGACGAGGCCCTGAACCAGGTCGCCGAGCATGCCGAGATGGATACGGTCTGCGCGCTTGCGCGCCTTTCCACCGGGCGGGGCGGCGACAGGACCGACGCAATGATCGCCGCTTCGCTGCCGGCAATCGAGGACTGTCACGACTGCGCCGACTTCATCCTGGTGCCCCTGCTCTGGTCGCGCGCCGTCTATGCCGGCGACATAGCACCCGCGCTGGTCGAGCGCATCGACGCCGCCATCCTCGGATATCGCTACTGGATGGATGAGCCCGGCAACGACGTGCAGTGGTACTTCTCCGAGAACCACGCCCTGTTGTTCCACACGGCGGCCTATCTTGCCGGTCACATCCTGCCCGATGCACGGTTCGTCCGTTCAGGCCGGTCAGGCGCGCAGCAATCGGCCGTCGGCGCAGAGCGCGTTCGTGCCTGGCTCGATCATTTCGAAGAATGGGAAATGGCCGAGTTCAATTCGGCCCCCTACTTCCCCATCGACCTCAAGGGCCTTTGCGCGCTCTACGCGCTGGCACCGGACGCCGATATTCGCGACCGCGCCGGCAAGGCGATTGTCCGCCTGCTCGAAATCATCGCCCGCTCCGCCCATCATGGGCAGATGACCGGCGCGCAGGGGCGCTCCTACGAGCACACGCTCCGCGCCTCGCGCTCGCTCGAACTCTCGGGCATCTGCCGCATGGTCTGGGGCACGGGCTACTACGGCATGCGTTTCCATGCCTTGCCGCAGTTGGCGCTCTGCCTGCGCGACCACAAGCTGGAGGTACCGGCCGAACTCGCGGGGATTGCCTCCGTGTCAGGTCCCGAACATTGGGAATGGACTTTCGCCCAGGGCCAGGACCGATTCGCTAGGCTCTATCACTACAAGACCCGCGACTACGCCATGGGCACGGCCGCCGCCTATCGTTGGAACCAGTGGGGATATCAGGAAACGGTCATCCAGATCCGGCTTGGCTCCAACCCGGACGCGCAGATATGGATCAACCATCCGGGCGAGGTGCTGCAGTCCGGCTATGGCCGTCCCTCATACTGGGGCGGCTCCGGCACGCTGCCGCGCGTACACCAGTATCGCGGACTGGCGGTGGTCGTATTCGACTGCTCCGATGAGCAGCCCGATTTCACCCATGCCTGGTTTCCCCGCGAGATGTTCTCCTCCTCGCGTCTGGACGGCGCGATCGCACTCGCCGAAGCTGGCGACGCCTTTGCCTTGCTCAGCGCCAGCGCGCCGATGGCCGAAGTGGCCTCCGGCCCGACGGCGGGCAATGAACTGCGCGTCGCGGGCCGACGGTCGACCTGGATTGTTCGGCTTGGGGACCGCGCGACGTCCGGATCGCTCGATGCGTTCGCCGCCCGGTTCGCCGGTCTCGCCGTGCTCGCAGGCGAGGATGGTGGACTGATCGTCGACGATCCCGACTATGGCGAGGTTCGTTTTGGCGGTGACGGTATGGTGAAGGCGGAAGGGAGAACCGTCGATCCGGCCGATTGGACAATTGGAGGAAATGCCACCCGGCTCAATGCCGAGGAAGGTTGAGGAGCACTCTACGACCAAAAAAAGCGGGCCCCGCCCGCATCCAGGGAGGAGAATGGACATGAAACATAAGGCCAAGGTTCTGGGCTTGCTGGCAGCCACGCTGCTGGCAAGCAGCGCCGCGTTTGCCGGCGAAGTGCGCGTGATGTGGTACTCCGATGGCGTTGAAGGCGAGGTGATCAAGGACCTGCTCGATCGCTTCCAGAAGGAAAATCCCGATATCAAGATCACCCTCGACAACGTGGCATACAAAGTTGTCCAGGAGCAGTTGCCGATCCAGCTCGAGGCCGGTCAGGGACCCGACATCGCCCGCGTTACCAACATCAAGGAACTCGCCAGCCACTGGCTGGACATGCGTCCGATGCTGAAGGATGCAAAGTACTGGGACGACAATTTCGGCTCGACGCTGGACTGGATGCGGCCCGACGGCTCCGATGCCATCCCGGGATTCATGACCCAGCTGACGCTGACCGGCGGATTCGCCAACAAGACCCTGTTCGATCAGGCCGGAGTGGCGATCCCCGGCGAAAAGGCGACGTGGGACGAGTGGGTCGACGCTGCCGCGCAGGTCTCCAAGAACCAGAGCCTTCCGGCCGCCTTCGCAATCGATCGCTCGGGTCATCGCATCTCCGGGCCGAACGTGTCCTATGGCGCCAACTACATTGCCGCGGACGGGAGCCCGGCCAAGGTCGACGACGGGGTCAAGGCCTTTGGCTCCAAGCTTGTCCAGTGGGTTGCCGACGGCAAGATGCTGAAGGAAACCTGGGTCGCCGCCGCCGGTTCGACGTATCGCGCTGCGGCCGATGACTTCATCAACGCCCAGATTCCGTTTTACTATTCCGGCAGCTGGCAGGTCGCCAACCTATCGTCCAAGATTGGCGACGGCTTCGACTGGGTGGCAACGGGCTCCCCTTGCGGTACCGCAGGCTGCTCAGGCCTCAAGGGCGGTGCAGCACTCGTCGGCATCAAGTACACCAAGAACCCGAACGACGTCGTCAAGGTGATGGAATATCTCGGCCGGGAGGACATCGTGAAGGAGTTCAGCGAACGCACGCTGTTTCTCCCGGCCCACAAGGGCGTGGTCGACAAGGGCGGCCTGAAATGGGTCAGCACCGACAAGAACGTTGCGCCCGCACTGGATATGTTCGTGAAGTCCGCCGGCCAGACGTTGCCGGCAGCCGATGCCCTCCCCTCGTGGAAGTGGGCCAACGCCTACTATGCTGCGCTGGTTACGAGGCTTTCGCAGGTGATGGCTGGTGAGATGAAGCTGGACGAGGCCTGGGCCAAGATGGACCAGGACATCGCCGACAAGGTCGCCCAGGCAAAATGACGATTGGGTCCGCCATCGGACAAAAGATCGGCGCGGCAATCGTCGCGCCGATCGGCTGGCTTGCCGCGATCATCGACGCACCGCTGAAGCTGTGGCAACGCGCAACCGGCACGACCGGCATGGCGGCGTTTTTCCTGGCGCCGAACATGCTGATCTTCGGCGTCTTCGTGCTGGCGCCCTTCGTCATCAACTTTCTCTACTCCACCACCTCCGGCAATGCCTTCTTCCTGCCGGACCGCAGCTTCGTCGGCGCTGAGCAATACCAACGTCTGCTCGAATGCGGCAGCTACCTAGACCCCTCCACTTGCCGCGAGGACCTGTTCTGGAAAGCGGTCCACAATACCGGGCTGTTCGTGGTGTTGCAGGTGACGCTGCTGATCGTGGTCTCGATGATCACGGCGCTTATCCTAAATCGCGAGATTGTCGGCCGCAGCTTCTGGCGCGCCGTGTTCTTTTTTCCTGTCCTGCTATCGCCCGTTGTCGTCGGCCTGATCTGGCGCTGGATCCTGCAGCGGCAGGGCCTGCTCAATTCCATGCTCTACCAATTCGGCTACCAGCCGACCGAATGGCTGACCGACCGCTTCTGGGCCTTCGCCGCCGGCATCACCGTCTCGGTCTGGGCGCATATGGGCTTCTTCACGCTGATCCTTCTCGCCGGGCTGCAGGCCATCCCGCGCGATCTCTATGAAGCCGCAGAGATGGACGGCACCAGGCCCGGGCGCGTGTTCTGGCGCATCACACTGCCGCTCCTGATGCCAAACCTTCTGGTGGTCATCATCCTGGCGCTCATCCGCGCCGTGCAGATTTTCGACGAGGTCTATGTGCTGACGGGCGGTGGCCCCGGCACGTCGACGCTGTTCCTGACCCAGTACATATACGAAGTCGGCTTCGCTTCGCTGCTGCGCAATCCGGGCCTCGCCGCCGCCGCCTCGATCCTGATGGGTGCCGTGCTTGTAGTGCTCACGTTGGTCCAGTTGCAGGTCGGCAGGCGCAACGAAAAGAAGGGCGCGCGCGAATGAGCAATGTCGTTGCCTTCCTGACGCGCCGTCGTGGCGGCCGTGGCTGGCACTGGACCGACGTCTTCATGTGGGCCTGGCTGATCGGCGCGCTGGTGCTGATGTTCGGCCCCGCGCTCTGGCTGGCGCTGTCGTCGTTCAAAACGCCGGCGCAACTGGCGGAATTCCCCCCAACCCTGCTGCCCTACGCCACGCAACAGGCGACGGTTGAGGGATATGACAAGCCGCTCAACCTCTTCACCACCAAGCTCCCGGATGGCACGACCAGGGTCATGGCCGAGGTCCGCCGCGTCGGCACCGTCTCGCAGCTTGTCGATCCAAAGGCCCCGAGCGAGATCGTCAAGGTCAACATCGCCGACCGGCAGCCGGTGCGCGAGATCCGGTTCGCGACCGAGAACTACACGCAGCCCTTCGAGCATTTCGACTTTCTGCAATATCTGAAGAACTCGGTTTTCGTGACCGTGGTGGCGACGCTGATCACGTTGCTCACCAATTCCATGGCCGCGTTCGCGCTGTCGAAATACCAGTTTCGCGGACGCAATCTGGTGCTGCTTCTCATCGTCGGCACATTGATGGTGCCGTTGTCCGTCCTCCTGGTCCCGCTCTATTCCGTCATCAGCGCGGTCGGACTGTTCGACTCGCTCTGGGGTGTCATATTGCCCACCGTTGCGACTCCGACGGGCGTGTTCCTGCTGCGCCAGTACATGTTGACCATCCCGGACGAGTTGATCGACGCGGCACGCATGGACAATGCGTCCGAATGGCAGATCTACTGGCGGATTGTCCTGCCGCTCGCCGCTCCGGCCCTGGCGGTGCTCGCCATCTTTTCGGTGGTCTGGCGCTGGAACGATTTCCTGTGGCCGCTGGTCGTGCTGTCACGCAAGGAGCTCTACACATTGCAGGTCGGGCTCAACACCTATGCGGGCGAGTTGAACGTGCAGTGGCACTTCATTCTGGCCATGACGGTGGTGACCATGATTCCGGTCGTGCTGGTCTTCATCTTCCTGCAGCGCTACATCACCGCCGGCATCGCCGGGACCGGCTTGAAGTAAGGGACTGGCATGGGACGCATCACGCTCACCAACATCGATCGCGCCTATGGCAAAGTGAAGGTCCTGCACGACATCAACCTGGACATCCAGGACGGCGAAATGCTGGTGCTCGTCGGCCCATCCGGCTGCGGAAAGTCCACGCTGTTGCGCCTGTTGGCCGGACTCGACCAGCCGACCTCAGGCAAGCTCGAGATCGACGGACGTGACGTCACGCGCGTGTCCGCTGCGGATCGCGGGCTGGCAATGGTGTTCCAGTCCTATGCCCTCTATCCGCACATGACGGTGCGCCAGAACCTCGCCTTCGGCCTGGAAAACCAGCGCATGCCCAAAGCGGAAATCGATACGCGTATCAATGAGGCGACGCGCATGCTGGAGATCGGCCAGTATCTCGACCGTCGCCCCGGGCAATTGTCGGGCGGCCAGCGCCAGCGCGTGGCGATCGGCCGTGCGGTGGTGCGCAATCCGACGGCCTTCCTCCTGGACGAGCCGCTGTCCAATCTCGACGCGGAACTGCGCATCAGCACGCGCGCCGAGATCTCGGCGCTGCACAAGCGGCTTGCGACCACCATGGTTTACGTCACCCACGACCAGGTCGAGGCGATGACGCTGGCAGACCGCATCGTGGTCATGCGCGCAGGCCGCATCGAGCAAATCGGGCGGCCGCTCGACCTCTACAATGAACCCGCAAACCTCTTCGTCGCAGGGTTCATCGGCGCCCCGCGCATGAACCTGCTTCCCTGCAAGGTCAAGGCGACGGCCCCCGGGTCTGTCAGGATCGAGGGCCCCGGCGGCCTCTCCATGTCCATCGTGGCCAGCGATGCGAACCTGAAGCCAGGCGAAGATTTCACAGTCGGCATCCGCCCGCACGACATGACGATCGGCATGGGCTCGGACGGTGCGCTCGAGGCCCAGGTGACGCTCGTCGAGGCCCTGGGGCCGGAAACGGTGGCGCACACGCTGACTGCGGACGGCCAGAAGCTCGTCGCGGTCCTGAAGGGCCAACAACTGGATGGCTCGGGCGGATCGATCAAGCTGCACTTCGATCCCGCCATGGCGCACCTGTTCGACCGCTCCGGCCAGCGCGTCCCTCACCGCTGAATCAAGTGACGGTCAAGGAAGGCCAGCATTGCCTTCCGCATGGCCGGCGTCTCCACATGCCCCGATTGCGGCTCCCGGTGCACCACGAGTTTGTCTTCCGCGCCCATCGCCCGATATGCCGCCCGCGTTTGCGAAAGGGCGCGGTCGACTGCCAGTGGCGGCGTAAGCGGATCCTGGTCACCGATGCCGATGAACTGCGGCCGCGGTGCGACAAGGCCGGCAATCTCGCCGTTCGAGGCCACGTTCAGCAGGCCCGGTATGGTCAGGTAGATGCCGTGGAGATCGTGCGCGCCGGTCTCGATCAGGGCGCTGAAATCGGCGTAGCAGCATAGATGCGCCACGCAGGCGATGCGCGGTTCCACCGCCGCCAGCCAATAACCGAGCGTCGCACCCATCGAAAGGCCGAAGACCCCTATACGCATCGCGTCGATGTCGGCGCGGGCGGAAAGCCAGGCAAACGCCGCAGCCTGTTCCCCGAGCATCTGTCCGGCGAGCGACCTCCCCCGCCAGAGCGCTGCTTTTGTCCGGGCAGATTCATCCGGCTTGCTGCGAGCCCCGAACGACGGCATTTCGATCATCATCGAGGCAAGTCCACGGCGTGCGAATTCGATCCCCAGCGGACTGACCAGCGACGCGCGACCATCCAGGATCTCCCGCGCGCCGATATCGTAGCGCCCGCCATGGGCATGGATGTAGAGAACCGCCGGAAACGGACCGTCACCGGGCGGCCGCATGAAATAGCCGTCAACCGCCTCGCCGTCCGCCGTGCGGAAGGCCAACCTCTCGAGCGTCACGTCATCCCTTGCCTCGATGTCCCTGGAGACTAGGTCGAGCGGATGCCGCCCTATCTCGAACAGTTCCGAAAGGCGCTTCAGCATGAGGCTTCTTACCCGGGCCAGGATCGATTCAGCGGATAGTGGCGCGGCCATATTGTCGGACCTGGCCGCCATGGTCCATTGCCGCTTCCTGGAAGCGAACCCTATGCCTGTGGCCGGAGTTCCTCATTGGCATCCGCGCCATGCCTTGGCGCGCCCGATGAGAAACTTAGCAACCTGACGAAGTTTTCCCTTGCACAATCGACAGATCGCGCAATAGTTAGCGACATGGCTAAGCATGATCCCGATCTCTCCCTGCTCTTCCACGCTCTGGCCGATCCGACCCGCCGGTCGATCCTGACCCGGCTCGCCGAAGGGCCCGCGCGGGTGACCGATTTGGCAGGCCCCACGGGGCTGCGTCTGCCCACGGTGATGCGGCACCTTTCCGTGCTGGAGGAGGCTGGGTTGATCGCCACGTCCAAGGACGGGCGGATACGCACCTGCGCTGTCGTACCCGAGGCCCTCGATCCGGTGCGGACATGGCTCGATGAACAGCGGGCCATCTGGGAGGCCCGGCTCGATCGGTTGGACGCATTTGTGATGAATGTGATGAAGGGAAAGAAGGAATGACCCGGAACCTGGCTACCGACAGCACGATCGGTGCTGCACCTGGCGATGCAGGGCGCCGCTTTGCAACGCTCACCTTCGAACGGGACGTGGCAGCACCGATCGAGGTGCTGTGGGAGGCCTGGACGGCCCCTGCCGCGCGCGCGGTCTGGGCCGCGCCGTCTCGCTCCGTCACCGTGGATTTCGTGGAGGCCGACACAAGGGTGGGTGGCCGCGAGATCTCGCTCTGCAAGGTTGAAGGCCAGCCCGACATCCGCTGCGAGAATGGCTGGCTGGTGCTGCAGCCAGCGGTGCGCAGCGTGACCTATGAAGTGATCTCGTGCGAAGGCGTGACGCAATCGGCAGCGCTGGTGACGGCAGATTTTTCAGGCACTTACGAGCGCAGCCGGCTGGTCGTGACGGTGCAACTTTCCTCGCTGGCCGAGGACATGGAGGCAGGCTACCGGGCAGGCTTCGGTGCCGGCCTGGACAACCTCGCGGCCGCGGCCGAACGAACGATGGTGCTGCAGCGGGTCATCCAGGCGCCGCGATCCGTCGTGTGGGGCGCGTGGATGAACCCCGAGACGCTGCCGCAATGGTGGGGGCCGGACGGCTTCTCCTGTCGCACGCAAAGGATCGACCTGCGGACTGGCGGCGAATGGGTCTTCGACATGATCGCGCCCGATGGCACGGTCTTCCCGAACCACCACCTCTATGTCGAGGTGCGGCCCGAGGAAAGGATCGGCTATACGCTGCTGTGGGGCGAGCACGGACCGAAACACGCCGACGCCTGGGTCTCGTTCGAGGAACAGGACGGGGGGACGAACGTCACGCTGGGCATGGTGTTGAGCACGGCTGCCGAGTTTCAGGAGGCGAAGGCCTTCGGCGCCGTGGAGCTGGGACTGCAAACCCTGGGCAAGCTCGAACGCTTCGTCACATCCCGCTGAATGCGGCGGCTTCCCGCCGGATCGAACCAGGGCGCGTGGACGAGCCATGAGCTCTGCTTCGCGCGATAGCGCCGAGAATTACCACAGATACACGGAGAGGAGCGTTCCATGAGAAGACTGATCATCTGGGACATGGTGACCGTCGACGGCTTCTTCGAAGGTCCGGACAGGGACATCAGCTGGTTCGTCTTCGAAGAAGAAATCGAGAGCTACATTCGTGAGACCCAGGAAAAGGCCGACACGCTGATCTTCGGCCGCGCGACCTACGAGCTCATGGCAGCCTATTGGCGGTCCGAGCAAGGCTGGATCGCGGACTTCATGAACAGGATCGAGAAGGTTGTCTTCTCGCGCACGCTGACGAGCGCCGACTGGAACAACACGAAGCTCTGCGACGGCAATGTCGCGGAGGAAGTCACCAAGCTGAAGACCAGGGACGGCGGAGACATCTTCGTGTTCGGCAGCGCCGACCTCACCGCGACCCTGATGGCGCACGGCCTGATCGACGAGTATCGCCTTGGGATCAATCCCGTCATTCTCGGGAGAGGCACGCCGCTGTTCAAGGGCGGCCCGAACCGGATACCTCTCAAGCATCTGGAGACAAAGACGCTCAGGTCAGGTGTCGTCATCCTTCACTACGCGCCTGAGAGCAGATAGCGACGATCGATCCGGCCTTTCCCGTCGACCGGCCTCGCCGAAATGAGGTGATTGGGAAGCGGTGCGCCGGACGGTCCTTCCAGCCGAGCACCGCTCACCGGCCCGTGCTACAATCTTTCCGTGAGTAACCCTGCACGTCTACGCGAACGCCTCAAGCTCACAGGTCAGAAGGTGCCAGCTTGTATGCCCCACCGGATCGAAGCGCAGATCAGCCGTCAGCACCCCTCCTGCTTCACGGCATTGGTCGTGGCAGCCCTGAGTGTATCCCTGATAACGGCATGCGCGAGCCGTCCGAGAGGCGTCCTGCAACCGGTGTCGGCGTCGCAATCGACCAGCCAGGTCGAGATGATGGTTGCTACGATGCGGAAGCGCTCCGAAAACCCTGGGGAAGTGTTCAGCGGCGAGCGCGGCCTCACGCCGGCCTTCGCGGAGATCACGGTGTCGATCCCACCCGACAATGTCCGCAAGGTGGGGGAAGTCGCGTGGCCGCGCCGGCTTCCGCCAAACCCGGCAACGGATTTCGCAACCACGAAGGTCGAGCAAGTCGATCAGCCGGCGGCCGAAAAGTGGCTTAACGCGTCCGTGCGCAAGAGCCCGGACCGCAGTGTCCTCGTCTTCATCCACGGGTTCAACAACCAGTTTGAGGACGCCGTCTTCAGATTGGCCCAGATCATGCACGATTCCGGCGCGCAAAGCGTCCCGGTCCTCGCAACATGGCCGTCTCGGGGTCATCTGCTGGCCTACGCCTATGACCGCGAAAGCACGAACTATACCCGCAACGCACTTGAGGACTTGTTTCAATATCTGGGGCGCGATTCCGAGGTCAAGGAAGTGTCGGTGCTCGCTCATTCCATGGGGAACATGCTTGCCCTGGAAGCGCTCCGTCAAATGGCCATCCGCAATGGCGGCCTGCCCCCGAAATTCAAGAATGTCATGCTGGCCGCTCCGGACGTCGATGTGGATGTATTCCGGACGCAGATTGCAGACATGGGCAAGCAACGTCCCCGGTTTACCCTCTTTGTTTCGCGGGACGATCGCGCGCTGGCCTTTTCGCGGCGCATCTGGGGCGACGTTCCCCGGTTGGGAGCGATCGATCCGGAACAGTCCCCGTACAGGGAAGAACTGGCGGCAAACAACATAACGGTCATCGACCTGACCAAGCTAAAAGCCGGTGACAAATTGCACCACAGCAAGTTTGCCGACTCGCCAGAGATCGTGCAGCTGATCGGCGCCCCCCTGTCGACCGGTCAACCGCTGACCGATAGCCGCCTGGGGCTTGGCGATCATATCGTCATGGCAACCGCCGGGGCTGCGCAAACCGTGGGCACCGCAGCGGGCCTGGTCGTCACTGCTCCGATCGCTGTCGTCGATCAGAACACCAGGGAGAACTATACCCACCACATCGAGACGCTCTCTACCCCACGATGACGGGGATCCGAATTGTATTGGATAGGGGCCGAGATGGTATCGCAGGGCGGGTGTGGTGTTCTCCAGAATTCGGAACGGTGCTAGCGTGGGGGCTGTAAATTCCTGCATCTTTTGAAGTTTGGGGGAATTTCGGTGAAGACCACTCTTCACATTCTCACTGCAATCATTTTTTGCACGCCGTTCATCTTGAGTGCCGGGTATGGAAATGCCGCCGAGGTCGTGGCAATCGGCGCTAGCCAGACTTTCGGCAAGGGCGTCCCGCGCCGCGCGGCCTATCCTGCCCAGCTTGAAAAGCTCCTGCGCGACAAGGGCATCAACGTCAAAGTCAAGAACGCCGGCATCAACGGCGCGACGACCGGCAAGATGCTGGAGACTCTAAGGGATGCCATCGGCAGCGATACGAAGCTGGTGCTCCTTCAGCCCGGTTCAAACGATGCACGCAAGGGCAAACAGGACAAGACCGAGCAGCATATCCGGAAACTGCTGGACAAGCTCGAGTCACGAAATATCCGCTACATCATCGTCAGAAAGGGCGACTACGCTGAATACCCGCGCGGTCCGGATGGACTGCATCTCACCGATGACGGCTACGCACGATTGGCAAAGAAGCTCCTGCCGAGGGTAATCGCGGCTCTGAGGTAGAGGCCGGCAGCGGCTGGGTATCCCTCGACACCCCAACAGGGGCCGCCTGTCACACCATCCCCCCGTAGCTCCATCGCACCCAACGCGCAGGCTTACGAGGGTTGCATGTAAGCGCGCCTGGCTTTGCAACGCCACAGCGGCGTCTACGGCAACGACGGGACCGAACCCGGACTGAAAACGGACCTCAGGAGCTCATTTCCACCCGACCAAAGGATCTGTAGCCCGAGACAGAACAGGATGAAAGCGGACAGTCGCGTTGCGATATCCGTGCCTCCTTTGCCAAGCATGTTCTGAAGGCGCTCCGCATAAGCAAAGCAAAACCATATGCACACGACAATGACGGCAATCGCCGCGAGGCTTGCGATGACAAAGAGAAGCTCCTGTCTGGGATCGGCGAATGTCGCTCTGGACAGGGCGATACTGATAACCACTGCGATGCTCCCCGGACCCGTGGTTAGTGGCAGGGTTAGCGGATAGAACGCCTGATCCAACAAAGGGCTTTCCTTGGATACGCTATCCGCTGGTATATCGAGTTCCTTTTGACTGCCTTCGTTGAGAAGCTTCCATCCGGCGACCGCCACAATGAACCCTCCAGCAACGCGAAGGATCGGGATAGAGATACCGTAGAATTTCAAGACCAGGGCACCGAGGAGGAAGGCGCACACCAACACGAAAAAGGAATTGATCGCGATGCGTCGCGCCAGAATGCGACGTATTCCCGGTGCGGCACCGGTGGTCAGGCCTAGGAAGACCAGCGCCGATCCCGGAGGATTGACCACAGGAAAGATCGACGCGAACACCAGTAGAAAGGTCTGAATTGCGGTGTTCATTCACACCACTTCGACATTGATGGACGCTATGATGCCTCGAACGATATCAAGAATCGGGCCCGGCAATCGACGCCCTTTTGCAATTTTGCCAAAGGAACGTCTTGGATTATCGCCAAAGGCGTCGCCCATCGCAACCGCTATCGCGTCGACGGTGATCGTCATACCGACGCCCCCCTCAAGCATCAGCACTATGATTGCTCATAGAATTTTTGCCGCGAGGCCGAACTGCGACCTGGCATCCATTAGAGAAGTCGAGATCTCTCGATTGCCCGGAGGGAGGTGATGACAGGTTTCGTCCGGGCGGGCCCGAAGACCGGTTTCCGTAACGCCTCGCGTGCTGCAGCAGCATGCCGGTTCTCATCGCCGCCCAGCCTTGTTACGGTGTTCCCATGCAACGGAAAGCAGTTCGTCCGGTCGCGCTCGCACTCGTCGTCGGCACGGCGTTGGGGTGCGCATCTCAATTCAATCCACAGAGAACAGACCCGGCGGCCTATGCGTCGATGTCATGCAACCAGCTCAACGACGCTATCGGCAGAACGTCGCAAGACATTTCCGCTGCTGCGATCAGCCGCGGCAAAACAGCCAGTTGGAACGTGCCCATTTGGGCACCCGGTGGCGCAAAGGCAGTGGCATTGATCAAGGACAATCGGACGGCCAAGATCGAAACGCTGCAAGCACAACAAGCTGCCCTCGATGCTGCAAGAAGGCGAAATTGTCGCTAGCAGGACACCTCCCGCGGCAAGTTCTACTTGCCTCCGCAGGGCAGCTATCCGGCGCTCGCGGCCCCTTTTAGGCTGTCCCAGACTGAATGGGTGGGGCGCACAGCGAAAAGGAAAGAGGCCTAAGGCGAGGTCCAGTTGCTCCATAGGCGGAAATCCGCCGATGACATTTGCCAACGCACAGCAACGGCAGCCGGCCGGCCGAAAAGTCGATGATAACAATGGTGGGCCCGGAGGGACTCGAACCCCCAACCAAGCGGTTATGAGCCGCCGGCTCTAACCATTGAGCTACAGGCCCCACGTGGGCTGGATAGTGGCTTTTTCGGCCGGACACAAGCCGCCTTCTCACTGTCCTTGCGCTCCGCCGCAATCCACCCATAATCCACCCCTATTCGACGAGGCCGGAAGGGCCTTCCAGAATGGAGAATATTATGAATCGCAAATACATAGCGCTCGCACTTGCAGCCGCTGTAGCACTTCCCGCGGCGGCCGCGCGCGCCGACACGCAGCCGTCTCCGCGCATCGTCGTGACCGGCGAAGGCGAGGCTGCAGCGGCGCCCGATCTGGCCCTGCTTTCGCTGTCGGTGATGCGCGAGGCCAAGACCGCGCGCGAGGCCCTCGACGCCAACAACGATGCGATGGCCGCCGTGATCGCCGCCATGAAGACGGCTGGAATCGCCGACCGCGACCTGCAGACGGCCGGAATCCAGATCCAGCCGCGCTACAACTACACCAACAAGCCCGACGGCAGCCAGGAAGCCGAACTGGTCGCCTACCAGGTGATCAACACGCTGTCGGTGCGCATCCGCGACGTCGCCAAGACCGGCGAGATCCTCGACAAGGCCGTCTCGCTCGGCGTCAACCAGGGCGGCGGGATAACCTTCGCCAACGACGACCCGTCGAAAGTGATCACCGAGGCACGCAAGCTTGCTGTTGCCGACGCCATCGACAAGGCGAAGGTGCTCGCGACCGCGGCCGGCGTCAGCCTCGGACGGGTGATCGAGATCACCGACCAGTCCTACGCGCCGCCGCCCATGCCCATGCAGGCCAAGAGCTTCGACAGGGCCGCAGGTTCAGCCCCCGTCGAGGCGGGCGAAAATTCCTACAAGGTGCAGGTCAACGTCACCTTCGAAATGAAGAACTGACCATAGTGGCGCTGCGGCTCGCGGCGCCACTACCTCCCCCCGAAGTGCCGGCAAAGAAAGAAACCCCGGAGGCCAGGCCTCCGGGGTTTTTCTCTTTTGGCATAAGCCCTCTTGGTGGCGGGACTTATGCCTGCCCGTGAACGGCTTACCAGCCGATGACCGGGCAAGACGGCGAACGGGCGAAGGTGACGGCGACGCGCTCGCCATACTTGCGGCCGCTCACCGTGATGGTGCGGCGGTCGACGTCGGCGATGCGGGCGCGGCGCAGGCCCATGCGCTCGGCCTTGTCGAGGGCGCGGTCGGGCGTGCAGCGACGGTCCCAGCGGCGGTCGTCGTAGCGGCGGTCGTCATAGCGGCCGCGGTCGTAGCGGTTGTCGTAGCGGTCGTCATAGCGCGGGCCGCCCTGAACATACACGCCGCCCTGTCCGAGGTTGAGGTAGAGACCCTCCTGCGCGGACGCCGGAATGGCGGCCAGCGTGCCGAGGCCGACGAGGGCCGAAAGGGTGGCAATCTTGATCTTGTTGAACATGGTGACCTCCTTGGGAGCCTTCAAATCTTCTTCGCCTGAGCGATGGGCACACAATGCCAAGCTCAAGCTGAACCGATCTCGAACCTTTCGTTCATCTTCGGTTCATCTGATAACGATCTGATTTTGCTCGATTATATCCGACTGGTGGGTTGCTGCCCGGCCCGCCCGGTTGCTGCCCGAATGGTGATGGGGCGACCGAATCGCCCCGAATTTCGTCTACGGCTCGTCCTCGAGCACGTGCTCGAAATAGTCCTCCGGTTCGGCAAGGTCCTGCTCCGAGGCGGTCAGCCTGCCGCGCACCGAAACCCCTGCCTCGTGCACCGTCTCGCGGCTGCCCGAGACGAGGTGGTGCCACCAATAAAGATCGTGTCCCTCGGCCACCAGCCGGTAGGCGCAGGTGCTCGGCAGCCACCGGATCGTACGCACGTTCTCGGGCGTCAGCCCGACGCAATCGGGAACGCGCTCGAGCCGGTTCGCATAGTCCGTGCAACGGCAGGACGCGCCATCGAACAGGCGGCAGCCGACGCTCGTCCAGTAGATGTCGCCAGTGTCCTCGTCCTCGAGCTTGGACAGACAGCATTTGCCGCAGCCGTCGCACAGCGATTCCCACTGCGCAGCGGTCATTTCCTCAAGCAGCGTCGTCTTCCAGAAGGGCTCTTCCATGGCGAGGCATTTGGCGCGTGCGGGACGCGCCGTCAAGCCGCAGCACCCGTCGCCAAGCGGCGGAAACCACGATATTGCCACGTTGCTGACGGGCAAAAGCCGGGAACCAATGCGACTCGCCGGAACGGAACCATAAGCCGTTCGGCAGGTTTGGGCGGGGACGGGACGAGAATTTAGGAGAATTCCAACGATGAAACGCCAACCACGGATCCTTGCAGGCACGTCGATAGGCCTGTTCATGGCGTCCGCGCCGCTCGCGGCGATGCCCATGATCGAGGCGTCGGCATCCGATGCGCGGCTGCCCCTGATTCGCGTGCAGGCCGAGTGCCAGGAAGGCGAATCCGCGGAATCCTGCGCCGCGCGCCTGGGAGGAGAACAGCAGCCACAGGCCGAACAGCCCCAGCCCGAACAGCAGGCGGAAGAGCCGGAACCGCGCCGCAAGAAGCAGCGCGAGGCAGAAGAAGCCCAGCAGCAACAGGAGCAGCCGGCCGTAGAGGTTGCGCCCCAGCCCGAGCAGCAGCTCGAGGAAGAGGCGCCGCGCCGCAAGAAGCAGCGACAGGCGGAGGAGGCCCAGCAGCAGCAGGAGCAGCCGGCCGTAGAGGTTGCTCCGCAGCCCGAGCAGCAGGCCGAGGAGCCGGCGCCGCGCCGCAAGAAACAGCGACAGGCGGAGGAGGCTCAACAGCAACAGGAGCAGCCGGCCGTAGAGGTTGCTCCCCAGCCTGAGCAGCAGGCCGAAGAGCCGGCGCCGCGCCGCAAGAAGCAGCGCCAGGCCGAGGAGGCTCAACAGCAACAGGAACAGCCGGCCGCTGAAGCAGCCCCCGAGCCGCAGCAGCAAGCTGAGGAGCCGGCGCCGCGCCGTAAGAAGCAGCGACAGGCCGAGGAAGCCCAGCAGCCCGAACAGCCGCAGGCCGAGCAGGTTGCCCCCGAGCCGCAGCAGCAGGCCGAAGAACCCGAGCCACGCCGCAAGAAACGCCAGACCGAGGAAGCCCACCAGCCACAGGAGCAAGCTCCGAAAGAAGCCGCCCCGGTTGTCGAGCCGCAACCGGCCGAACGTCCGGCCGAGCAGGCCGAGCGCCCCGCCGAGCCGACGCCTGAGCAGGCACAGCAGCCTGCCGAGCAGCCGCTCCCGACCGAGCAGCAGCCAGAACAGGCGGGGCAGCCTGCGCCGCAGGCGGAGCAGCCTGTCCAGCAAGGTGAAGCTCCGGCAAACCCGAACGAGGCCCCCATCCTGGACAGCCAGAAGGAGACGCCCGCGCCCAGCGAGGCCGTCGCCCCGCCCCCTGCAGGGGAGCAACCGGCCGGGCAGGCTCGCCCAGCACAGGTACCGTCCGAGGGACAGCAGGCTGTCCGCGAGCAGCCGGCCCCGGTAGATCTCGGGCCGCCGCCGGTCGACGACCGGACGGCGCAGGAGGCCGCACGGCCTCTCGAGATCAAGCCGGTGACGGCAGAGCGTGGCACCCGGCTCGAGCGCGCACCCGTCGTCGACCTTCGCCAGCGTCCGCGGCCTCAGGGCACCGAGTTCGTACGCGAGATCGGCGACCGCGTGATCATCGAGGTCAACAACCAGATCTTCGTCGAGAGCAACGACCGGCCGCGCCTCACCCGCAACGCCCAGGACGTCTACTACGAGGAACTCCCGGGCGGCCGCACGCGCGAGGTGATCCTGCGCGACAACGGCAACCAGGTCATCACCGTGCGCAACCGCTACGGCGACATCGTGCACAGGTCGCGCATCACGCCGGACGGGCGCGAATATGTGCTGAGCTATGTCGACGACCGCTACTATGAGGAGGTCGGGGAGTGGCGCGATCCGGGCTACGACCTGCCGCCTCTGCAACTCCACATCCCGCGCAACCAGTACATACTGGAAGCCGAATATGCTGAAGATCCGGATGCTTACTACGACTTCCTCGAGCAGCCACCGGTGGAGCGCGTCAAGCGCCTCTATTCGGTCGACGAGGTCAAGCGTTCGGCGCGCGTGCGCGACATCGCCCGCCGCATCGACCTCGATACGCTGAACTTCGAGTTCGGCTCGGCGTCGATTGGCGAAAGCGAGGTCGAAAAGCTCGAGGGGGTGGCCAACGCCATGGATCGCCTGCTCCAGAAGAACCCGGCCGAGACCTTCCTGATCGAAGGCCACACCGACGCGGTGGGTTCTGACGTCGCCAACCTCGCGCTCTCCGACCGGCGTGCCGAGGCGGTCGCCGACGCGCTCACCAACGTGTTCGGCATCCCACCGGAGAACCTGTCGACGCAAGGCTACGGCGAGCGCTACCTGAAGGTGAAGACCCAGGTGCGCGAGCGCGAGAACCGCCGCGTCGCCATCCGCCGCATCACGCCGCTGGTGGCGCCGGTCGCCAGCGCCGACTGAGGTTTACTCGCCCCGTCCGCCAGCGAGCGGGGCGAAGCCCTTCATTGGTAACCCTTCGATTACCCCGCTTTCGCCATTGAATCGCTGGATTTGGATGCCACCTTTAAGGTGACGTGGTTCCCTGCCCCGTCCGTCTCCGGAATAACGGGAGACACAGGCCCGGCCGATTTTCCCCCTCCAGCGGCCGGGCCTTGTTTTATCCAAAAGCCTGTTGCATTGCTTCGGCTCTCAGCTCGAAATTGTAAAATGGAACTCGGACGTCTCATGAAACGCCTCGAACTCGCCATTGAATCCATTGTGCTCGGCTCACGCTGGCTGCTGGTATTCTTCTACCTGGGCCTCGGCCTTGCACTCGGCATCTACGCACTGTCTTTCATGAGGAAGCTCTACGACTTCATCATGAAGGTGATGATACTGGATGATACCGACACGATCCTGAAGATCCTCGGCCTGATCGATGCAGCACTCATCGCCTCGCTTGTGGTGATGGTGATCATCTCGGGCTACGAGAACTTCGTCAGCCGCTTCGACAACCATGACGGCGAGATCCACTGGCTCGGCACCATCGATGTCGGCTCGCTCAAGGTCAAGGTCGCCTCGACCATCGTCGCGATCTCCTCGATCCACCTGCTGCAGGTCTTCCTCAACAACCAGCAGTACACGACCGACCAGTTGATGTGGCTCACGATCATCCACCTGACCTTCGTGGTTTCGGCGCTGATGCTCGCCTATATCGACCGCATTACCGGACTGGCCAAGGGTGGCAAGAAGGCCGCCGTCGACGACGGCCCGAGCCTCTGACGCTTTCGCCGGCGCGGATTCTGTTTCTCAGCCGCGCCGGCCAACCCTATGGTTGGATTCGTTTTTTCCCACTGGGAGCTGCGCGACCGCTCCCAGGGTAGCAGTTCAGGATTGCCAGCCCCGCTGCCAACGCCATCGGCGGCCGGCCTCTTGGTGCTAGATCGAACGATGATCTGGCGGTTGCCGCACGCCAGGCGATACCGTTGCTGGTCCTGCACTCTTTGCGCTCCACGCGCAACCGAACGGATAGGGAGTGGACGAATGAGCAACTCTGAAATCGCTTCCGATATGCAAAGGCTCGTCAGGCTTTCCGAAGAGATCCGGAGCCGGCTGGCCGAAACTGCGATGATCGTTGCGCGACTTTCGGGCAACGCCGCCATCGACGGCGCTCCGGTGCGGAAGTTCGTTTCGCGCAATGCCAAGATCAAGCGGGCAAATGCCGGCGACGGCGATTGGGTCGAGATCATCGACGTCGACGGGGTCGAGAGCTGCTACGGCGTCATCAACGGCGTCCCGTTCGCCGAAAGCCCGTGCGGGGCCAGCTGACGAACTGGCCCCACCGATGGCTGGTTACGCCGGCACCACGTCGGGTGAGTAGAGAGCCACGAACTCCCCAGTCGGCGGGATCGGCTTGATGACGTCGATCAGCACGCCGTTGGGATCGCCGACGATGAAGTGGCGCTGGCCGAAGGCTTCGTCGCGCAGCGAGCGCAGGATGGGCAGACCGGCGGCAACGAGGCGCTCGTGCACCGCATCCACGTCATTGACCTCGAAGTTGATCAACAGGCCGGCCGCGCGACCCCTGCCCTGTTCCGGGATGGTCTCATGGTCGCCGTCGACGATGGCGAGATTGACCCGCTTGTCCTCGGTCGAGCGCAGATGGACGTACCAGCCGCTGTCGAACAACGACTCGAAACGGAAATGCTCGATGTAGAAGGCCGCGGTGCCGGCAACGTCGCCGGTCATGATCACGGGATAGTAGCTCGTCGTCTTCATGGCTTTCCTTCTCCTCTAAAAAAACATACAGTCTGCACGTAAGATTCCCTAACATACAGGCTGCATGTATGCAAGAGACGGCCGGACGGCGCTCAAACCGCGATCGAACCGAAGCGACCCGCGCCCAGCTGATCGCTGCGGCGCGAAGGCTGTTCTCCGAAAAATCCTATGCCGAGACGAGCACGCCGGAGATCGTGGCCGCCGCCGGCGTGACGCGCGGCGCGCTCTACCATCACTTCGCCGACAAGCAGGCGCTGTTCCGCGCAGTGGCGGAGGAAGAAGCGGCGACAGTTGCGACGGAGATCGAGCATGCCGCGCCCGACGACATGGATGCACGCGCAGCCCTCGTCGCCGGCAGCAAGGCCTATCTCGAGGCGATGCAGGCGCCCGGCCGCACCAGGCTCCTGCTGCTCGACGGACCGGCGGTCCTCGGTCGCGCTGGCATGGACGAGATCGACGCCCGCCACGGCACGCGCACCCTGCGCGAGGGGCTGGCGATCGCCATGCGCGCCGGTGCGATCCACAAGTTGCCCCTGGCCGCCCTGACCAGCCAGCTCGCCGCGGCCTTCGACCGCGCCGCGCTCGCAGTCGATGCCGGCTCGCCACTGGCCGAGCAGATGGAGGTCATCACCGCGTTGATCGACGGCTTGATGTTGGCGCGGCTCACTTGAAACAGAAAAGCCCGGCGCAAGGGCCGGGCGATCGATCAAAATGTGCGCGGACGGGGTCAGCCGAACATGCGCTCGCCTTGTTCGTCCACGAGTTGGCGCCCCTTGGTCAGCGACACCTCGACCGCGTCATCGAGCGTCGAGAAGCGGTCGGCGCGGATGAACTTGTGTTCCTTCACGACACCATCGACTTCCTTGGAAACCACGCCGCAGGTCTGGAACTGGCCGCCTTCCTTGTAGGGCGTCGCCTTGATGGCAAAGCCCTTGTACTCGATCTCCTTGGCCGCCGCCGGCGCCTGGGCGTCGCCCCCGCCGCCACCGCCGAACAACCTCTTCAAAAACGACATGTCATGTTTCCCGTTGTATTTCCGGACCTTATTCGCTTCGCCTGACGCCGTCGAGACGTTTGGATTCCACCGCATGGCGCGCCGCGTGCCAGGCAGGCGCGCCGCTGCTCGCGCCTAACCAAGCGAGGCGACTATCTCCCTGTAGGCAAGCTCCGGGAACGCCTTCAGCGTCCGGGTCCGGATGTTGCCGGCCTGGCCGAGGATCAGGGCGAAGCGCGCCACCACCGCGTCGTCGGGCGCTTCGGCCACCGCCACCATGTCGAACTCGCCCATGGTCAGATAGAATGCCTTGAACGATCCACCCATGTCGCTGAGCAGTTTCTTGGCCGCGTCGAGCCGCTTCGGCGACGACTTGACGTCGCGTATTCCCTGGTCCGTCCAGTTGATCAGCACGATGTACGTGGTCACGACACACCTCCCTCCGGTGCCACGGAGCACGGCACAATGCCGGGGCGGGCATCCGGGTCAACGCCCTCAAATGCATCCGACCGGGGGAGTATCCTCCCCTGCCTGTTCGTCGGCAAGGACAGGAAGTGTGTTCGCCCCCTCAGCGCTCGGTAAACGCGAGCTTGGCGCCGAGCGCCACGAATGCGGCTGCAAAGGTGCGGCGCATCCAGGCCATGACCCGCGGGCTGCCCGTCACCTTGTCGCGCACCGCGGCCGCGCACAGGCCATAGATGGCGAAGATCACGAAGGTCGCCAACATGAACACGCCGGAAAGCTCCAGCATCCGCCAAAGCACGTTGGGTTCGCCCGGCGCGATGAACTGCGGCAGGAAGGCGACGAAGAAGATCGACAGCTTCGGGTTGAGCAGGTTGATCAGCACGCCATCGACCAGCACCTGGCGGGCACTGCGCGCGTCGGGGCGGTCGTCGATCTTGAGCGCGCCGTTCTCGCGCAGGCTCTGCCAGGCCATGTAGAGCAGATAGGCGACACCGGCATATTTGACGATCTCGAAGGCGAGCGCGCTGGTATGCAGCAGCGCGGCCAGCCCGGTCAGCGCCGCAATCAGATGCGGCACGACGCCCAGGGTACAGGCGAAGGCTGCGAGTACGCTTGCCTTGCCGCCGCGCGAAAGCCCGGCCGCGAGCGTGTAGACCGCCCCGGTGCCGGGCGAGGCCACGATGATCAACGTGGTCAGCAGGAACTCGATCGACACGGCACACTCCTCCCCTGGTTGCGGGCGCACCATATGTCACCCGACGCCGCTGCGGAAGCCACCCGGTTTCCGACGGTACTGCCGGCTATCGGCTGGTGGTCGACGGCGGCGGGATTTGCCCGACGGGCATTTCCAGCCATCGAACGAGTACCGCGACGCTCTAGCTATGGCATGGGGCACGCGACACGGAGACGCCGATGATACCTTCCGCCAGGCTCGTAGCCGCCACCATCGCCGGAACGGCCGTGATGCTTGGCCTCGCCGTGCTCGGCTGGGGCGGCATTTCAGCCTTCTTCGCCAATCCGGCCCGCACCACAGCCGCCATATTGACCGTGATCCTCACCGTCATCGCCCTGTTCAGCGGCGGAAATCTGAGCCCGGGCGAAGAGGAGGACCGCTCCAACCGCTGGGTGCTCGCGGCCTTCGGGGTCCTGGCGCTGCTGGGTGCGTTCGTGCCGGCCTACACCGACCGCATCGACTTCTGGACGATCGACGGCGAGGCCATCCGCTGGATCGGCATCGCAATCCTGCTCGCCGGCAGCTTCCTGCGGCTCTGGCCGGTCTTCGTGCTGGGCAACCGCTTCAGCGGGCTGGTGGCCATCCAGCCCGGCCACCAGTTGGTCACCACCGGCATCTACGCGCGCATCCGCAACCCGAGCTATCTCGGCCTGCTGGTCGGCGCGCTCGGCTGGGCGCTGGTTTTCCGCTCGGGCGCGGGCGTGCTGCTCGCTGCACTCAACCTCCTGCCGCTGCTGGCGAGGATCGCCTCCGAGGAACGCCTGCTGCGCCGGCATTTCGGCACGCAATACGACGACTATTGCGCCCGCACATGGCGCCTCGTGCCCGGGCTTTTTTGACGTGACCAGCCGAGCGGACGGCTCGCCTACACGCGTTGGCCGCGCAAAAGACCGGGGCAGTTTTCGGAACCTTTCGCCGAACAACTTGTTTGGCAGGCAAGATTAACTTGCAGGTCAAAGCCATGAATTCCCAGCACCACCAGACACAGAACTACCTTCGTCTTCTCGCGATGGCCGTCCTTTCATTCATCTCCATGTTCATACTCATGTATGCGATGGTGAGCACGTTCGGCGACGTCTTCGCCAACTACAACCAGTTCTACATGGCCGCGCTCATGGTCTTCCCGATGATCCTGATCGAACTCATGCTCATGCGTGCGATGTATCCCAACGGCGCGCTGAACGCCGCGATCGTGGCGGTCAGCCTGCTGGCTTTCGCCGCATCGTGGTTCATGATCCGGGAGCAGGCCGCGATCGCCGACGTCCAGTTCCTGAAGTCGATGATCCCGCACCATTCGGGCGCCGTGCTGATGTGCGAGAACGCCAATCTGAGCGATCCGGAGATCGCCTCCCTGTGCGACGCAATCGTCCCCGGCCAGCAGTCCGAGATCGACCAGATGAAACAGATCCTGCGACGCCTGGAAGGCGCGTGAACCTAGGCGGGCTACCCGGGTTGAAGGCCTAACGCCCGACGGAGCCAGCGACGTGGCGCCCTACTCCTTCGGCGCCACGCATTTCTTGTCGCGGAACAGCGCCCATTCCTCGCACAGCTTGCCGTCGGTCAGGCGGCAATAGCCGGTCTCATTGCCTTGGGCATCCTTGCGGATCTCGAGCTTGCCGCCGATCTGGCCGCAATGCACCGAGGCCGGGTTGGCCAGGCCGACCGGCTTTTGCGTGGGTGCGGTTGCCGCACCCATCGTCGCCAGCGCAAGAACCGACAGCCCTGCCGGGGTTTGCCAAAGCCGCCGCATCGCACCCTCCCTTTCCAAGTCTGGGGAGACTGAGCTTATCAGCGGAAGGCCGGTACCGCATGAAAAAGCCCGGGGCGTACCCCCGGGCTTTTCCGAATGCGGTCGCAGTCCAGGGTTTCAAGCCGGCATCGGCCCGGTATACACCGAGGCCGGGCGCAGCAGGCGGCCGGTGCGCTGCTGTTCCAGCGCATGCGCCACCCAGCCTGCCGTGCGCCCGACGGCGAAGACCGGCGTGAACGCCTCGCGCGGAATCTTCAGCGCGCCAAGCAGGATCGCCGTGTAGAACTCGACATTGGTGTCGAGCCGCCGGCCCGGCTTGGCGATGGCGAGCGCTTCGCGGGCATAGGCCTCCACCTCGGCGGCGAGCCCGAGGTCCATGCCCTCCGAGCCGAGAGTACCCACGGCCCGCTTCAGCACGTCGGCGCGCGGGTCGCGCACCTTGTAGATGCGGTGGCCGAAGCCCATCAGGCGTTCTCCGCGCGCAAGTGCGGCATCGATCCAGGGCGCAATGTTGCCGGCCGTGCCGATCGCCTCCAGCATGTCGAGCACAGGCGCCGGCGCGCCGCCATGCAGCGGGCCCGACAGCGCGCAATAGCCGGCGGTGATCGCCATGAACAAATCGGCCTGAGTCGAGGCCACCACGCGCGCGGCAAAGGTCGAGGCGTTCATGCCGTGGTCGCTGACCGTCGTCAGGTAGGCGTCGAGCGCCGCAGCCTCAGCGGCACTGCCCGGCGCGCCGCGCAGCATGCGCAGCAGATCAGCCGCCTGCCCCAGCTTTGCATCGGGTGCGACCGGCGCTAGCCCCTCGGCGCGGCGTGCGAGCGCTGCGGCCAGCACCGGCATCGCGCCGAGCAGCGCGATCTCGTCCGCGATCCCCTCCTCCTTGTCGATCGCCGCAATCGCGGCGCGGAAGCCCGCGCCGAGCGCCAAGCCTTCGGTCGCCGGTAGTATGGCGTCGAGACGCGCGAACGCACGAACCCTCGCCTCGCCCAACACCTGCCTGAGTTCGTCGGCATTGGTCGCCTTGCCGGCCGCCGTCAAAAGCCGGGCCGCCACGCCCTCGAAATCCGTTTCTTCCGCTAGTTGCGCCACACGGCTGCCGGCGATGATCAGTTCGCCACCCTCGCCGTCGACATGCGACAGCGCCGTGGTGGCCGCGGTGACGCCGTCCAGGCCGGCGGTGATTTGGTGAAGGGTCATGGGGGTGCTCCTTGAGGCAACCCAGCAAAGATGCGGTGCTTTTCATATTGATCAATCTTGATTAGCTTGATCAATATGAAAAAATCAGCCGAACCGCTCTATCTCTCCGCTCGCGAGGCCTCAGGCGAACTCGCCGTGTCGCCGGCCACGCTCTACGCCTATGTCAGCCGCGGCCTCATCCGCTCCGAACCGTCGGAGGATCCGCGCGCCCGCCGCTACCGGGCCGACGATGTCCGCGCCCTGCTCGCGCGCCGCGCGCCGGCGGGCAGCACCCACGCCAGCGAAACCGACGCGCCGGTGCTCGACAGCGCCATTTCGGCTATTACCAGCGAAGGCTCGATCTACCGCGGCGTCCATGCGGTGGCGCTCGCCGAACATGCGACGCTGGAACAGGCGGCGACACTGCTGTGGGACGTCAACGATACGGACCCGTTTGCAGCAGCCAACATGCCTGTCGTGAGCGAGACGATGCGCGCGGTGGCTGCGGCAATCGCCGGCGAACCGCCCATCCCGCGCGCCATCGCAATCCTGGCATTGGCCGGCGGCAGCGACCCGCGCGCCTTCAACCGTTCGCGCCAGGGCCGCGCCGAAGTCGGCGCCCGTGCCATGCGCCTGCTGACGGCGGGCATCCTCGGCACCATGCCCGCGCCCGCGCCCCTCCACCGCCAGGTGGCAGCCGCCTGGGCCCCCGGCAATCCGCATGCCGAGGCGATCTTCCGCCGCGCGCTGGTGCTGCTCGCCGACCACGAGCTCAACCCGTCGACCTGGACGGTGCGCTGTGCCGTCTCGACCGGCATCAATCTCTACGACGCGCTGATCGCCGGACTGGTGGCGCTCAAGGGCCCACGTCATGGCGGCGCGGGACCGCTGGCCGCCCACATGGTCGCCGACTTCGCCGCGAGCGACGTTGCCGCCAACATCCGCGAGCGCGTCGCCATCGGCGACCGCATCCACGGCTTCGGCCACAATGTCTATCGCGACGGCGACCCGCGCGCCGACAATCTGCTGGCGATCCTCGCCGAAGCAGGCGCCGACCGGCGGCTGGCCGTCGAGGCCCCGGCCCTGATCACCGAGGCAACGGGGCTCCATCCCAACATTGACTACGCGCTGGCGGTGATGATGCGCACGTTCGGCCTGCCGATCGGCCACGAGACGGCCTTCTTCGCAATCGCGCGTTCCACCGGCTGGATTGCCCACGCCATGGAACAGCTGGCTTCGGAAGTGCTGATCCGGCCCCGCGCCCGTTATGTCGGGCCCGTGCCCGGACGATCCACAGGTCCCCTGGGTGAGACTGGCACCGCAGGCGCGGGCGGCATAGGCTTCGCGCCCAAGGGGAGGCCAGCGAAATGATGCGCAAGGAAGTCCCAGTGGAGAGCCCCGAGGCCTATGTCGCAGCCCTGGGCGGCTGGCGTCGCGACATCGTCGAGGCCCTGCGCGCCGCCACTCGCACGGCAGGCGATCCCGAGGCACGCATCAAATGGGGCCACATCGTCTGCTTCTCCAACGGCCCGGTGCTGCTCATCCGCGCCGAAGAAGCCCACGTGCTCTTCGGCTTCTGGCGCGGCAAGCGGCTGCGCCACGTCGAGCCCAGGCTGAAAGCCGGCGGCAAGTACGAACTCGCCACCATGACGTTCCTTGAGGGCGACACGGTGGACACGGCGCTTGCCGAAAAGCTCGTCCGGGAAGCCATCCGCCTGAACGCCGAAGTCGGCGACCCAACGAAGAGCGGCTAGGACGGGGGCGCAAAAACAGGCTGCCGCTCGGCGACACTTCCAATCCAATTCTGACGGTGGCAAGCTTACGCGATGCGACCTCTTCGGTATTCCATCAACGTTACTTTGGACGGGTGCTGCGATCATCAAGCAATGGCCGCAGACGAGGAGTTGCATCGTCACGCCGTCGAGAATCTCGAGCAGGCCGATGCCCTCCTCTTCGGGCGGGTGACTTACGAAATGATGGAGGCAGCATTCCGGCCGGCGGCGCGGACGGGAGAGGGGCCTGATTGGATGGCCCCCTTCGCCCGGACGATCAACGCGGCAAAAAAATATGTCGTGTCGAGCACCCTGGATCGGGTCGACTGGAACGCGGAACTCGTGCGCGGGGACCTTGCGAGCGCAGTCCAGCAGCTCAAGCGACAGCCGGGCAAGGGACTGTTCGTGGGCGGCGTGAAGCTCCCGCTCGCCTTGGCGGAGCTGGGATTGATCGACGAGTACGAATTCGTGGTGCATCCCAGGCTGGCGGGCCACGGGCCGACGCTGTTTGCAGGGCTATCGAGGCATATCGACTTGAAGCTCGTGGGCCGGCTGGAGCTCGGCTCGGGGGCGGTGGCGATGCGGTATGAGCCTAGAACGTAGCCATCGGGCTTGTTGGCCCGAGCCGGCCACGTAGGCGCCAAAGAAAAAGCCCGGGACGTGCCCGGGCTTTTGTCTGTTCCTTAGCTGTCCAGGAAGCTTCTGAGCTTCCTCGAGCGGCTTGGGTGCTTGAGCTTGCGCAGCGCCTTGGCCTCGATCTGGCGGATACGTTCGCGGGTGACCGAGAACTGCTGGCCCACCTCTTCGAGGGTGTGGTCGGTGTTCATGCCGATGCCGAAGCGCATGCGCAGCACGCGCTCCTCGCGCGGCGTGAGCGAGGCGAGCACGCGCGTGGTGGTCTCGCGCAGGTTTGCCTGGATCGCCGCGTCGATCGGCAGGATCGCCATCTTGTCCTCGATGAAATCGCCGAGGTGCGAATCCTCCTCGTCGCCCACAGGCGTTTCGAGGCTGATCGGCTCCTTGGCGATCTTCAGCACCTTGCGCACCTTCTCGAGCGGCATGGCGAGCTTTTCGGCCAGTTCTTCCGGCGTCGGCTCGCGGCCGATCTCGTGCAGCATCTGGCGCGAGGTGCGGACGATCTTGTTGATCGTCTCGATCATATGCACCGGGATGCGGATGGTGCGGGCCTGGTCGGCGATCGAACGGGTGATCGCCTGCCGGATCCACCAGGTGGCATAGGTCGAGAACTTGTAGCCGCGGCGGTACTCGAACTTGTCGACCGCCTTCATCAGGCCTATGTTGCCTTCCTGGATCAGATCCAGGAACTGCAGGCCGCGGTTCGTGTACTTCTTGGCGATGGAGATGACGAGACGGAGGTTCGCCTCGACCATTTCC
>MEEF01000003.1 GCA_001724355.1 Mesorhizobium sp. SCN 65-20 | reverse complement strand
GGTTCCGGACGGGCTGATTTCGGCTTCAAGCATGGTGTTTTCTCTAAGGCGGCGCATGAGGACGGAAGTCCTGCGGTCTACAAAGCGTTTCGTCAACCGCTCATGCAGCGCATCCGACAATCTGTCCTCGATGTCGCGCGTTTTTTCCTGCCAGTGTGCCGGATCGGCAAGCCATCCGGGGCGGTTGGAGACGAAAGTCCAGGTACGGATCTGTGCTATCCGGTGCGAAAGCGTGTCGATGTCGCCCTCGGTTGAATCGGCGCGACGAACCTGCTCGGCCATATAGGTCTCGTCGACATGACCGCGCCGGGCGAGGTCGTCATACATCGAGGCGATCAGATCGGCGTGCTGGGCCGGCGCGATCTTGCGGTAGTCCGGCAGCGCGCAGGCTTCCCAGAGGAGCGCCACGCGCTCGCGGTTGGTGGCGAGCGCACGAATGTCGGGATCGCGCGACAGATGCTCGAGCGCCTGGGCATCGACGGCAGGCAGGGCGCGCGTCAAACCCTCGACCGGGGCGACCGTCTCGATCGACCGCCGCAGCGCGTCCAGGCTTGCGAAATCGAAGGACACGGTGCGCCATTGCAGCACCTTCACCGGCTCGAAATCGTGCGCCTCGATCTTCTCGACGAGTTCCTCGTCGAAGGGATCGACCTGGCCGGTCACGCCGAAGGTGCCGTCGCGCAGGTGGCGCCCGGCGCGGCCGGCAATCTGGCCGAGTTCGGCGGCTGTCAGCTGGCGGTACTGGTAACCGTCGAACTTGCGGTTCTGGGCGAAGGCGACGTGATCGACGTCGAGATTGAGGCCCATGCCGATGGCATCGGTGGCGATCAGGTAGTCGACGTCGCCGGACTGGAACAGCGCCACCTGGGCGTTGCGGGTGCGGGGGCTCAGCGCGCCGAGCACGACTGCGGCCCCGCCCTGTTGGCGGCGGATCAGCTCGGCGATGCCGTAGACCTCGTCGGCCGAGAAGGCGACGATGGCCGAACGGCGCGGCAGCCGGGTCAGCTTCTTGGAGCCGGAATAGGCGAGGTGCGACAGGCGCGGCCTGGTCACCACCGAGACACCCTTGAGCAGCTTCTCGAGAATACCGCGCATGGTGTGGGCGCCGAGCAGCAGCGTCTCCTGCTTGCCGCGCAGATGCAGGATGCGGTCGGTGAAGATATGGCCGCGCTCGAGATCGCCGGCGAGCTGAACTTCGTCGATGGCGACAAAGGCAGCATCCGTCTGCCGCGGCATGGCCTCGACCGTGCATACCGAATATTTCGCGCCGGCCGGGATGATCTTCTCCTCGCCGGTGACCAGCGCCACCTTGTGCGCGCCGACCTTCTCGCAGATCCGGCCATACACCTCGCGGGCCAAAAGGCGCAGCGGGAGGCCGATCACCCCGCTCTCGTGAGAGATCATCCGCTCGATGGCCAGATGCGTCTTGCCGGTGTTGGTCGGTCCGAGGACCGCGGTGACGTCGCGGCCTGACAGGATCAGCGGGTCGTTCTGCCTGGAGTGTACGTTCATTTCAAGGAACTGCCCTTGGCGCCGGCGGGCCGGCCTTGCGGCGCCAGCCGCGCCGAGTGGACACATAGGGATTTGCGCGCCGAAGCGAAAGCGGAATGTTCCAGTTTAAGGGTTGGAACGAGTCTGGAACGAATCAGCGACGAATCACTGACTCCGGACGATTCAGGTTTTGTTCACCCCAACATATTGATTTCCTGCACGCAAGTCGCACCACATTCTGAATCGCTAAAATGGCCCGTTTCCTGCTTCATCGCCACAAGCGTTAACTTTTCGGCGCCCGGCCACGCCAGCGTGGCGGTTGGCCGAGTCAACACAATGGAATTATTCACCTTTCCTACCCTGGCGTTAATTCCGCCAGGGCCTGCAACCGGTTTTTTGTTAAGATTTGAACCAAATGCGGAACGAACTGGCGACGAATCATCGACCAAGGACGTTTCCCGGTTTGTTCACCGCTAGATATTGTGGCGACTTGAGCTTCCTCACCGATTGCCCACAAGCCACGCACAGGCTTGCGCACAGGGCGGAGGGAAGCACGTTAACCGTTGCGTGCCATTCCGGCACGGTTCCTGCCTGGTGAAAACACCTGTGATTGCATGCCCTTGGGGAATTCACATCCGTTGTCGGCGACGGGCGTTTGCGCGGCTAGGTCTGCACGCGGCCTGACCACCCCCAAAAAATGGAAACGGCGCCATGCGGCGCCGTTCCACTTCGAGCTTGACTTGCGATCAAGCGAAGTACTGGCCGCCATTAGCCGACAGCGTCGCGCCGGTAATGAAGCCGGACTCCTCGGAAGCGAGGAAGACGACGCAGCGCGCGATCTCCTCGGGCTCGCCGAGCCTGCTGACCGGAATCTGGGCGATGATCGATTCACGCACCTTCTCGGGAACCGCCATGACCATTTCGGTGGCGATATAGCCGGGGCAGATGACGTTGACGGTGATGCCGGCGCGTGCGCCCTCCTGCGCCAGCGCCTTGCTGAAGCCGATGTCGCCGGCCTTGGAGGCCGAATAATTGGCCTGGCCGGCCTGCCCCTTCTGGCCATTGATCGAGGAGATGGTGATGACGCGGCCGAACTTGCGGTCGCGCATGCCGCTCCACAGCGGATGGGTCATGTTGAAGACGCCGTGGAGATTGGTGTCGATGACCTCGCGCCACTGGTCGCGGGTCATCTTGTGGAACATCGAGTCTCGGGTGATGCCAGCGTTGTTGACCAGCACCGAAACCGGGCCGAGGTCCGCCTCCACCTGCTTGATGCCGGCCTCGCAGGCGTCGTAGTCGGCCACCGACCACTTGTAGACCGGGATGCCGGTCTCCGCCTTGAACTTCTGCGCAGCCTCGTCGTTGCCGGCATAGTTGGCAGCAACCGTATAGCCGGCCTTCTTGAGCGCAACCGAAATCGCGGCGCCGATGCCGCGCGATCCGCCGGTGACCAGTGCAACCTTGCTCATGCTCTTCCCCTTTTCTGCTGCGTAATTGGCCTGACCTCGTGACAGGCTTATGAAGACGAAGAGGGCGGCACTTTGGCCGCCCTCTCGTGTTTCCGACTTACATCGCCTCGACGCACATCGCGACGCCCATGCCGCCGCCTATGCAGAGGGTCGCCAGACCCTTCTTGGCGCTTCGGCGGCGCATCTCGTAGACCAGCGTGTTGAAGATGCGGGCGCCCGACGCGCCGACCGGATGGCCGATGGCGATCGCGCCGCCATTGACGTTCACGATCGACGGATCCCAGCCCATGTCCTTGTTGACCGCGCAGGCCTGGGCCGCGAAGGCCTCGTTGGCCTCGACGAGGTCGAGATCGGAAACCGACCAGCCGGCCTTTTCGAGCGCCTTGCGCGATGCCGGGATCGGGCCGGTGCCCATGATCTGCGGATCGACGCCGGCGGTCGCCCAGGACACGATGCGGACCAAAGGCGTGATGCCGCGGCGCGCGGCCTCGGCCTCGGTCATCAGCACGACGGCAGCTGCGCCGTCGTTGATGCCCGACGCGTTGCCGGCGGTGACGGTGCCTTCCTTGTCGAAGGCGGGCTTGAGCTTGGCGACCGAGTCGAGGGTCGCGCCGTGGCGGATGTATTCGTCCTGGTCGACGATGGTGTCGCCCTTCTTGCCCTTGATGGTGACCGGAACGATCTCGTCCTTGAACTTGCCGGCCTTCTGGGCGGCCTCGGCCTTGTTCTGCGAGGCGACCGCGAACTGATCCTGGTCGTCGCGGGTGAGCTGCCACTGGCGGGCGACGTTCTCGGCCGTATTGCCCATGTGGTAGCCGTAGAAAGCGTCGGTCAGGCCGTCCTTGATCATCGTGTCGATCATCTTGAAGTCGCCCATCTTCACGCCGCCGCGAAGGTGCTGGCAGTGCGGAGCCATCGACATCGATTCCTGCCCGCCGGCGACGATGACCTTGGCGTCGCCGAGCGCGATCTGCTGCATGCCGATGGCGATAGTGCGCAGGCCCGAGCCGCAGAGCTGGTTGAGGCCCCAGGCCGTTGCCTCCTGCGGGATGCCCGCAGCCATCGCCGCCTGGCGCGCAGGGTTCTGGCCCTGGCCGGCGGCCAGGATCTGGCCAAGGATCACCTCGTCGACTTCCTTGGGATCGACCCCGGCACGGGCGAGAACTTCCTTGACGGCAATGGCCCCGAGCTCATGTGCCGGCGTGTTGGCAAAGGCGCCGTTGAACGAGCCGACCGCGGTGCGGGCCGCGCTGGCTACGACGATGGAGGACGAGGCGGACATGTTTCTCTCCAGATTTCGTTGGACGAAATGGTTGTTGAGCTTCGAGGGACATTGCTCTCACGACTTTTCTTGCCCGTTCCAGGACCCGAGTCAAACCGGAAAAAGCAGCGGCTCGCTTCATGCTGCAGGCACATTGCAGCAATGCTGCGCAGCATTTTTTGCCGGCATGAGCGGTCATCGTGTTCTTGCACTGCACAAATTGCTTGGAATTGCGATTGCTTTGCGCTTATCCTGCCGCCCAGGCGAAATGTTACCGGCTGCTTACATGGCATTCCGGTCTTCCGGGGGAGGATGCTATGCCTGCAAAAGACGAGCCGGTTGTAATCAAGAAATACGCCAACCGCCGCCTCTACAATACCGGCACGAGCACTTACGTGACGCTCGAGGACTTGGCCGAAATGGTCAAGAAGGGCGAAGAATTCACTGTCCAGGACGCCAAGACCGGCGAGGACATCACCCATCCGGTGCTGACCCAGATCATCTTCGAGCTGGAGAACAAGGACGGCCAGAACATGCTGCCGATCCCGTTCCTCAGGCAGTTGATCTCGTTCTACGGCGACCAGATGCAGATGATCGTGCCGAGCTTCCTTGAGCAATCGATGATCGCCTTCTCGAAGGAACAGGAACGCTTCCGCGAGCAGATGAAGTCCGCCTTCGGCAAGACGCCGATGGACGTGATGAAGGTGTCGGCGCCGATGAAGGCGCTGGAGGAACAGACGCGCCGGAACATGGAGATGTTCCAGAACGCCATGCGCATGTTCACCCCCTTCCCCGCTCCCGGTACGGCAAGCGCGCCCGCCGAGCCGGCGAAGAAGGAAGCTCCCGAGAAATCCGACGAGCTCAAGGAACTCAAGGAACAGATCGCCGCGATGCAGCGGAAGATCGATTCCATGGGCTGAGCGGCCTGCCCCTGGCGGCCGCCACTTTCTGCGGGTAAACGGCCCGCCCCCACCCGATGAGGTAATAACTTTCAACCGGACGCAGGGTTTTGCTCGGCCTCGCAAGCGTGTTTGCTAGACGCATTGCAAGGGAGGAGACCTGCCATGACTCAACTGACGCTGGCCAAGGCCAACGCCATCATCCAGGGCGCGCTCGATTTCGGCGCGCAGAAGAGCCTGAAGCCGCTCGGCGTGTCCGTGCTCGACGCCGGCGGCCACCTGCTCGCCTTCCAGCGCCAGGACGGCGCCACCTTCATCCGCGCCGAAGTGGCATCCGGAAAGGCCTACGCGGCCCTCGCCGTGGGCACGAGCTCGCGGTCGCTGGGTGCTGCCGCGGTAGAGCGGCCGCACTTCTTCCAGGGACTGTCTGCCGTGTCAGGTGGGCGCATGGTGCCGGTGCCGGGCGGCGTCCTGGTCCGTGACCGGGACGGCAACGTGCTGGGAGCAGTAGGCATTTCGGGGGACACGTCCGACAATGACGAGATCGCCGCCATGGCCGGCATCGAAGGCGCCGGCTTCATCGCCAAAGTCTAGCACCACGCAGACGCGCAAAAAGAAAGGACCGGCGCAGGCCGGTCCTTTCTTAATCACGCTCGCGCGGGAAAGCTGTCTCAGCTTTCCTTCGGCGTCAGAACCTGGCGACCGCGGTACATGCCGGTCTTGAGGTCGATGTGATGCGGACGGCGCATTTCGCCCGAGTTCTTGTCCTCGACATAGGTCGGGGCCTTGAGGGCGTCGGCCGAGCGGCGCATGCCGCGCTTGGACGGGGAGGTTTTTCGTTTCGGTACAGCCATGGATCTGCTCCACTATTCGGTCAAGTGACCCTGTCCGCCCTCGTGAAAGGGCCGCGTCCAAGGCCGGAATCTGAGATAAGTTGGCGAGGCTATACACAAGCATGTTGCCTTTGACCAGCCCGCAGCGACTCTTTTTTCGGCCGGCGGGCAGCCCTGGCTAGTCCAGGCACTGCACGTAGGCGCCGGCCCTCGCCGCCCTGCGCTCGATGAGGGTGGCGAGCCGGCGCAGGCCCGGTCCCGGCTTGGCCGGGTTGCGCAGCGCCGGGTTCGGCAGCGCCACGGCGAGCAGGGCCGCCTGGCGGCGACTCAGCTCCTTCGCCGAGCGCCCGAAATAGTGCTGGGCGGCGGCCTCGACGCCGTAGATGTTGGGACCCCATTCGGCGATGTTGAGGTAGATTTCCATGATGCGGCGCTTCGACATCAGCGCGTCGAAGTAGATGGCGAGCGGCAACTCGACGACCTTGCGGAAGAACGAGCGCCCGTTCCACAGGTAGAGGTTCTTCACCGTCTGCATGGGAATGGTCGAGGCGCCACGGGTGGGCTCGCCTTCCAGCGCGTCGCTGATGACGCCGCGCAGCTCGCCGAGGTCGACGCCGCGATGCGTGCAGAACTGCCCGTCCTCGGACATGATCACCGAATGCGCGAGGACCGGTGCGATGTCGTCCAGCGCGACCCACTGCCGGTCGTAGCCCTGCAGCGTCACCACGTCCTTGACCATCAACGTCGAGATCGGATGCACGAAGGGCGGCAGGTACAGGATCGTCAGCACCACCGGCAGCGCCGCCATCGCGGCAACGGCCAGGGCGCCCAGACGCACCCAGCGACGCAGGCTGCCACGCGCGAAGAACCCGCGTCGCGATCCCATCTCCAGCCCTTCGGTTTCCGGCTCTATGATCGGTTCCGCCAATCCGTCCGCCCTTGCCTATCAGCCCTTCGGCATAAAGGCGCTTGGCTTCTTGCGCAACGTCTGACTGTCGGCTACCGCTCGCCGCCATGACGATAGAGAGCGATATGATGTTCGAAACTGCCCTTCGCGACCGCGCCGAGGCCGTCGAAGAGATGCTCCGCAAGATTCTCGACGAGCGCATCCTGCCCGGCGAGATCGCCCGGCCCGAACATCTGATGGCCGCGATGCGGCACGGCGCACTCAATGGCGGCAAGCGCCTGCGCCCGTTCCTGGTGCTCGAAAGCGCTGCCCTGTTCGACGCCGATGGCGAGGCGGCGCTGCGCGTTGCCACCGCTCTCGAGTGCATCCACTGCTATTCGCTGATCCATGACGACCTGCCGGCGATGGACGACGACGACCTGCGCCGGGGACAGCCGACCGTGCACCGTGCCTTCGACGAGGCGACCGCCATCCTGGCGGGCGATGGGTTGCTCACCTACGCCTTCGACATCGTCGCCGACGAGGCGACGCAGCTCCCCGCCGAGCGCCGCGCTGCTCTCGTGCTCGCCCTTGCCCGCGCCGCCGGCCCGGGCGGGATGGTGGGTGGCCAGGCGCTCGACCTCGCTGCCGAACGCAACAAGCCCGACGAGGGCGGCATCATCCGGCTGCAGGCGATGAAGACCGGGGCACTGATCCGCTTCGCCTGCGAGGCCGGCGCCATCGTGGCCGGCGCCTCCGCTAGCGAGCGCGAGACTCTGGCCGAGTTCGGCTCCGCGATCGGCCTCGCCTTCCAGCTCGCCGACGACCTGCTCGACCTCACCGCCGACGCAGAGACGATGGGTAAGGCCACCGGAAAGGACGCAGCCGCCGGCAAGGCGACGCTGGTGTCGCTGCACGGCCCGGCCTGGGCCAGGTCGCAACTGACGGGTCTCGTCTCCCAGGCGCACGGGCTGCTGGAGCCATTCGGCGCGCGCGCCGCACTGCTCAAGGCCGCCGCAAGCTTCGTGGCCGAGCGCAACAGCTGATCTGTTTTCCCTCGAAGAACAAAACTTGCAGCCAGAAGCTGCAGCGTCAGAAACTCTTAATGTTAATGGTGTCTATTCCAGCCCCATAAAATTGTGCGTATGTGTTTGGGGTTGCGCATGCCGGAGCACTCGTCGTTCATCCGTTCGATACGGATCAGATACCTGTCCGGGCTCCTGATCTT
Source organism: Mesorhizobium sp. SCN 65-20 (assembly GCA_001724355.1). Lineage (GTDB taxonomy): Bacteria > Pseudomonadota > Alphaproteobacteria > Rhizobiales > Rhizobiaceae > Aminobacter. The sequence goes on along the minus strand of MEEF01000003.1, from coordinate 68,378 downwards.
CGCTGCCGCCTCCGCCATCGTCATGGCCGCCTTCAACCAGGGCAACGCCTTCCGGCGCGACGTCGACGCCATAGCAGCGGACCTCTCCGCCTTCACCCGCGAACTGCGCAACGCCGCGAACTTCGCAGAGACCACGACCACCGCCTGGCGGCCCGAAACGCGGGACTCGCTGGCGTCCGCCGCCCGCAACCATGCTGCTCGGCTTGACACCAACATCGAACACCTGACAGCCGCGATCGACGCCGTCCGTCCGAAGCTGTCGGAGAAATCGCGGTCGGAACTCGACACCGCCTCCGTCAATGGCGACCTATTCTGGTCGGCGCGGGACATCGTGCGCAATCTCGGCGCTCTCGCAGCCGCCCAGAGCTCCGACGAATGGAGCTACCGCGAGATCCGCAACCAGAACGACCTCTTCGCCCAGCCGATGCTGGTGCGCGCCCGCAGCGCGATGGAAGCGGAGCGCCGAGTGGCAGAGGCCAGGAGCGACAAGCTGCTGATGACGGCAAGCGTGCTGATCATGCTGGTGATCGGCGGCGTCGCCTTCTGGGTGTTCCGCCCGATGGAGAGCGCCATTCGCCGGGCCTTTGCGGAAACCGCGGAGTCGCTGGCGAAGGCCGAGGCCGCGGACCGGGCGAAGTCCGAGTTCCTGGCCAATATGAGCCATGAGATCCGCACGCCCATGAACGGCGTGCTCGGCATGGCGGAGCTGCTCGCACGGACCGACCTGACGCCTCGCCAGAAGACCTTCACCGACGTGATCGTCAAGTCGGGCAACGCGCTGCTCACGATCATCAATGACGTGCTCGACTTCTCGAAGATAAACGCCGGCCAGCTGACGCTCGACCCGGCACCGTTCCATCTCGGCGAAGCGGTCGAGGACGTCGCGACCCTGATCTCGGCGCGCGTGGCCGAAAAGAACCTGGAACTCATCGTCCGCGTCGACCCGAGCCTGCCGAGCCATGTGATCGGCGACGTCGGCCGCTTCCGCCAGATCGTCACCAACATGGTCGGCAATGCCGTGAAATTCACCGAGCGCGGCCATGTCCTGGTCGACGTGTCGGGCGTGGTGATCGACGAGACGGTGGCGCTCAAGGTCCGCGTCGAGGACACCGGCATCGGCATCCCCGCCGACAAGCTCCAGAGCGTGTTCGAGAAATTCGCCCAGGTGGACGGCAGTTCAACCCGGCGCCACGAGGGCACCGGCCTTGGCCTCGCCATCGCGGCGCGCCTCGTCGACCTGATGGGCGGCCGCATCGGCGTAGAGAGCGAACTCGGCAAGGGCTCGGTCTTCTGGTTCGCCCAGACATGAGGCGGAATCGAACGGCGGCATCGTGCCGGTCGACGTCACCGGGGCCCGCGTGCTGGTGATCGACGACAACCCGGTCAACCGCGACATCCTGCTCGAGCAACTGAGGAGCTGGGGCTTCGACTGCGCCGCAGCCGAAAGCGGTGCCATCGGCCTCGCCTTCCTCGACCGTGCGGCCCAGCTGGGCGCCAGTGTCGACTGCGTGATCCTCGACTACCAGATGCCCGGGATGAACGGCGCCGACGTCGCCAAGGCCATCGCCGCTGACAGCCGCACGTCCTCGATCCCTGTGGTCCTCCTGACCTCCGTCGACCAGATCGATTTCAGCCGCATGGTGCTGGACTTCGGCATCGCCGCGCACCTGACCAAGCCGGCGCGCTCGGCGGTCCTGCTCGGAACCGTCATCGCCGCGGTGCAGAAGGCCCGCTCGCAGTCGGGCCGGACGCAATTCGTCCGCGAACCCTTGAGAGCGCCCCCTGCTGCCTTCACCGTCATCCGCGGCCCCGCACCGGCACCGCTGGCCCAGCCGGAGCCCATGCCGCTGCAGGGCGCTGGCCTCGACGTCCTGGTGGCCGAGGACAACGAAGTGAACCAGCTCGTCTTCGGCCAGATACTCTCCGGCCTCGGGCTCTCGCATCGCATCGCCGGCAACGGCCGCACCGCCGTGGAAATGTACCGGACATTCAAGCCGAAGCTGATCCTCATGGACGTCTCGATGCCGGAAATGAACGGCTACGAGGCGACCCGGGCGATCCGCGCCGAAGAAACCCAGTCGGGCAGCCGCACGCCGATCATCGGCGTCACGGCCCACGCGCTCAAGGGCGACCGCGAGAAATGCCTCGACGCCGGCATGGACGACTACCTGCCCAAGCCGGTCTCGCCCGACAAGCTGAGCGCCAAGATCGGCACCTGGCTGAGCGAAAGCGCTGATCTGGTGCGCTCGGCCTGACGCCAAGGCCCCTCCGTCACGGAGGGGCGGCCGTATCCCCTATGGAATTCATATTTCTTCGCCTGCTGCCCCGTCTCGAATACTGATGCGCCCGCTTCTAGCTTCCTTGTGCGACCGGCACGGCCTCCGCCGACGGCGCGAAGACAAGGAAGACTGCGATGCTACGCACCCACGTACCGCACAGGATCGTCGGCACCGGCACTGCCCTGCCCGTCGAGCCCGAGGCTCGAAGCCCCAGGCTTGTGAAGGGCCAGACCGAGCCGTTCATGTTCACCCGCCTGTTCTTCGTCACCGGCGTCCTGTTGGGCGGACTTGCGCTCGCCAGCCTGCTTTCCTCGTGATCATGGAGATCGGCGACGTCATCTCGGTCGAGGACGTGCTCCTCGACCTGAGGCCCGAGAGCAAGACCCGGCTCCTCAAGGACCTCGCCAGGCATGCCGGCGGCCGCCTCGATCTGCCGGCTGCCGACGTCGTCTCGGCAGTTTCGGCGCGCGAAAGGCTCGGCTCGACGGGCCTTGGCCAGGGCGTTGCCATCCCGCATGCGCGCGTTCCGGGATTGCGGAAGTCGTTCTGCGCCTTTGCCAGGCTCGCGGAACCCTGTCCCTTCGAGGCCGTAGACGACCAGGACGTGGATCTCGTTGCGATGCTTTTGTTGCCGGAGGGCTCACCGCAGGAACAGCTCAACGTGCTTGCCAAGATCGCGCGGCTGTTGCGTGACCCGGCCGCGTTGGCTCAGCTGCGGTCCGTAAGGGACGCCACCGCGGTCCACCGGCTGCTCGTGGCCGGCTGCCCGCCGTCGGGCGAAACTGCCCAGGTTCGAGCGCTCAGCGGTTTCAGCGGTTCCTGACCACGATGCAGGCGCCGCCTGTGCCGCGAAGCTTCCGGCAGATATTGCCCGCCTCGGCGCGGTCGTCGGCGCCGATCCGCACTGCATAGACGCCGCGCCGGCCCATCGGCGTCCGAACGCGGCTGACCACCGGATCGTAGTCGGCCAGCACCGGAAAACGACCCTGCAGCCGCTGCCATTGCCTGATGGCGGCGGAGCGGCGGAAGTTGCCGGCTACCTGAATGCCCCAGGGCTTCACGTGCACGCTGGCCATGGCGATGGTCGTCGACATGATGACAGGCAGGTTGCGACAGGCCACGGCGAACGAAGTCTTGGGATCGAGCGGGTGCACTGTCCCGGCATAGGACCGCTCGGAGAAATTGTCGACGGGCTCGCCCATGATGTCGAGCACGTAGTCCTCCGTCTCCAGCGGCAGGAAGCCACCTGACGAGAGCCAGCGGGCGACGCGGTTCTCGCCGGCATTGTAGGCAGCTGCGGCTAGGCCGAGATTGCCGAAACCCGACTTGAGTTCGCCGAGATAGCGCGCCGACGCCGGGATCGCCTGTTCCATGTCGAACGGGTCGGCAAGCCCGCGCATCGCCGCCGTGCCGGGCATGAACTGGGCGATGCCTTCGGCCCCCGCCGGACTGACGGCGTCGGGGTCGAAGCGGCTTTCCTTCCAGATAAGGCGGGCGAAGAAGTCGCTCGGCAACCCGTGGCGCTTGGCGTGCGTCTCGATCAGGTCACAGACGCGCGCGACATGCGTCTGTTCGCGCGGCTTCGGCGGATCGGCGAGAGCGGGGGCGTACAGCGCCAGCGTGGCGAGGCAAGCCAGGGCTGCCCTCGCCGCGCCGCCCATCGCTACTCCGCAGCGGCCCTGCCGCCGCGTCCGTATCGCTGTTCGATATAGTCGGCGACCATCTTCTCGAAATCGGCGGCAATCGATGGGCCACGCAGGGTGGCCGCCTTCTTGCCGTCGATGAAGACCGGCGCGGACGGCGTCTCGCCGGTACCGGGCAACGAGATGCCAATGTCTGCGTGCTTGGATTCGCCCGGGCCGTTGACGATGCAGCCCATGACCGCGACCTTGAGTTCCTCGACGCCGGGATACTTCTCGCGCCAGACAGGCATGTTCTTGCGCAGATCTTCCTGGATGGTCTGTGCCAATTCCTGGAACACCGTCGAAGTCGTGCGGCCGCAGCCGGGGCAAGCCGCGACGATCGGCACGAACTGGCGGAAGCCCATGGTCTGGAGCAGTTCCTGCGACACCTGCACCTCGCGGGTGCGGTCGCCGTTCGGCTCCGGCGTCAGCGAGATGCGGATGGTGTCACCGATGCCCTGCTGCAAAAGGATGCCCATCGCCGCCGACGAGGCGACGATGCCCTTGGTGCCCATGCCGGCTTCGGTGAGACCGAGATGCAGCGCATGGTCGGAGCGGGTGGCGAGCATGGTGTAGACGGCGATCAGGTCCTGCACCTGGCTGACCTTGGCCGACAGGATGATCTTGTCGCGCGGCAAACCAATCTCTTCGGCAAGATCGGCCGAGATCAGCGCCGACTGCACGATCGCCTCGCGCATCACCTGGTTGGCGGTGAGCGGCGACCCCTTCTCCTGGTTCTCGTCCATCAGCCGCGTCAGCAGGTCCTGGTCGAGGGAGCCCCAGTTGACGCCGATGCGCACCGGCTTGTCGTAGCGGATCGCCATCTCGACGATGTCGGCGAACTGCTTGTCCTTCTTGTCCTTGAAGCCGACATTGCCGGGGTTGATGCGGTACTTCGCCAGCGCCTCGGCGCAGGCCGGGTGATCGGCAAGCAGCTTGTGGCCGATATAGTGGAAGTCGCCGACCAGCGGCACGTCGATGCCGACGCGGGCCAGCCGGTCGCGGATGTGCGGCACGGCGGCAGCACTCTCGTCGCGATCGACGGTGATGCGCACGATCTCCGAGCCGGCGCGGTGCAAAGCTGCGACCTGGGCCACCGTCTTGTCGATGTCGGCCGTATCGGTGTTGGTCATCGACTGCACGACGACCGGCGCCTCACCGCCAACGATCACGCCGCCGACGCTGACTCCCACCGAATGGCGGCGGGGAAAAGGAGAGGAAAAATAGCCGGTCATGAACGGCCTTCAAGCTTGAGGTAACCGCGCCTGACGTGGAGCGCCCCGCGCGGGATGTCAATATCGCAGCTGGCCGCGCCCGCCAAGTCGGAAGCGGAGCTAGCCCGCAACGACGATGATTTCCGGGCTGGTCGGCAGCGCCGCGGAGCAGTCCCAGTCGCCATACCACTCGACCGTCGAAAAGCCCGCCTCGGCGAGAGCCGATGCCAGCTGGTCGCGTTCCACGAACCTCAGCCTGCTCGGAGCAATGACCTTCTCGCCGTCTTCGAAACCGAAATGCGTTTCGTAGTGCACGATCTGGTCCTGCACGCCAGTGACGTCATAGTGGACGTCGACCCGCCCCAAGCCCAGAACCTCCACGGTCGACGCGGTCTCGGCCGGCGTCCAGTCCTCCCAGTCGCGGACGGCCGGATTACGGGTCTCGAAGACGATCCGGCCGTTCGGCGCCAGATGACGGCGCAGGTTGCTGAGTGCCGCGGCGATCGCCTCGTCGGTGAGAAACACCTGGAAGACGTGGCCGGTCATGAAGATCAGGTCGAAACGCGTCGCAAGGTCGAGGCCCGCCGCGTCGCTCTCGATCCAGGTGATCTTGTCGCCGCCGGGCCTGCCCCGCGCCACCGCCATCATGCCGGCGGCGGGGTCGGCACCGGTGACCGTGTGGCTGCGGCGAGCCAGTTCCACGGCGAGCGCCCCGGTCCCGCAGCCCATGTCGAGGATGGTCCTGGGCTCGGCGCCCGCAACGTCGAGGTAGAATGCGGTGTCCTCGCCGGCCGGATTGAGCGTGTCGTAGACGGAAGCGAGACGGTGTTCGGAATAGCTGATGTCGGACATGCCGGAATGAGTGGTCATGCGGGCGCCGGATGTCAACCGACACGCGCCTTCCGGGCGGAGGCCGCTTAACAGTCGCCAAAGTTGCGCTATCATGAGGCTCCCAGGGGGATGCCATGCGGCACGTGTTTCGCAGATGCGCAGCGACGTTTGCCTTGCTCTGCGGCCTGTTTCCGCTGCCGGAGGCACAGGCCCAGCCGGTCGAGCCCGGCAAGGAAGGCGAACTCGCCAGGTTCGTGCCGCCCACTCCGGGAGCCCATGCCTGCTTCCGCCGCATCTATGACGCCGACCACCTCAAGAATCATCCGGCGCAAGCGGTCGCGGAAATGGAATTCCGCATCGCCTACTACGTCCACGAGCCCGACCCCTATTCGCCCGAGGGCCAGCGCAACTACTATTTCGAGGTGCTGGCGCGGCTCAGGGACCAGATGAAGTCGAAGCCGCTCACCGCGATCGGGGAATGCACGATCGCCGATGGCGGCCGGGAGATCTTCTGCGGCGTCGATTGCGACGGCGGCGGCGTGGTCGTCAGGCGGCTCGACGCGGACAAGGTGCTCGTCGACCTCGAAAGCATGGGCCGCCTGCGCATGACGCTCGGCTGCGGTGAGGACGAAACGGACACCTTCGAACTTTCCTCTGGCGAGGACGACAAGCGCTTCTTGCTTTCGCGAATTCCGGATGCCGAGTGTCCCGCCTACGACAGCTGGTAGGAATTCGACCTCCTCATGATTTCGTGAGCCCCAACCCGATCGGGTTTCTATTGCGCCGTGCAGCACATATATGCTGCAACGCAGCATCGCATTTCCCGAAGGAATTCCGAAATGAGCAACCGCAAGACCGCCATCGTCACCGGCTCGACCTCCGGCATCGGCCTGGCCATAGCCGAGGCCTTCGCCGCGCAGGGCCTGAACGTCGTCCTCAACTCCTTCTCCGACACGGCAGCCGACCATGCGCTGGCGGAAAAGCTCGCCCGCGAGCACAAGGCCGAGGTGATCTATGTCAAGGCCGACATGTCGAAGGGGACGGAGTGCCGCGAACTGGTGGCGAAGGCTGCGGCGCAGTTCGGTTCAGTCGACATTTTGGTCAACAATGCCGGCATCCAGCATGTCGCGCCCGTCGAGCAGTTCCCGGCGGACAAGTGGGACGCGATCATCGCCATCAACCTGACTTCGGCATTCCACACCATCGCGGCGGCGATCCCGCTGATGAAGCAGGCCGGCGGCGGCCGCATCATCAACGTCGCCTCCGCCCACGGCCTGGTCGCCTCGCCCTACAAATCCGCCTATGTCTCGGCCAAGCACGGCATCATGGGGCTGACCAAGACGGTTGCGCTGGAAGTCGCCCGCGACGGCATCACCTGCAACGCCATCTGCCCGGGTTATGTGCTGACGCCTTTGGTCGAGGCGCAGATCCCCGACCAGATGAAGGCGCACAACATGGACCGCGACACCGTCGTGCGCGAAGTCATGCTCGACCGCCAGCCGACCAAGGAATTCGTGACCGTGGAGCAGATCGGCGCCACCGCCGTCTTCCTCGCCTCACCGGCCGCCGCACAGATCAACGGCACCAGCATTTCGGTCGACGGCGGCTGGACGGCGCAGTGACCGACAATAGCTAAGGACGGGGACGGCGCCATGAACGGCAACGGCAAGGCGGGGGAAACCAAGCCGATCAACGTCGCACTGCAGGGCGGAGGCTCGCACGGAGCCTTCTCCTGGGGCGTGCTCGACCGGTTGCTCGAGGACGGCAGGCTCGACATCAAGGCGGTGTCGGGCACGAGCGCCGGCGCGATGAATGCGGTCGCCCTCGCCGACGGCTGGGTTCGCGGCGGCCGCGACGGCGCGCGCCAAAAACTGGCGGATTTCTGGCGGGCGGTGGCGCGCAAGGGGCGCTTCAGTCCGGTGCAGCGCTCCCCCTGGGACATGATGTGGGGCAATTGGTCGGTCGAGAATACACCCGGCTTCATCTGGTTCGACACCATGTCGCGCGTCTTCTCGCCCTATCTCGCCAATCCGATGAACATCAATCCGCTGCGCGACGTGGTGGCCGAAGAGATCGACTTCGGCAACGTACGCGCCTGCCGGGCGATCGACCTGTTCATATCGGCGACCAATGTCGAGACCGGTCAGCTTCGCGTCTTCAGCGACGGCGAGATCGAGTTGGACACGGTGATGGCTTCGGCCTGCCTGCCGCAGATCTTCCAGGCGGTCGAGATCAAGGGCGTGCCCTACTGGGACGGCGGCTACGGCGGCAATCCGGCGATCTATCCCTTCTTCAGGGCGAACGACACCGAGGACGTGCTGCTCGTCCAGATCAACCCGGTCGTCCGCGAGCAGGTGCCGCGCACTGCAAACGAGATCCAGAACCGCATCGACGAGATCACCTTCAATGCAGGCCTGCTGCGCGAATTCCGGGCCATCGCCTTCGTCAAGGAACTGATCGCTGCTGGCCGCCTGCCGCACGGCGAGTATCGCGACATCCGCATGCATCGCATCGATGCCGACGAAGCCTTCAAGGATCTTTCCGCCTCCTCTAAGATTAACGCTGAATGGGCCTTCCTCGAATACTTGCGCGATCTCGGCCGGACCGCCGCCAGCGGCTGGCTCGAGGACAACTTTGATTCGGTAGGAAAGACCGCGACGGTCGATCTGTCGGGTGAACTCGACGAGGGCCTCAAGCCGGTGCGTGGCCCTTCCATGGGGCGGCGCGTGCGCGAATTCCTGGCAACGAGGACCAAGCCGGCTGCTGTTTGACAGCACAACCAAGCGGCGAAATCCCGGGCAAAAGCCGTGCTGATGACTACGTGCTGACAGTTCCTGCCAGTTTTGTCAGCATGATCTTTCCATTACTTTTTCTGACTATATTGCGCTGCACATTTGATGTAGAAGTCGGCCCTTCCGTCACTCTGCCCCCATGACGGATTGAATGCGGTGTGGTGCGCCCCCATATCGGGTCGACGCGCCAAGCAAGATGGCGGTGAGCCGTAGCCGTCCCTAACGGATAACGACAATGTCGAAGATTAGGTTTCACAAGCTTGCAGCCTTGGTCGTGCTCGTCGGTTTTGCAGCCTGGATGGGCACCGGCAAATTCTCCTCGGTGGGCAGCGCACAAACAGCACCTGAAGAAAAGCCGGCCGTAGCCGAGCAGCCCAAGGCGCCGCCGCGCACCGTCATGGTGATCGTGCCGCCACGCATCGACCATGCGCGCGCCATTCGCGTGTCGGGCCAGACCGAGGCCGACAAGCGCGCGACGCTGGCGACGCGCAACACCGGCGTCATCGCCGACCTGCCGGTCAAGCGGGGCGACCATATCAAGAAGGGTGACCGGGTCCTGATGCTTGACGTCGAGGACAGGGCCGCGGCGCTCGAAACGGCCAAGGCCGTGCTCGCGCAGCGCAAGGCGGAATGGGAGGCGGCGCAGAAACTGATGAAGGCCGGCAGCATGCCTAAGCTGCAGGCCGACAGCGCCTGGTCGTCCTACGCTACGGCGCTGGCGATGATCCAGACCGCCGAGGCGGAGCTGTCGCGCAACGAGATCAAGGCGCCGTTCGACGGCGTGGTGGACCGTGTCAATGTCGAGCTCGGAAGCTCCGTGATGCAGGGCACTGAAGTCGCCACCGTCCTCAACCTCGATCCGATCCTCGCCAAGGGCGAAATCAGCGAGCGCGACCTGCGCTACATCAAGATCGGCGACGAAGCGGAAGTGCAGCTCGTCAATGGCGACGTCGTCACCGGCAAGCTTCGCTACATCAGCCGTGACGCGACTTCCGAGACGAGGACTTTCCCCGTGGAGATCGCGATCCCCAACCCGGATGGAGCCATCCCGGCCGGAATGACCGCCGAGATCACGATCCGCGCTAAGCCGGTCGATGCAGTGATGTTGCCGCGTTCGGTGGTGACGCTGGGCGAGAATGGCGACATCGGCATACGCGCCGTCGATGCCGCGTCCAAGGTGCAGTTCTTCCCGATTGACCTTGTGGACGACACCCAGAAGGGCCTGTTGCTCGGCGGCATTCCAGCCGATGCGAAAATCATCATCGCCGGCCAGGACCTGGTCAAGGAAGGCGATACGGTGACAGCGCAGCCCGCCACCGAGGCGATCATCAAGAAGCTTGTCGACGCGACCGGGACGCAGTGATCCATGGACATCGTCAAGCTTGCGATCCGCAATGCGCGGCTGACACTATCGGTCCTGCTGTTCCTGGTGATTGCCGGTACGCTCGCGTACCGCGCCGTCCCCAAGGAAGCCGAGCCGGACGTCGCCATCCCGATCATGTATGTGAGCCTCGTCTATCAGGGCATTTCCCCTGAGGACGCCGAACGCCTTCTGCTTCGTCCCGTAGAGTCCCAGCTCAAGAACCTGAAGGGCCTCAAGGAGATGAAGTCGAACGCCTTTCAGGGCGGCGCCAACGTCATCGTCGAGTTCGACCCGTCGGTGGACCTGGGCGATGCGCTGATCGACACGCGCAACAAGGTTCAGGACGCCAAGCGCGACCTGCCTGCCGGCGTCGAGGAACCGACCGTCAACGAGGTCAACCTCTCGGAATTCCCCGTTCTCGTGGTCACCTTGTCCGGCGACGTGCCGGAACGGGCCCTGACCGCGGCCGCCAAGCAGTTGCGTGACCGGATCGAGGAAGTCCCGGGCGTGCTGGAAGGCACGCTGCAGGGCTCGCGCGACGAACTCGTCGAGGCGATCATCGACCCGGTCAAGCTGTCTTCCTACGGCCTTCAGCTCGACCAGTTGATCCTTGGCATAGGACAATCGAACAGCCTGGTTGCCGCCGGCGCCATCGAGGGCACCGAGGGCAAGTATGCGGTCAAGGTGCCGGCACTGATCGAAACCCCCGAGGACGTGGCGCGGCTGCCCGTCGTCGCGACGCCGAACGCCGTCGTGCGCGTTGAGGACCTAGCCACCGTACGCTCGACATTCAAGGACGCCGAGACGATCACCCGTCTCGACGGCAAGCCGGCCATCGCCATCGAGGTGAAGAAGCGCATCGGCGCCAACATCGTCGAGACCATCGAAGGGGCCAAGGCGGTTGCGGACGCGTTCGTGAAGAACGCGCCCGAGGGCATGACGGTCACCTACACCCAGGACAAGTCGGTCTTCGTCAACCAGCTGCTGGCCGATCTGCAGAACCACGTGCTGATCGCCGTCATCCTGGTGTTCATCGTCATCCTCTATGCCTTGTCGGGCCGCGCCTCGCTGCTGATCGGCCTCGCCATCCCATCGTCCTTCCTGATGGGCATCCTGGCGCTGGCATTGATGGGCTACACGATCAACATGATCGTGCTGTTCAGCCTGATCCTTGCCGTCGGCATGCTGGTCGACGACGCCATCATCGTCACCGAATTCGCCGAACGCCGCATGTCGGAAGGCATGCCGAAGGAGGAAGCCTTCGAACTGGCCGCCAAGCGCATGGCCGGTCCGGTCATCGCCGCCACCATGACCCGCATCGCGGCCTTCTCGCCGCTGCTGTTCTGGCCCGGCATCATCGGCGACTTCATGAAGTACCTGCCGATCACGCTAATCGTGACGCTGGCTGCGTCGATGGCCTACGCACTGATATTCGCGCCGACGCTCGGGGCCCTGTTCGCCAAGGCTCCGGTCCATGAGGAAGAGCACCTCAAGGACGGCGCCTACATGGCCGTCGTCAGGAAGGCGGTCACCTACCCGATCACGGCACTGGTGCTGACGGTCGCGCTGCTGACAGGCGGCACCTATGCCTATGTCAAGTTCGGCAACGGCGTGGAGTTCTTCCCGACCGTCGAGCCAGACTACGGCCTGCTCTACGTGCATGCGCGCGGCAACCTCTCGCTCGACGAGATGGACACCGCAACCCGCGCAGCCGAGAACCGCATCCTCGGCTGGCCCGGCATCAAGTCCGTCTATACCCGGGTGGGCAAATCGCGGGGCGGCGACGAGATCCCGCAGGATGTCGTGGGCGTTATCCAGTACGAGTTCATCGACTGGCGCGAGCGCAAGTCGGCGCATGTCATCCTCGATGAATTGCGTACCGTGATGGCCGGTATTCCTGGCGTGGACGTCGAGGTACGCGTGCCGGATGCAGGCCCGCCCACTGGCAAGGCGATCCAGGTGCAGCTGTCGGCGGTCGATCCGGCGGGTCTGAACGACTACGCCAAGAAGGTCGCGGCGGCCGTCTCCAAGGTGCCTGGCGTCATCGATATCTCCGACGGCCTGCCGCCACCCGGCATCGACTGGGCGCTCGAGGTCGACCGTTCGAAGGCCGCACAATATGGCGTCAGCCCGACCTCGGTCGGCACCATGGTGCAGCTCGTGACCACGGGCCTCAAGCTCACCGACTATCGCCCGGCCGGAGCCGACGACGCGGTGGACATCAGGCTGCGCCTTCCGGAAGATCGCCGCACGCTTGCCGCGCTCGACCAGCTTCGCATCGTCACGCCGAAGGGCTCGGTGCCGATCTCGAACTTCGTGTCGCGCAAGCCGGAGCCCACGGTTGGCGTCCTCAATCGCATCGACGCCAAGCGCACGATCACCATCTCCGGCAACGTCGCATCCGGGTTCCAGGTAGCGGCGGTGCAGGCAGAGGTCAGCAAGGTCGTTGGCGAGATGGCGCAGCCCGGCATCGACTGGAAGCTCGCCGGCTCGAACGAGGACAGCGCCGAAGCGAGCGCCTTCCTGGGCAATGCCTTCGGCGCGGCGATCTTCCTGATCTTCATCGTGCTGCTCGCGCAGTTCAACAAGTTCACCAGCGTGGTGCTGGTACTGACCTGCGTTGTCATGGCGACCGTCGGGGCGTTGCTCGGCATGCTGCTCACCGGGCAGGCCTTCGTGATCGTCATGTCGGGCATCGGCATGATCGCGCTTGCCGGCGTCGTGGTGAACAACAACATCGTGCTGATCGACACCTATGACAGGCTGCGCGACGAGGGCTGGAACAAGCTCGACGCCGTGCTCCAGACCTGCCGCGAACGCGCCCGGCCGGTGGTGCTGACCGCTTTGTCGGCCATCCTGGGCGTGGCTCCGATCGCGTTCGGCCTCGGCCTGGAAATCTTCCACCAGGAGACGACCATCAACGCGCCGTCGACCCAGTGGTGGATCGCCCTTTCCTCGGCCATCGTCTTCGGCCTGTCCTTCGCCACCGTTCTCACCCTGGTGGTGACGCCGGCGATGCTGATGGTGTTCACCCGCGAGAAGCGCAAGCCCGGCCAGCGCGGCTGGTTCAGCAAGCTGTTCCGTTGGGGCCGGAAGGTCGAAGTCAGTGGCGCGCCCCCCGAGCCTGCAACCAAGGAGGCTGCCGCGACCTTCCCCAAGGCGGCGGAATAGCCGCTGGCGGATTAAGTGCCAGAAAGGCCGTCCGGAACATCCGGGCGGCTTTTCGCGTTCGGGAACCATGTCAACCAAGCACAGGCTGGAAGAATGACCCTGACGACACTGCTGCTCATCATCCTGATCCTCATCCTCATCGGAGCGATCCCGGCATGGCCGCACTCGCGTTCGTGGGGCTACGGGCCATCCGGCATCGTGGGCATCCTGCTTGTCGTGCTGCTCGTGCTGCTGCTGCTCGGCCGCGTCTGAGCGCAGCCCTCCTCCTCCCCTCAGGCGCCGCGCGACGGCGGCAGCAATCCGAGATCGGCGAGCGCGCCTGTAACGGCCAGGTCGAGGGGTGTGTGCGGCACGGCACCGATGGCGCCAGCCAGCCGAGTCGACACCAGCCTGTGCGCCTCGAAGCGGAGGTAGGACATGGATGCAATCGCCTTCCACATCGGCACGAACGGGCTGCCGGCCCGCAGCACCCACCACGGCATGGAGACCAGCCTGAGCTTGCCGCCGACGGCCCGCTCGACCGAGGCCTTGAGTTCCAGATCGGTGATCGCATGTCCCGGCAGGTTGAAATTCTCGTAGGCGCCAAGTTCCGAACTGCGTCCGGCCAGTGCCACGAAGGTCGCCGCCAGATCGGGTAGGTAGGCCCAGGCATGCACGAGGTCGACCTGGCCGGGCGCCGTGTAGACGCCCTTGTTCAGTTTCGACGCAACCACGAGGTCGAACCACGACCCGGTCCCCTTGCCGCCGAAGAAGTCGCCGGCCCTTACCAGGATCGTCCGCACGCGTCCTGCCTCGGCCTCGCGCCGGTAGAGTGCTTCCGTGGCGGAGCGGATACGCCCTTTCTCGGTCGTTGGGTTCTGCGGCGTCTCCTCGCTGATGACGCTCGGCATCGGCGATCCGAAATTGTAAACAGTTCCGGCAACCAGATGCAGCGCGCGGTTCGCATGGCACGCCGCCATGACGTTCTCGGCCATCGGCATCACCGTGCTCCAATCCGAATAGACCGGGCTGAGCCCGTTGAAGACGATGTCGACGCCCTCTGTGGCGTGGACGAGCGAGGCCCGGTCAAGTGCGTTGGCCGCGACGATCTCGGCACCGGCGAGTTCACGCGGCGCCTTGCCGTCGCGCGTTACAGCGCGGACCTCGTAGCCTGCGTCGAGAAAGGCCTTTGCGACCGCACGGCCAAGCCGCCCGCGGGCACCCAATATCGCGATCTTGGTCATTTCCGTTCACTCCTGTTCGTGTGACGGTCCTAACTGTCCATATGCGCAGGTGAATTGAAATTGACAGAAATTGGCACTTGGTTATTCAGTATTGAATGACTGACACTGATTGGAATCTGATCCGGAGTTTCGTGGCGGTGGCAGAGGCCGGAAGTCTGTCCGAAGCTGCGCGCCGATTATCGGCCAGCCAACCAACGCTCGGACGCCACATCGGTGAACTCGAGCAGGCCCTCGGCGTGACGCTCTTCCGACGAGGGCGCCAGGGCTACGCGCTTACCGAAGCGGGAAGCCTGCTCTATGAGCGGGGCAAGGTCGTAAGCGAGGAGGCCGCCGCCTTCTCGCGGCTGGCGCTCGGGTCGGTGGAAGCGATCGAAGGCACGGTGAGGATCGCGGCGAGCGAGATCGTCGCGGCCTATGTGTTGCCGCCGATGCTTGCGCGGCTCGGCCAGGAAGAGCCCGGCATAGAGTTCGAAATCGTCGCCTCGAACCGGGTCGAGAACCTTCTTCGTCGCGACGCCGACATTGCGATCCGCATGGTGCAACCGGCGCAGAACGAACTGGTAGCCCGAAAGGTCACGGAGATCCCGTTGCGGACCTGCGCGGCTGTCGGCTATCTCGACCGCCGCGGCCGCCCTTCGGTGGCGTCAGACCTGCTCTCCCACGACCTGATCGGCTTCGACCGCAGCGACGAGATGGTGCGTGGCTTCGCGCGCTTCCTGCCCAGCATCGGGCGCAGTGCGTTCCGGCTGCGCAGCGACAACCATGCGCTGCTTTGGGAGGCGGTTCGTTCAGGCAACGGCATCGGCATAGGCCAGGCGCCCCTCATCGCTCGCGACCCGATCGTCGAGGCTGTCCTCCCCGAGCTGCCGCTTCCGGTGCTGCCGGTCTGGCTGGCGATGCACCGCGACGTGCGCACCAGCGTCCGCATCCGCCGCGTCGCGGACTTCCTGCACGAGGAGATGCGGCGCTATTCTGCCGGGGCCGCCTGAGGAACCGCCTTGAAGTCGGCATGGCGGGCGAGGCCAGCCATCAGGCTGACGATCACCAGCAGTCCTGACAGGGTCAGGAAGATCGGCGCGAAGCCGGTGTGTTCGGCGGCGAAGCCGATGGCCGACGGCGCGACCAGAATGCCCGAATAGCCCATGGTGGTAACCACGCTCATGCCGATGCCGGGCGCAACGCCGGGTTGGTTCCCGGCGGACGAGAAGGCGATCGGTACCATGTTGGCCACCCCGAAACCGCAAAGTGCGAAGGCGGCGATCGCCACCCAGGCATTGGGAGCCAGCCCCGCTGCAAACATGCCGCTGGCCGCGAGCAGCGCCGACACCCGCAGCGTGTTGACCGCGCCGAAGCGGTTGCGCACGCCGTCGCCGAGGAAGCGCATCAGCGCCATGATCCCCGAGAAAGCGGCGAAGGCGAAGCCGGCGACAGCGATGTCGGCGCCGAGTTCCTGCTTGAGGTAGAGTGCCGCCCAGTCGAGGACCGCGCCCTCCGGTATCATCGAGAACAGGGCCATGATGCCGACGAGATAGATGGTCGGCAGGCGCGGAAGGCGGAAATGCTGGTGGTCGTGCGCTACCGGCTTGTCTTCAGCAATCAGATGGCGGAGCGCGAAAGCCGTCATGGCGGCGGCCACGGCGGTTACCAGCGCGGCATGCGCGAGATGGCCGAAATTCTGGATCAGGATGCCCCCGAGCGCGCCGCCGCCAAAGCCGCCGAGGCTCCAGAAGCCATGCGACGAGGACATGATGGCGCGTGCGAGCTTCTTCTCGACGGCGACGGCATTGGCGTTCATGGCGACGTCCATCGCGCCGATCGAGCCGCCGAAGACGAACATGGTCAGGGCCGTGAGCCAGACATTGGGCGCCATGGCCACAAGCAGCAGCGCGAACACGACGATCCAGGCGAAGCCGATGACCACCGGGCGAGAGCCGCGCTTCGACATCAGATAGCCCGAGAAGGGCATCGCGGTCAGCGCTCCGAGCCCGAAGACCAGGATCAGCAGACCGAGGACGAATTCGGAGATCTCCAGCCGCGTCAGCAGCAGCGGGATTTGCGGCGCCCAGCTTCCGGTGACGAAGCCGTTGATGAAGAAGGCGCCGGCAACGGCCCAGCGGCCGCGCGTGGCGGTGGCATTGGTGTTCATGATGTCCATCGACCGCGGCTCCTAGCACACGAACCCGGCGGCCGAAACGATCTAGGCGCGCGGGTTCGACATCCGGCAGGCGCCGTCCGGCCCGACGGCGCGCCACACTTTTCCTCATGAAGGAGATTAAATCGATTTAAGGCGCGGTCAAGGCGAGTTGCGAGGCAATCATTGGGCCAGAATGGTAACGAATCTTTAACGATTGCCCGAATTCCGACGAATAGCCGCGTTAGGCGGTCTTGCAGGAGATGGGCGGGGGACAGGCAACATCCACCCGCACTGAACTCGGAATCTGTATGCGCATACGGGTTGGGGGGTCGACGCCGGCTGACTGCCGGGTCGCACCTATGTGGAGTCTTGTGCCATGAATAGTCCCCCGATACGGTTTGACCCGATATCCAGCCATGTCGCGCCGCGCCTGCAACGCGCGGGCCAGGCCCTGAAAGGCGGCAAGAGGTCGAAGATAGCGCTGCTGGGAGGCGGCTGCGCACTCGCCGTGGTGCTGTCCGCTGTGCTTATCGCCGGTTTTTCCGCCCCCGACCCAACGCTGACGGCGTCGGTCGCGCCGCCGGCGGCAGCCGACAGCGTTAAGCCCCCCGCGCCTGTCGCCGACGCGCCTTCCGTCGATCCGAAGCCCGTTGCCGCCGCACCGGCGCCAAAGCCGGTGGAGGCGACCGCACCGGTAAAGACCGTCGAAGCCGCGCCGGCTGCGGTCGAAGCGCCGCCGCAAACCACCGCCCTGCTGTCGAGCGACGATACCCGCTGGGGCGGATCGGTGCCGCCGCCCAAGCCGCCGGCCCTGACCGAGAAGCCACAAGCGCTGGGTCCGGACGAACGCGGTGGCGAACCGCGCGTTGTCAAAAGCGCCTTGGTCGAGGCACCGGACACGGCGCCCACCGCAGCCATCCCGGTCGAGGGACTGCGCGGCAGCCTGAACGTGCAGGTGGCCGAGACCGAGGACGAGGTTGCGATGCTCGAGCTGTCGACCGGCATGATCGATGCTGGCGCCTTGACACCCGAGCAGCCACCGGACCTGCGCCCGGCCAGGACGGCCAAATATGCCAACCTGCGCGACGGCCCCGCCGACGAGGCCAAGGTGCTCCTGGTGGTGCCGGCCAATTCCGCCATCGAGGCCGCGGCAGACTGCGAGTGGTGCGCGGTCGTCTACAAGGGCCAGCGCGGCTACATGTACAAGAGCCTCATCCGCCGCAGCCTGCAGGAGGAAGCCGCGGCCGGCCAGGGGTTGTTCTAACTTAGCCGGCTTAGCGGATTGCGCCGGGCCATTTCGGTGGCACCGGCGCCTGATGCACAACCCGTCAGCCGTAGACGACGAGCAGATCCTTGGCGTCGATCTGGTCGCCGGCGCGCACGAGCACTTCGGCGATCGTTCCGTCGCGCTCGGCGTGAAGCGCGGTCTCCATCTTCATCGCCTCGATGGACAAGAGCACGTCGCCGGCCTTGACCGGTTGGCCGGCAGACACCGCGAGCGTCGAGACCACGCCGGGCATAGGGGCGCCCACATGTGCGTCGTTGCCGGCCTCCGCCTTGCGCCGCACCTTGGAGGCCGAGGCACCATGCGCCCGGTCCGGCACCTTGACGCGGCGCGGCTGGCCGTTGAGCTCGAAGAACACGGTGACCATGCCCTTGTCGTCGACGTCGCCGACGGCCAGGCAGCGGATCACCAGCGTCTTGCCCTTCTCGATGTCGACGAAAACCTCGTCCTCCGGCTCCATGCCGTAGAAGTAGGTCGGCGTCGGCAGCACGCTCACCGGCCCGTAGGTCTCCTGAGCGTGGGCGAAATCCGAAAACACCTTGGGATACATCAGCCAGGACGAGAACTCGCTTTCCGAGAGCTTCCGCCCGAGCTTGGTCTCGATTTCCTTGCGGCTTGCCTTCAGGTCCACCTGCTTGAGCAGCGATCCCGGCCGCACGGTGATCGGCTTCTCGCTCTTCAGCACTTTCTTCTGCAGGGCTTGCGGCCAGCCGCCCGGCGATTGGCCAAGGTCGCCGCGCAGCATCGAGACGACCGAGTCCGGGAAGGCGATGTCCTTGGCCGGGTTCTCGACATCGGCGACGGTCAGTTCCTGGCTCACCATCATCAGCGCCATGTCGCCGACCACCTTGGACGACGGCGTGACCTTGACGATGTCGCCGAACATCAGGTTGACGTCGTGATAGGCCTGAGCCACCTCGTGCCAGCGGGTCTCGAGACCGAGCGAGCGCGCCTGTTCCTTGAGGTTGGTGAACTGCCCGCCCGGCATCTCATGCAGGTAGACCTCGGAGGCCGGCCCCTTCAGGTCACTCTCGAAGGCGGCATACTGGTTGCGCACGGCCTCCCAGTAGAACGAGATGCGGCGAATCCATTGCGGATCGAGCGCCGGATCGCGCTCGGTGCCGCGCAGTGCCTCGACAATCGACCCCAGGCAGGGCTGCGAGGTATTGCCGGAGAAGGCGTCCATCGCCGCGTCGATGGCGTCGACCCCACTCTCGACAGCCGCCAACACTGTCGCCGCCGCAAGTCCCGACGTGTCGTGGGTGTGGAAATGGATGGGCAGATCGGTCGCCTCGCGCAGCGCCTTGAACAGGGCTCGCGCCGCACCCGGCTTGAGCAGTCCGGCCATGTCCTTGACGGCGATGATGTGGGCGCCGGCCGCCTCCAACTCCTTGGCGAGCCCGACATAGTACTTCAGGTCGTACTTGGCGCGGTTCGGGTCGAGGATGTCGCCGGTGTAGCACATCGCCGCCTCGCAGAGCTTGCCCTCCGCGTTCACGGCATCCATCGACACGCGCATGTTCTCGACCCAGTTCAGGCAATCGAAGACGCGGAACAGGTCGACGCCGCCCGCAGCCGCCTGGCGGACGAAGTGCTGCACGACGTTATCGGGATAGTTGGTGTAGCCAACGCCGTTGGCGCCGCGCAAAAGCATCTGCAGCAGGATGTTGGGCGCCGCCTGCCGCACCTTGTCCAACCGCTCCCACGGATCTTCGGTGAGGAAGCGCATGGCGACGTCGAAGGTGGCACCGCCCCAGCATTCCAGCGACAGCAGTTGCGGCAGCGCCCGCGCATAGGTGCCGGCGATCTTGGCGATGTCGTGGGTGCGAACGCGCGTGGCGAGCAGGGACTGGTGGCCGTCGCGCATCGTGGTGTCTGTGACCAGCACCCGCTTCTGCTCGCGCATCCAGGCGGCGAACTTCTCGGGCCCGAGTTCGTCCAGCAGGTGCCTGGTGCCGTCAGGGATCGGTCCGGTGAACCACGGCACGACCGGTGCTGCGGCTTCCGGGTTCGGCAACGCGCGCCCGCGCGTCTCGGGATGGCCATTGACGGTGACGTCGGCGAGGTAGTTCAGGAGCTTGGTGGCGCGGTCCTGACGCTTGACCTGCGCGAACAATTCCGGCGTCGAGTCGATGAACCTGGTCGTGTAGGAATTGTCGTGGAACGACGGGTGCGTGATGATCGCTTCGAGGAAGGTCAGGTTCGTCGCCACGCCGCGGATACGGAATTCGCGCAGCGCCCTGTGCATCCGCGCGATCGCCTCGTCGGAGGTTGGCGCCCAGGCGGTCACCTTCTCGAGCAGCGGATCGTAGAAGCGGGTGATGACGGCGCCCGAATAGGCCGTGCCCCCGTCGAGCCGGATGCCGAAGCCGGTCGCACCGCGATAGGCGGTGATGCGGCCGTAATCCGGAATGAAGTTCTGCTCCGGATCCTCGGTGGTGATGCGGCACTGCAGCGCGTGACCGTTGAGGCGGATGTCGGGCTGCGCCGGCACGCCCGATTCCGGGGTACCGATGGCTGCACCGTCGAGGATGTGGATCTGCGCCTTGACGATGTCGATCCCTGTCACCTGCTCGGTGACGGTATGCTCGACCTGGATGCGCGGATTGACCTCGATGAAGTAGAACTTGCCGGTATCGGCGTCCTGCAGGAATTCCACCGTACCGGCGCCGACATAGCTGGTTTCCCTGGCGATCTTGAGCGCGTGGCCGCACAGTTCCTGGCGCAGCGCGTCGGACAGATACGGCGCCGGAGCGCGCTCGACGACCTTCTGGTTGCGGCGCTGGATCGAGCAGTCGCGCTCGAACAGGTGAACCGCGTTGCCATGCGTGTCCCCAAGGACCTGCACCTCGACGTGGCGGGCGCGTTCGATCAGCTTCTCGAGATAGACCTCGTCCTTGCCGAAGGCCGCCTTGGCCTCGCGCTTGCCTTCGGTCACCTCGCGGGCGAGGTCGGCTTCGCCGCGGATGGCGCGCATGCCGCGGCCGCCGCCGCCCCATGACGCCTTGAGCATGACCGGATAGCCGATCTTGGCGGCGAGCTTCTTCACCTCCTCCATGTCGTCCGGCAACGGATCGGTGGCTGGCACCACCGGCACGCCGACCTCGATGGCGAGGTTGCGGGCGGCGACCTTGTTGCCGAGGCGGCGCATCGTGTCCGGCCTCGGGCCGATGAAGGTGATGCCGGCCTCGGCACAGGCCTCGGCGAATTCCGGGCTCTCCGACAGGAGGCCGTATCCGGGATGGATGGCGTCGGCTCCGGAAAGCTTGGCGACGCGTATCACCTCCGGGATCGAGAGATAGCTTTCGATCGGGCCCATGTCCCTGCTGAGCCAGGGCCCGCGGCCGACCTGGTAGCTCTCGTCGGCCTTGAAGCGATGCAGTGAATATTTGTCCTCTTCAGCCCATATCGCCACCGTTTTGAGCCCCAGTTCGTTGGCCGCGCGGAACACGCGGATGGCGATTTCTGAACGGTTGGCGACGAGTATCTTGCTGATCGGCACGTAAACTCTCCAAGCACCGGAATTTCAGGGGCCGCGAATGATTAGCGTGAAAATGCTGCAGTGCAACCCGGAGCCGACGAATTTAAACCGATTCAATTTCCGTAGGGTCAAACGCCCATTTTTTTGCAAGTCGACAAACAAAAATGCCCGGCGCAGAGCGCCGGGCATCGATAGCTTCGCGCCGTGCGAGCTTACTGCTGGACGTAGGTGTACTTGCCGTCCTCGCCCTTCTTCCACTCGTACATGACGTAGCCGGGCAGCTTCGGATCGCCCTTCTCGTCAAAGGCGAGGTCGCCGAGAGCGGTCTTGAACGGACCCTTCTCCTTCATCGCCTTGGCGACTTCCTGCGGATCGACCGAACCGGCAGCCTTGGCGGCAGCGGCGATCGTCTGCATGGCAGCATACGAATAGAGCGTGTAGGCCTCAGGCTCGAAGCCCTGCGAACGGAACTTCTCGACCAGATCCTTGTTCTCGGGGATCAGGCGCGGGTCCGGACCGAAGGTGTTGAGCGTGCCGGCAACGGCGTCGCCAGCGATCGAGGCGAGTTCGTTGGAGACGATGCCGTCACCCGAGACCAGCGTGGCCTTGAGGCCCTGGTCCGCCGACTGGCGGATGATCAGGCCGGCTTCGGTGTGCAGGCCGCCCCAGTAGATGATCGAGACGCCGGCTTCCTTCATCTTCGCGATCAGCGCCGAGAAGTCCTTGTCGCCGATGTTGACGCCTTCGTACATCACCTCGGTGACGCCGGCGGCGTTCATCGCCTTCTTGGTTTCGTCGGCGAGACCCTGGCCGTAAGGCGTCTTGTCATGGATGACGGCGATCTTGGCGTCCTTGAACTTCTCAGCCAGGTAGGCACCGGCGATGCCGCCCTGCTGGTCGTCGCGGCCGCAGGTGCGGAAGGTGTTCCACAGACCGCGCTCGGTGAAGGTCGGGTTGGTCGCAGCCGGGGTGATCTCGAGGATGCCGTTTTCGGCGTAGACTTCCGAGGCCGGGATCGAAACGCCCGAGTTGAAGTGGCCGACCACGAACTTGACGCCGTCAGCGACGAACTTGTTGGCGACCGAGATGCCCTGCTTCGGGTCAGAGACGTCGTCGCCGACCACGAGCTTGATCTGCTCGCCGTTGATGCCGCCGGCTGCATTGATGTCGGCGACCGCCGCCTCAGCGCCCTTCTGGAGCTGCGCTCCGAAAGCGGCGTTGGGGCCGGTGATCGGACCGGCGACACCAATGATGATTTCGGCCCATGCGCTGCCGCTGAACGCCATGAGCGCGGTCAGTGCAACAGCCGACAATAGTGACTTTTTCATTGAAACACTCCCATTAGTTGAGTGGGCGTGGATGTTCTTTCATGCGATGCCCACCCATATCGCAGAAAGGTTAGTTTGCCGATTTTCCGGCAGTTGTCACGCCGATTCATGGCGAATTGGCGCGTTGTGACCCCTCAGGACTTCGGCCTCCAAGAAAGAGGCGAAGCCTTTTCATATAACCAGTGGTATTGATTCACCATCTGGTTCGTTCGCGTGTATTTATATCCAAGCGTTGCAAAGATAAGCAGAACGATGGTGTCCACTACGTAGTATTGCAGTGAAAACATCGTACCTTCGAACAGCGCATGGTGAATGAACCGAACAGCGATACCCAACCCAAGGATGTAGAGAATGAGCTTGGGGTAGGTCCGCCAGGTCTGCGCGCAGGCCCGGCCTGTCATCCAGGCCGCCCATCCGCCCAGCAGGCAGGTAACGAAAAAGAACTGCCAGATCGAGGCTTCCTCGTAGAGAATGCCCTGCATGGTGGAACCTCCTAGTGGCGGCCGCCTTCGAGATAGGCCGCGCGGACTTCGGGATCAGCGAGAAGGTCCTTGCCGGTGCCGCTCATGGTGACGACGCCGTTGACCATGACGTAGCCGCGCGTCGCGAGCTTGAGCGCGCCGAAGGCGTTCTGCTCGACCAGGAACACGGTGAGCCCCTGTGTCCGGTTGAGTTCGCGGATGGCGTCGAAGATCTGCTTGACGATCAGCGGCGCGAGGCCGAGCGACGGCTCGTCCAGCAGCAGAAGCTTCGGCCGCGCCATCAGCGCACGGCCGATGGAGAGCATCTGCTGCTCGCCGCCCGACAGCGTGCCGCCGCGCTGGCCGATACGCTCCTTGAGCCGCGGGAACAGGGTGAACACCTTCTCGACGTCCTCGTCATAATATTTGAGGTTGTCGAGGCTGGCCCCCATCTGCAGGTTTTCCATCACCGTCATGCGCGGGAAGATGCGCCGGCCTTCCGGCGACTGCGCGATGCGCAGCCTGGCGATCTCATGTGTCGGCAGATCGGTGATGTCGGTGCCGGCGAAGGTGATGGAGCCGCGGCGCGCCCTGGGCGTGCCGAATATGGTCATCATCAGCGTCGACTTGCCGGCGCCGTTGGCGCCGATGAGGGCGACGATCTCGCCTTCGTTGACCGAGACGTTGACGCCGTTGAGCGCGCGGATGTTGCCGTAGTAGGTCTCGACACCCCTGATGTCGAGCAAGGTCTTCGCCGTCACTTGCCACCTCCGCGCTTGGCTTTCGCCGGCTTGGCCGCCTCACGCACCAGCGCCTTGGCCTGCCCCACCCAGTCTTCCCGCTCGATGCGGCCGTCGAAGGCGAGATAGGCCTCCGCAGCTTCGATGTCGGCCTTCTTCCACGATGCGACCTGGTCGAAGTGGAAGATGCCGTGCTCGTTGAGCTTCTTCTCGTTCACCGGCCCGATACCCTTGATGTCGATGAGCCGGTCCTTGACGCCACCGCGCGGTGCGGCGAGTACGTTGGCGATCCCCTTTGCAGCAGGCGCCTTGGCCGCCGGGGCCTTGGTTGCCGGCGTCTTCGAGGCCGGGGCCTTGGCCGCCTTGGCGGTCGCAGTGGCCTTCGCCGCAGGCGCAGCCTTGGCTCCCGCCGGCTTCGCGCCAGCCGCAGATGCCTTTGCCGCCGGCTTTGCAACCGGTTTCTTGGCCGTGGGCTTTGCCTCGGTCTTGGCTGGCGCAGCCTTCGCAGGTTCGGTCTTGGCAGCCGGCTTAGCTGCGGGCGCTGCCTTGGCTGCTGCGGGCTTTGCAGCAGGCGCCTTGGCCGCGGGCTTTGCCTCCGCCTTGACGGAAGCAGCTTTCGCAGACTCAGCCTTGGCTGCGGGCTTCGCCGATGCCGACTTTGCCGGCTTCGTGGCGGGCTTTGCCGACTCTGTTGCCGGCTCCTTGGCCGCCGGCTTGGCTGCCGCCGATTTCGGCGCTGGCTTGGCGGCCGGCTTGGCCGCTACGCTCGCGGCCGGCTTCGATGCTGCCGGCTTCTTCGGCGCGGCCGCGCTTGAGGCCTTCTTCGCCGGCGCCGACTTGGCGACCGGAGCGGACATCAGCCCCATCGCCGGCGTCGTGTCAGACTTGGGGGCCGCGTCGCCGGCAACAGCAGAACGGTCGTGCGCTTCCACCTGGGCCGCCTTGGACGCCCCCTTCGAGACCGAGACGATCTCGCCGTCACTGTGGCTGATCGTTTCGCTCACCGGCCCCGCCATCATGGAAGCCGACGTGCTCGGCCCGTGCGCCGGATCCGGCAGGCCTTCGAGTTCCTCGATCACCTGCTCGTCGCCGACCTCGACCAGCACTTCGCCGACCTCCTCGTCGTCGACGCCGAGATAGGCGGCGATGACCTTCGGATCGGTCCGCACCGAGGTCGGATCGCCGTCGGAAATCTTGCGGCCGTATTCCAGCACCACGACGTGGTCGGAGATCTGCATGACCACCGACATGTCGTGCTCGATGAGCAGGATCGACGTGCCGGTATTGTCCTTGATGTCGTTGAGCAGCGTGTTGAGCGCCAGCGACTCCTTCGGATTGAGGCCCGCCGCCGGCTCGTCGAGGCACAGCAGTTCCGGCCCCGTGCACATGGCACGCGCGATCTCGAGCCGCCGCTGTGCGCCGTAGGGCAGATCGCCGGCGGGATCGTCGGCGCGGTCGATCAGTTCGGCCTTCTCCAGCCAATGCTTGGCGATGTCGACCGACTCGGCCGAGACCTTGCGGTACGGCCCGAGCCCGAGCAGGCCCATGATGGTGTAGCCGGACGCCTTCATCAGCTTGTTGTGCTGCGCCACCAGCAGGTTCTCGAGCAGGGTCATGCCCGAGAACAACCTGATATTCTGGAAGGTTCGGGCGACCTTGGCCTTGGCCGTGATCTGGAAGTCGGGCATGCGCTCGAGCAGGAATTCCCCGCCCTCGCGGCCGTTGAACCGGATCATCCCCTCGGTCGGCTTGTAGAAGCCGGTGATGCAGTTGAAGACCGTCGTCTTGCCGGCGCCGTTGGGGCCGATGAGCGCGGTGATCTCACCGCGCTTGGCCTCGAAGGAGAGGTCGCCGATGGCGACCAGGCCGCCGAACTTCATCGACAGATGTTCGACCTGCAGGATCGGCTTGTTCATGGATGCGCTCGCGTTCATCAGCCGTGACCTTCCTTGGTGAAGGCGCTTGAGACGGCCTTTCTCTCATGCAGGAAGGCGGTGGGTTCCCGGCTGCCGACGAAGCCCCTGGGCTTCCACAGCATCACGATCACCATGGCCATGCCGAAGAGAAGCATGCGGTAGAGTTCGGGGGTGAAATCGGGTCCGAAGACGAGCTTCAGGAACTCCATCTCGCGCAGGATTTCGGTGCCGCCGATCATCACCGCGGCAGCCACCGCGATGCCTACCAGCGACCCCATGCCGCCGAGGACGACGATGGCGAGGATAATGGCCGACTCGATGAAGACGAAGGACTCAGGCGAGACGAAGCCCTGGCGGGCGGCGAAGAACGACCCGGCGAAGCCGCCGAACATCGCGCCCGTGGCGAACGCCGTCAGCTTGGTGGTGGTGGTGTTGATCCCCAGCGAGCGGCAGGCGATCTCGTCCTCGCGCAGCGCCTCCCAGGCGCGCCCGACCGGCATGCGGCGCAGGCGGATGGTGACGAACGCCGTCAGCAATGCAAGCAGCAGGATGAGGTAGTAGAGGAAGATCTTGTAGTAGGCGCCCGACTGGGCAATGCCGAGCACCTTGGCGATGTAGTTCGGATCGGAGACGTTGAAGGACGCGAGGCCGAACAAGCTGACCTTCGGAATGCCGGAGATGCCGGCGGCACCGTTGGTCACTTCACGCCAGTTGATCAGCACGAGACGGATGATCTCGCCGAAGGCAAGTGTCACGATCGCCAGGTAGTCGCCGCGCAGGCGCAGCACCGGGAAGCCCAGGATGACGCCCCAGAAGGCAGCCGCGATGCCGGCAACCGGCAGCAGGATCCAGAACGACCAGCCGAGATGGGTGGCGAGCAGCGCGTAGGCATAGGCACCCACGGCATAGAAGGCGACGTAGCCGAGGTCGAGCAGTCCGGCGAGGCCGACGACGATGTTCAGGCCCCAGGCGAGCATCACGTAGATCAGGATCTGGATGCCGAAATTGTCGACCCATTTGAGCGAGCCCTGGAAGCCGAACAGCATCACCATCAGGATCGGATAGACGAACATCACGCCGATCGCGATCTTGGAGAAGTTCTTGCGGACGAAGCCCGCCTCCTCCTCAACCGGGGCGGCCTTGGCGCGCTCGGCCTTGCGCCGGTCGATCGCCGGCTGGACGAAGGCCGTCATGACGAAGCGGCCGGCCATGACCAGGGCGACGACGATGGCGAGCAGGCCCCAGCGCTGTACCAGGATCAGTTCGTTGCGGATGTTCTGATCCGTCCTCAATCCGATGAAGAGGACGAACAGGCCGAGAGAGATGGCGCCGGCATAGAGCGCCTCGCGAATGCCGCGCTGGATTGGGGTGGCGGTCTCTTCGCGGGTGGCTTGGGCGATGTTGGCCATGTTGTCAGACCTTCTCGACTTCGGGCCGGCCCAGGATGCCGGATGGCAGGAAGATGAGCACAATGGCGAGGATCGAGAACGCGGCGACGTCCTTGTAGTCGATCGAGAAATAGGCCGACCACATGCTTTCGATGAAGCCGATCATCAGCCCGCCCAACATGGCGCCGGGCAGAGAGCCGATGCCGCCGAGAACGGCCGCGGTGAAGGCTTTGACGCCGGGAACGAAGCCGTCGGAGAAGGCGACGACGCCGTAATACATCAGGAACAGCGTGCCGGCGACGGCAGCAAGGGCAGCGCCCATGATGAAGGTGATCGAGATGGTGCGGTCGACGTCGATGCCGAGCAGTGCCGCCATCTTGCGGTCCTGCTCGCAGGCGCGCTGGGCACGTCCGAGGGACGTCTTGTTGACCAGGTACCAGAAGATCGCCAGCAGCGACACGGTGACGATCACGATGATGATCTGCTTCAGCGAGATCGAGATGCCGCCGACATTGTAGACCTGGCTGACCATCGGCGGGATCGGCTTGTTGCGCGGGCCCTGGGTCACCTGGACGAAGTTCGACAGCGCGATCGACATGCCGATGGCGGTGATCAGCGGCGCCAGGCGGAACGAGCCGCGCAGCGGCCGGTAGGCTACCTTTTCGATCGTCCAGTTGTAGAGGCTGGTCATCAGCATCGCCACGACCATCATGATCAGCAATGCCACGACCACGGGCACCGAATAGAACATGGCGGTCAGGATCAGGAACACGATCAGGGCGGTGAAGGCCCCGAGCATGAAGATGTCACCATGGGCGAAATTGATCATGCCGATGATGCCGTAGACCATCGTGTAGCCGATCGCGATGAGGCCATAGATAGACCCCAGCGTCAGCCCATTGACCATCTGCTGGACGAAGTACTGCATATGAATGCGGCTCCCCTGGAACGTCACGCTGAGCGTGCGCTCCTTTTGATATTTCCCCTAGTCCTAAAGTTTCGGGCTTGGATTGCAACGTGATTTTTCAACCCTGTCGCGCCTTGTCGTGCGGTCGTCGCAACCGCCTCTGTTCTTATGTTGTCCAGCCCTTGGACCATCGCGAAACCTAGCATTGGCTCAACGCAATGTCTTTGCCGATTCCGACCGCATTGCGCGCCATGATCGAAGAATGTAGCGCCGAATGGCGTTATCGCAACAGCTCCTTGCGTCCCGCAGTCTCCTCTCTTCTTGGTTTTGTCTAGACATATTGGTGCCGACAAGGCGCTTTCTACGACTATAGGACTAGGAGCAAGGGGGAAACGGGCGGTGCTCGCCACCGAAGATTTGGGCCGGATCGGCCGTCGCAAGGACTCTCGCTGAAGGGATTGGTTGCGCGCGTTCCGCCAAGGCCGCAGCGGGCCACGAAACGGGCAATTGAGTCCGCGTGTATTCGCCCATAGCAATCGCAGCGGCGGGTTCCGCGCATGATATATCAGCGATATACGACGGGACGATCAGAGCTGCCACTTCGGGGTCAGCACTGATATATCAAGCATATATCATTGTGGTCCCAAGAGATTCGGTCATGCAGGCTGAGAAACCGGAACCGGCTTCGGCCCAGGCCTATCGCGAATTGGAACGTCTGATCGTGACGCTCGAACTCGCCCCCGGCAGCGTCGCGACCGAGGGCGCTTTGATCGACCGCCTCGGCCTTGGGCGAACGCCCGTGCGGGAGGCTATCCAGCGCCTAGCGTGGGAAGGCCTGGTCGAAATTCGACCCCGCGCGGGACTGGCGATCACCCCGCTCCACCCCGGCGACTGGCTGCGCGTTCTCGACGCGCGCCGAGGGGTCGAGTTCGTCCTCGCGCGCTCCGCCGCCCGCTTCGTCACGCGCGATGCCGCACATCAGTTCCATGATGCAGCACTTGCCATGCAGAAGGCGGTGGTCGCCTCGGACGCGCTCGCATTCCTTGCCGCCGAGAAGGCGCTCCACGAGGCGCTGGCGCTTGCCGCCGACAACGATTTCGCCGCCCGCCTCGCCGCGCCGCTGCAGGCCCACAGCCGCCGCTTCTGGTTCCGCTACCAGCGCGACGCCGGCCTCGCCGCTTCGGCCGAACTCCATGTCGGCCTCATCCAGTCGATCCTCGAGCATGACGAAGATGCGGCAGCGGCATCCGTCGAACGCCTGATGGCGATGCTGCGCAGCCTCGCAGAGGCCACGGCAACCCGATAGGCATCACCAGGTCGGGGGTTTCTTAGGAGGAGCCCGGCAGCGAAGCCTTGATCCTGCTGTCCCATCCCTCGCCCGCCGAGATCACACAGCTCTTTCCGTCGGTGTCGGTCACGACGATGGTCCACGTGCCGCCATCGGAGACGAAGACTTCGAGGATGAGATTGGGATTGACGACGCCGACCGCGACCGGGTCTTCGCCGTAACTCTCTTCCAGCGACATGACGACGTCGCTGCGCGCCGCGCATTCGCTTGCTGCCGTCGACGGTACGGTGGACGAGGAAAGGGCCGCAAGGCCCAAAGCGGCGAACACGAGACTGCGTGGCATCTGCTACCTCCTCACGCCCCAGTAGCGCCATGCGCCACCGGGTGTATGCAAGATCACGCCGCGCTTCACCGCGACAGGCTGGGGAGGAAAGGCTTCTTAAGGCCGATGGTTCCGCCGCGGGTGTGCTTTTCTAACCGGCAGGGGTCGAATTCAGCTGCTGAGGACGGCCAAGTACAGCGGGTGCGGCTCGGTCGCGAATGGGTTGACGACGGTGGTGCCTCCCCATGTAAAGCCGTCCTGCATGTCTTCGGAGAGCAACAGGCGACATCCCGAGCCCGAGGCAACACAGACGATCAAGGCGTCCCAGATGCTCAAGTGATGCTCCGCCGCCAAGTCTGCGGCCCTGAGCAGGGTTTCGCTCGATGTCTCGACGACACTGAACGCATCGCGCCACTGCAAGATGGCGTTGCGGGCGTCTTGTGGCGACCTCCCTGCCTTGCGCACGAGGACTGCGTAGAGCTCTCCGAGCACCTAGGCCGGCACGATCGTTTCGATTTCGGCGAGGCGCGAAAGCATCGAGAGGGCCGCCTCGGCACGGACCGCACCGTTTACGCCTTCCGCATATGCCAGGATGTTCGTGTCGAGGGCGATGCGCATCAATCGCCGTAAAGCTCTTCACGCGCCCATACGCCGACATCCGCCGGCGCTTGCTTGCGCAGTCGATCCAGCAGAATCTGCCTGGAGGCCTGCTCGGATCGGCCCGAGGTCGCTTCCGCTGGCACGACCCGCGCAACGGGACGGCCATGGCTCGTCACCACGAAGGTCGCGCCCTCGCGCACCTCGCGGATCATTCGCGAAAATTCCCGATTGGCGTCGGCTGCCGAGATGCGCTCGTCCATTCGTGTTCACTCAAAAAGTAGTGACTTTGCCTACTGTAGACCAAAATGAGATGGACGCCAAGGCTGCGGGGATGGGTAACGCAAAACGGGCGCCCGATGGGCGCCCGTTCCGCAATCTCGAAGTGCCCTGAGGCAGCTCAGTTCATCGTCGGAATGACGAACTCCGCACCATCCTTGATTCCGCTCGGCCAGCGCGAGGTGACCGTCTTGGTCTTGGTGTAGAAGCGGAAAGCGTCGGGGCCGTGCTGGTTCAGGTCGCCGAAGGACGACGCCTTCCAGCCGCCGAAGGTATAGTAGGCGATCGGCACCGGGATCGGCACGTTGACGCCGACCATGCCGACCTGGACGCGGGACGCGAAGTCGCGGGCGGCGTCGCCGTCGCGGGTGAAGATCGCGACGCCGTTGCCCATCTCGTGGTCGTTGGCGAGCTTGATGGCGTTCTCGTAGGTCGGGGCGCGGACGACCGACAGCACCGGGCCGAAGATCTCTTCCTTGTAGATGCGCATCTCGGGCGTAACGTTGTCGAACAGGCAGCCACCCATGTAGAAGCCGTTCTCGTAGCCCTGCATCTTGAAGCCGCGGCCGTCGACGACGAGCTTGGCGCCTTCCTTCACGCCGATGTCGACATAGCCCTTGATGCGCTCCAGCGCCTCGCGGGTGACGACCGGGCCGAAGTCGGCCGAGGAGTCGGTCGAGGG
Organism: Mesorhizobium sp. SCN 65-20; assembly: GCA_001724355.1. Lineage (GTDB taxonomy): Bacteria > Pseudomonadota > Alphaproteobacteria > Rhizobiales > Rhizobiaceae > Aminobacter. The sequence goes on along the minus strand of MEEF01000003.1, from coordinate 37,015 downwards.
ACCGACCTTCAGGCTCTCGACTCGCGGGATCAGGCGCTCCATCAGGCGGTCGGCGGTGTCGTGGCCGACCGGGACGGCAACCGAGATCGCCATGCAGCGCTCGCCCGCCGAGCCGTAGCCGGCGCCGATGAGCGCGTCGACGGTCTGGTCCATGTCTGCGTCGGGCATGATGATCATGTGGTTCTTGGCGCCGCCGAAGCACTGCACGCGCTTACCGGACGCAGTGCCGCGCGAGTAGATGTAATGCGCGATCGGCGTCGAGCCGACGAAGCCGATGGCCTTGATGTCCGGATCGTCGAGGATCGCGTCGACCACTTCCTTGTCGCCATTGACGACGTTCAGGATGCCCGCCGGCAGGCCGGCCTCGATGAACAGTTCGGCGATGCGCAGCGGCACACCGGGATCGCGCTCGGACGGCTTCAGGATGAAGGCGTTGCCGCAGGCGATGGCCGGGGCGATCTTCCACAGCGGGATCATGGCCGGGAAGTTGAAGGGGGTGATGCCTGCGACGACGCCGAGCGGCTGGCGCATCGAATAGACGTCGATGCCGGGGCCGGCGCCGTCGGTGAACTCACCCTTCATCATGTGCGGGGCGCCGATGCAGACCTCGACGACCTCGAGGCCGCGCTGGATGTCGCCCTTGGCGTCGGCAATGGTCTTGCCGTGCTCGCGGGCCAGCAATTCGGCGAGCGAGTCGTATTCCTTGTTGACCAGTTCCAGGAACTTCATCAGCACGCGCACGCGGCGCTGCGGATTGGTGGCCGCCCAGGCCGGCTGCGCCGCCTTGGCGTTCTCGACGGCGCCGCGCAGTTCCTGCGCCGAGGCGAGCGCGACGGTCCCGCGGACCGTGCCGTCCATCGGCTGCAACACGTTCTGCTTGCGTCCGCTGCTGCCGGCGACTCGCTTGCCGCCGATGAAATGACCGTATTCGACCATCTTCTCTCTCCCAGTTCCTGGTTGGTGAGCCATTGTCCTGCTTAACGGCGGCCATTGCAACGCGAGCGCGAACGCAACCGTTGTGCATGAATTATAGCCCTAAGTCGGATTGAATGCGATTTTGCGCATAGTATCATGGCGACGTCCCGCTCCGATCCGGGGTGAAAGATGGTCCGCTCCGCGCAATTCCCCGGAGGCGGACGATGTCAAACGGAGGCCCGATGAACTGGGATGACGTCCGTATCTTCCTGGCGGTCGCACGCACCGGCCAGATCCTGGGCGCGGCGCGGCGGCTGGAACTGAACCACGCCACCGTCTCGCGCCGCGTTGCGGCGCTCGAGGAGGCGCTGAAGACCAAGCTGTTCCGGCGCCTGACCACCGGTAGCGAGCTGACGCCTGCCGGCGAGCGCTTCCTGGACATTGCCGAACGCATGGAAGCCGACATGCTGACCGCCCGCGCCGAGATCGCCGGCGAAGGCGACGAGGTGGCCGGCACGGTGCGTATCGGCGCTCCCGATGGCTTCGGCGTCGCCTTCCTGGCACAGCGGCTCGGGACGCTGACCACCCAGCATGCGGACCTGAAGATCCAGCTCGTGCCGGTTCCACGCACGTTTTCATTGTCGCGGCGCGAGGCCGACATAGCGATCACGACCGAGCGCCCGAGCGAAGGACGGCTGGTCGCCGTGAAGCTGGTCGACTATTCGCTGGGGCTGTTCGCGTCGCGCAGCTATGCCGAGCAGAACGGGCTGCCCTCCAGCCGTAACGACTTGGCGGAGCATCGCCTGATCGGCTACGTGCCCGACCTGGTGGTAAGCGCTTCGCTCGACTATGCGGCGGAGTTCAGCCCGACCTGGGAGTCGGCATTCTCGATTTCTTCGGCGCTGGGCCAGGTCGAGGCGGTTCGTTCGGGCGCCGGCATCGGCATCCTCCACACCTTCATCGCGCGCACCATCCCGGAAATCGTGCCTGTGACGGCGATCGCCCCGATCCGGCGCGCCTATTGGCTGGTCTATCACGAGTCCGTCCGCTCGCTTCGCCGCATCCAGACGGTCGCGGGCTTCATCACCAAATCGGTCGAACGCGAGCGCACCCTGTTCGTCTGACGGGGCTTCCGACAATCTCTCACATCCGCTAACGTCCGGCGGCCGATGTGAGGAGATTGGCTTGCTGTCCCGACCCTATGCAGAGCTCTTGCGGCAGGCGAGGCGTGCCTCACGCCGCGCCGACGAGGCCGAGGACCTGCTGCAAACGGTGCTCTTGGCAGCCGTCGAGGCGGGCCGCACCGATCTGGGCAAGGCCGAGAACCGGCGCTGGCTCGAAGGCGCATTGAGACGACGCGCCGCGTTCGATGCCCGCACCGCCATACGCCGCCGCAAGCGCGAAGCGCCCTTCGCCGCAGGTTCCAGTGAGATTCCGGAGCGCGACGCCCTGCCCGGCCAGTTCGTCGCCGTTCTTCCCAAGGCACTGCGCACGACGGCGCTTCTCGCGCTTACCGGCCATACCCGGCAGGAAATCGCCTGGCTGCAACGCCTGGCCGACCCCGCGCTCCGCCAGCGCATCGCGGATATCCGGCGCCGCTGGCGTGCCTTCGGCGGCGGCGCGATCTATGAGATCCCCGGGCTGTCGGGCCCACTGGCATTCGGACGCATCAGGCGCTCGCTGCTCGATGCCGCCCGCCAGGAAGGGACATTCTTCGCCAGCCACGACCCGGACGGGCATCTTTTTGTGATCGGCGCCTCACGAAATCCGGGTCCACGGCAACAGAGGCTACGTGAAACCCAAACCACGGAGTGACCAAATGTTTGGCAAGAGCAAGCTGGGCAACATCTGCTATTACGTCTCGGACATCGACAAGACCGAGGCCTTCTATCGCGACGTGATGGGCCTCGACGTCCAGCGCATGGAAGGCGACGGGGAGACCGGAGGCGACTGGCTCATCGCCAACACCGTCAACGGCGTCGACCTGATCTTCTTCAAGATGGAATCGCGCCCCGGCAATTCGCCCATCATTGTCTTCGAAATCGCCGAAGGCGGCATCGACGACGTCGTCTCGAGCCTGGCAAGCAAGGGCGTCACCATCGTGACCCCGGTGAGTCATGCACCGGGAGGATGGTCCGCCGACATCGCCGACCCGGACGGCCATCCGATCTCGATGTACCAGTCGGCGGAGGTACCGCGCTCGCTGAAGAAGCTGTCCGCCTGAGCCTCTCAGGCCGCGTAGCGCTCCGGCCCGAGTCCGCTCACGTCGATCTCCGGCTCCCGGCCGGAGATCATGTCGGCCACGATCTTGCCGGAGCCGGAGGCCATGGTCCAGCCGAGCATGCCGTGGCCGGTGTTGATGTAAAGGTTCGGAATCTTGGTCCTGCCCACGATCGGCGGCCCGTCCGGCGTCATGGCGCCGAGACCGCACCAGAACTGCGCGGCTCTGAGGTCGCCGGCACCCGGGAAGAACTCATCCAGCAGGCTTTCCAGAACTGCCCGTCGCGCTTCGTTTAACGTCACGTCGAAGCCCGCCATTTCCATCGCCCCGCCGACGCGAATGCGGTTGCCGAGGCGGGTGATCGACACCTTCCTGGCCTCGTCGATGACTGTGGACACGGGTGCTGCGCCATCGTCGACGATGGGCAGCGTCAACGAGTAGGCCTTGAGCGGATATATCGGCAGGCGCTGCCGCAGCTTGCGCATGAAGCGCTCGGAGTAGCTTCCGGCCGCCAGTACGTAGGCATCGGCAGCCATGTTGCCCGCCGCCCCGCCCACGGCGTGGATCTTCCCATCGCGCGCGGTGAAATGAAAGACCTTGTTGGAGTAGCTGAACACGACGCCCCGGGCCGCGCACATCTCCGCCAGGCGCTCGGTGAACAGCCGGCAGTCGCCCGTCTCGTCGTCGGGCAGGCGCAGGCCGCCGGCGAACTCGGCCCTCGCGCCGGCGAGCCCCGGTTCCACGGCGATGCACTGGTCGGCGCCCAGTATCTCGTAAGGAATCTCGAACCTGTCGAGGGCGGCGAGATCGGCGGCCGCGCCGCCCATCTGCTCCTGGGTGCGGAAGAGTTCGAGCGTGCCCTGGCTGCGCTCGTCATAGGAAATGCCGGTCCCTTCGCGCAGCACCCGAAGCATGTCGCGGCTGTACTCGGCCAGCGGCATCATCAGCGCCTTGTTGGCGGCATAGCGCTCGGCCGTGCAATTACGCAGCATCCGCGCCAGCCAGATCCACATCTTGGGATCGAACTTCGGCCGGATTGAAAGCGGCCCGTTCGTCGTCAGCAGCCATTTGAGCGCCTTGCGCGGCAATCCGGGAGCGGCGAGCGGCGACGCGTAGCCCGACGAGATCTCGCCGGAATTGGCGTAGCTGGTCTCCTGCGCCGGGCCCCTCTGGCGGTCGTAGACGACAACCTCGTGCCCGGCCTCGGCGAGGTAATAGGCGGTGGTCACGCCTATGACACCGCCACCTACTACCACTACCTTCATCTGCCCCTCGCGAGGCGTTCGCCCTCAGGCCGCCGATGGCCCGGGATCATCGCCATTCCCCGAGGTGTGCCGGATTTTTGCCCGGACGCCAAGAGGTTCCGGCCGGTCGGCGCTGAACACCAGCACGGGAAACCGGCGCTCGGCGGAAGGCTGCGATGGCTCGGTCGCGGCGATCCCCGGCCGCTCCGCCTCGGGCTGGTAGAGGATGTCGTCCACGCGGATGGTCTCGGTCGTCTCCTTGCCGCAGTCGACGACGATCTGTTCGCCCTTGCGCAGGCCAAGCAGGGCCAGCCCGCGCGGAACGGTGATCGGAATGGTGAGCCCGACCATGTCCCCCACCGGTCCCTGCGCTACGATCCGCGTATGCGCGGCACCGCCGTCGACGCTGTAGACGACACGGCTGTTGAGCGTGACGATGTCGGCGTCGACATCGTTCGAAAACACCACCTGGGCGGTTGCAAGCTTCCGCCTCAGCAGGGCAACAAGCGGCCCGCCAGACCAGGCGAGGCGGTCCAGCATGGTCTGCAGAATGGCAAAATCCTTGGTCGTCAGCTGACATTTGGTCATGACGCGTCTCCAACAGGCGCGGCCATAGGCCCGGCGCTGGCAAAGTTCAGGAAATGGTGAGCGGCCTCTCAGTTGGCGCCTTCGCGCGGCGCCTCGACCGAGACGATCTCGAATTCGAGCCGGCGTCCGTCGCGAGACGTCCAGGCGACCGACTGGCCCTCGCGCAGGCCGATCAGGGCCGCGCCGACCGGGGTCAGGATCGAAATCTTGCCCTCGGCAATGTCGGCCTTGCCCGGATAGACCAGCGTCACAGTCTTCACTTCGCCGTCGCCACTGCGGAACGTGACCGTGGAGCCCATGCGAATGACGGTCGCGGGAATGCGGCTGAGCGGCGCCACCTTGGCCCGGTCCATTTCCTTCAGCAATTCCTCGGCGATGTCCGGAAGCCGGTCGAGGCTTGACTCGGCGAGGCCGGTCAGCCGCTCATGGTCGCTCTGGCTGACCACGATCTCATGCTCGCGGCGCTGCTTGATATTCTGGCGCAATTTGGAAACCTCATGGATGTTCGTCCGGCCGGGCGTCGTTGACGAACGCGCGCGACCGCCCGTCCGCAAACGGACGTGCTGTAATGTTCAAACCGAACCGCGGTGCGGCCCGGTGCTCAGGATTTCATGCGTTGAAAAAGGGTGCCCCGCGGGCTCGGAAGTCGCATAGCGACCGAGCCGGGGCTAGGATCCCGCGATGGGGCAGACCCGAAACAGGGCAAAGCTGCCTATGTGAGCGAAAATGCACATCCGGGAAGGGTTGCCGACCGAGCCCTGCTTGTCAAGGGTGACGGCGGGTCAGTCGCTCGAGGCTTTCCGCTTTCTTCGAACCGCAGCAAGCCTCTATCTCTTTGTTTTGACGCAATTTCGGGCGGAAAACCGCGATGCACTTTGCCTGGAATTGCCCTAGGCAACGAGGTGCCGGAAGGCCGCCACCACCTCGTCGTAGACCTTGCGTTTGAACGGAACGATGAGGTCAGGCAGCTCCGGCATCGGCTTCCACGCCCATCTGTCGAACTCGGGCGCGTGACCGCCGGGAGGCGGGTCGATGGCGATCTCATCCTCGCCGCCCTCGAATCGGAAGGCGAACCACTTCTGCGTCTGGCCGCGATATTTGCCCTTCAGCGCCACGCCCATCAGATGCTCGGGCAGATCGTAGTTGATCCATCCCGGCGCCTCGGCCAGCAGCTTGACGCTGCGCATGCCGGTCTCCTCGTAGAGCTCGCGCACTGCCGCCGGCAGAGGCTCCTCGCCCTTGTCGATGCCGCCCTGCGGCATCTGCCACAGCTGGTTGGTATCAGACAGTTCGCTGTCCGGCTCGGCGATGCGGCGGCCGGCCCAGACGAGGCCGCTCGAATTCAGCACCATGATCCCGACGCAGGGGCGGTAGGGCAGATCGCGCGGATCGACCGTCTTCTTCGGCATGATTGCTATCCTCGTTCGGGGTCGCTGGCGACCGCGGAGATCGGAACGATCTCGATGCCGCGCTTGCGCACTTCGCTGGCCCACGATGCCACCGCGTCGACGGTTACGTCGAAAGCGTTGCCGGTTCCGATGGCAAATCCCTTGGCGCGCGCCGTACGCTCGAGCTCGTCGAGCTTGTTCAGGATCGCCCCCCGGTCCTGGACGGCATCGATGATCGCATCGCCCGCTGCGAAGGGCACGCCGTTCTTGAGCGCCAGTTCCGGGGCCAGGCTGCGCGCCGACGAACCGTCGTCGACATAGCCTATGCCGCGCTTGCCGAGTTCGGCCATCATCGCGCCCATGGCCTCCGGGCTCGTCGAGAAGCGGGCACCCATGTAGTTCATCACCGCGGTGTAGTTGGTCGTCCGCGACAGCGCCCAGCGCAAATTCTTGAGGTTTTCGTCCTCGCCGGCCTCGACGGTGAGCGTGTTGCGGCCGGGATTGACGTTTGGAAAATCGAAGGGCTCGAGCGGCACCTGCATCACGATCTCATGCCCTTCGCGCCGGGCCGTCTGCATCCAGCGCCCGAGGCTGTTGCCCTGCGGCGCGAAGCCCAGTGTGATCTCCGGCGGCAGCTTGCCGATCGCGGTCTGCGTCCCCGTCTGCGACAGGCCGAGCCCGCCTATGACGATGGCGATGCGCGCGCCACGCGCGCCCGACCAGGGCCGCGCATAGACGTCGAATGGACGCCGGCCGTCGGCGGCGCGGATCGGCAGTGCACCCGTGCCGCTGTCCTCGACCAGTGCCCTGTCGGGCAGATGCGCGACCTGGAGGTTCTGCCCCACGGCGGAAGGATCGCGGATCACCACGACCCCGCTCTCGCCCGCCGGCGGCGTCACCTTGATGATGGCAGGACCGTCGCGGCGCGCCGGCAGGTTGGTTTTGGCCGCCGCTTCCGCCGGCGTCGGGGCTGCAACCACCTCGGGCTTGGCGACAGCGGCGATCTCGGGAACCCGGAACGGCTTCTCGCGCAGCGCAATGGCGGCAGACACCGCGACCACGACGATCGCGCCAAGGCCGGCGACCATGGTCCCCTTGCGCAGCCACGCGGAGCGCGCATCGCCGCTGCCGCGTTTGATCGCCTGCCCAAGCGGTCGGTCGATGTCTTTTTCGATCTGCGCCACGCCGTGCCCTGCGGCTTTCAAAATCTAGAGCGTCCGTGCGGACGCACGGCGCTCTACGCCCACCCCCGAATCAAACTGCCGGAACCTTGCGGTTCCGGCAGCATTGCATTGCCTTGCCGAGCAGGCCAGTCCTTCGCGGACAGGCCTTACTGGTTGTTCATCACGGCCTTGTCCGGGTTCGGCGGGAAGGACGGATCGGTCTTCACGCCGCGGAGCAGGTCCAGCGCGTAGTTGAGCTGGATGTCGTCCTTGGGCTCCGGCGGCACGTAGGCGGCCGAACCGGAACCCTGGTCGCTCTCTTCCGCACCCTTGATGTGGCCCTTGAGCTCGGACTCGCCGCGGGTCACGTCGCGACCCTGCAGTTCCACCGGCAGCGGCTGGTCGACCTTGACGTCGGGCGTGATACCCTTGCCCTGGATCGACTTGCCCGACGGCGTGTAGTAGAGCGCCGTCGTCAGGCGCAGCGCACCGTTCTCAGCCAGCGGGATGATCGTCTGCACCGATCCCTTGCCGAAGGACTGCGTGCCAACCACCGTCGCGCGGCGGTGATCCTGCAGCGCGCCCGCGACGATCTCGGAGGCGCTCGCCGAGCCGCCGTTGACCAGAACGATCAGCGGCTTGCCGTCGATGTCGTCACCGGCGCGGGAATCGAAGCGGGTGATGTCCTTCGGGTCACGGCCGCGGGTCGAGACGATCTCGCCGCGATCGAGGAAGGTGTCGGACACGCTCACCGCCTGGTCGAGCAGTCCGCCCGGGTTCAGGCGCAGGTCGAGCACATAGCCCTTCAGCTTGTCTTCGGGGATCTGCTTCTTGATCTGCTTGATGGCGTCCTGCAGGTCGTCATAGGTCTTTTCGGTGAACGAGTTGATCTTCATGTAGCCGACGTCGTTGTCGACCCGGAACTTGACCGCCTTGACCTTGATGATGTCGCGCTTGATCGACAATTCGATCGGCTTGTCGGCGCCCTCGCGCAGGATCGTCAGCTTGATCGAGGTGTTAACCAGGCCGCGCATCTTCTCGACCGCGTCGTTCAGCGTCATGCCGCGAACTTCCACGCCGTCGATCTTGGAGATGTAGTCGCCGGCCAGCACGCCGGCCTTGGAAGCCGGGGTGTCGTCGATCGGCGAGATCACCTTGACCAGTTCGTTCTCCATCGTCACCTCGATACCGAGGCCGCCGAACTCGCCCTTGGTCTGGACGCGCATGTCCTTGGCCGCTTCGGCGTTGAGATAGGACGAGTGAGGATCGAGTGACGTCAGCATGCCGTTGATGGCATTCTCGACGAGCGACTTCTCATCCGGGGGGGTCACGTACTGGCTGCGAACGCGCTCGAAGATGTCTCCGAAGATCGCGAGCTGGCGGTAGGTCTCGGAGCCTGCCGCATTCGCCGTCGAGCCGGGGGCGCCTTGCACCAGGCTCATAGCTGAGGCACCCATCAGCGCTCCGGCAAGCAGAAGCGACAGTTTACGCATCATTCATGTCCTTCCAGAGGTACGGTCCGCCCACCACGGGGCCGGATCGACGGGTTTTCCATCCTTGCGGAACTCTACATAGAGTTCCGGCGTCGCATTCGCATTTCCCGAAGTCGAGGTGCTCGCCACCCTGGCTTCTCCCATCGCGCCGATCGGCTCTCCTGCAAGCACGGACTGGCCCGGCGCGACACTGATTCTGCTCATCCCTGCCAGGACGACATGATAGCCGTCGCCAGCATTGAGGATCAAGAGTTGACCATAGGAGCGGAAAGGCCCCGCATAAAGAACGCTTCCATCCGCCGGAGCGGTCACGATGGCGCCCGATTGTGTCGCAACCATGTCCCCCTGCATGGTGCCGCCATTGCCGTCCTCGGCGCCGAAGCGCCGCTTGACGCGTCCCGCAACCGGCAGGGACACCTGCCCCTGAAGCAGGGAAAACGGTGTAGAAGCAACAAGTTGGTTGGCTTCCGGCACGACCGGGACGACAGGCTCGGCGCCCTGCTTGGCGGCTTCCTCGGCCGCCTTGCGAGAGGCTTCCTCTTCGTCCGCCTTCTTCGCCGCCTGCTCGTCGAGCGAGGCGATCAAATCTTTGAGATTTTCGGCCCGGGCGGCGAGTTCCGCCGCCTTTTTGGTCTCTTCGGCCAGCGCCACCTCGGATTCGCCGCGCAGCCGCTCCTTGGCCGCCAACAAGAGGTCGAGGCGTTCCTTCTCGCCCGCCTGCTCGGTCATGGCCGTCTTCAGCCGGTCCCGTTCGGCCTCGATGGAGGTCACCACCCGCGTGAGTTCCTTGAGGTCGGCCATCAGGATTTCGGTTTCCGAGCGCAGTTCCGGCACCACTGCTCCCAACAGGATCGCGCTGCGGACGGAGGACAGCGCGTCCTCAGGCTTGACCAGGATCGCAGGCGGCGGATTGAGCCCCATCCGCTGCAGCGCGCCCAGCACCTCCGCAAGCACGCCCCGGCGCATGGCAAGCGAATTGCGGATGCCGGATTCCTGTTCCTTGAGACCCTCGAGCTTGCCGGCGATGTCCTCGATGTCCTGCGCCAGCTTGCGCTCGGTCTTGGCCGACTGGATCAGCGCCGCGGTTATCGAGGCGTAGTCCTTCTTCACCTGGGCGATCTCGGCGGCCAGCTTTTCGCGACGCTCGGCAGAGATCTGGATGTCGCGGGCAACAGCCTCGTATTCGGACCGGGTCAGTTCCGGATCGGGCGCGGGCTGGGCCTCCTGCGCTGCGGCACCCCCGCAGACGAGCGCCAGCAGGCCTGCCGCGGCGATGCCACGGCACGGCCGGGGCCACGCCTTCAGAGAGAATTTCCGCGCCATGCGATGATCCGAATGTATGGCTGCGACCTTAGCTGCGGCATCGTTAAGGAATAATCAACCATGATGCCGGGCCCGTCGCGCGGCGGACATTTGCCGGGCAATTTGTCGAATTCCGGGCATTCAGGCGCGATGGTAGGGATGGCCCGACAGAATCGTGGCGGCCCGATAGAGCTGCTCGCCCAGCATGATGCGAACCATCTGGTGCGGCCAGGTCGCCGCTCCGAACGAGATCAGCAGTTGGGCCTCTGCGCGCAATGCCTCGTCATGTCCGTCGGGGCCGCCGATCGCGATCATCACCCCGCGCTGGCCGGCGTCGCGGATGGCGGCAATCTTGTCGGAGAACTGTTGCGAGGAGAGGTTCTTGCCGCGCTCGTCGAGCAGGATCAGCGCCGTGCCCGGCGCCAGTTGCGCCCTCAACCTCTCGGCCTCCTCGCGTCGCCGCTCATCGACGTCGCGGGCGCGGCTCTCGGCAATCTCGGTCACCCCGCCGAAATCCAGCCCCAGCGGCCCTCCGCTCTTGGCAAAGCGGTCAAGATAGCGGTCGGCCAATTCCTTCTCGGGGCCGGCCTTCATCCGGCCCACGGCATGTACCCAGACTTTCATCCCCTAGGTCGGACGGCTCAGTGAACCGTCTCTTCCTCGAGATCCGGCGCCTGCCACATCTTTTCGATGTTGTAGAACTCGCGGATTTCAGGACGGAAGACGTGGACGATGATATCGCCGGTATCGACGAGCACCCAGTCGGCGCCCGACAGCCCTTCGACGCGCGCATTGCCGAAGCCGGCATCCTTGAGCGCCTTGAGCAGATGATCGACAACAGCCGCAACATGACGGTGCGATCGGCCCGAGGCCACGACCATGTAGTCGCCCAGGCTCGATTTGCCCTGAATGTCGATGGAGACGATATTTTCGGCCTTGGAGTCTTCCAGACTGTCAAGGATGGTCTTGAGGGCACGGGCAACGGCGTCGATGTCGCCTATCCCGGCCGGCGAAGGCAGGATTTCTGCCTTCTTCCGAAGTGCTGTTCTCAGTGTCTTTCCTTTCCGACAGGAACAACCAAATCACCATGGACTCACGGTGACCCCATTTAGATAGGCAGAGTTGGGCGACAGTTTCAAGACAAAGGCCGGGAAGTCCCCCTATTTGATGACTTTCGGGGCTTGGAAACGCCGGCTAAGGGTCGATCGTCGGCGGGACCTGCGAAGCCATCGGCGAGAACGTGCCGGTTTCGTTTGCCGGCACTGCCCGGCTGGTGCGCAGTCGCCACAGCACGAAGACCGTGTAGAGCGCCGCTATCGCGATGGCCACATACATGAATGCCTGTGTGCCGTAGGCGGCGGTCAGCACGGTGCCGAGACCAGGCACGACGAAGCCCGACAGCGACCACGCAAACAGCATGCTGCTCGACAGGGCAAGGAGGTCGTCCTTGCTCGCCCGATCGGAGGCATGCGCATTGGCGAGCGAGTAGATCGACTCGCTCGCCCCGCTCCAGACGATGTAGATCGCGACCATGATCGCCAGGGCGCTGCCGTCAAAGCGGCTGGCCGCTACGCCCGCAGTTACCACCAACAGGCTGGCTGCGACGAGCACATAGCGCCGGTCGGTGCGGTCGGAGATCCAGCCGAAAGGTATCTGGAACAGCAGCGTGCCGACCGGCATGGCAAACAGCAGCGTCGCCACCTCCTGCTGGTCAAGGCCTATCGCGGTGGCGTGGATCGGCGCGAAGCCGGTGATCAGCATGGACAGCCCGCCGACGGCGAGCATGCCCGCGACGCCGACCGGCGAGATCCGCCAGGCTCGGGCCAGCGCCACCGAGGCCGCCTGCGGTGCAGGTGGCTGGCGCAGGCGGGTCAGCCCCACGGGCAGGATGGAGATTGCGTTGAAGGCGATGCCGAGCAGCGGCGCCTCGGCGCCCGAAATGTCGACGAAGCCCAGCAGGAAGGAACCGACGCCCAGGCCGACGACATAGCAGACATAGAAGATCGCCATGACCCGGCCGCGAATGTCGTTGCCGACGGCGTCGTTGAGCCAGCTCTGGGCGACGATGAACAGCCCGCAGATCGCGAAGCCGTAGAGGACGCGCGCGGCGATCCAGACGATCGGGAACGTGCCGGCGCCGATGGCCGCGTTGGAAAGCACGATCAGTGCCGAGAACACCATGTAGGCCCGCGCGTGTCCGACCCGGCGCACGAGCATGCCGGTGAACAGGCAGCCTGCCAGCCCGCCGGCCGACAGGCCGGTCAGGATCGAGCCGGCCCAGGTCGGCGCGTAGCCTGCGGCACCAAGGCTCACGGGTATGTAGCCGAACATCAGGCCATTGCCGACCGCGACCAGCGCCATCGCCAGGATCACGCCCGCCACGGCGATGGCGGGCGTTCTTTCGCCCTCCTCGATCCCGGTCGGCATGCCGTCTCTTTGATCCATGCGACCAGCTTCGCCTGCCCGCCCGGTTTGGAACGGCGCAAAAACGACATCGACCGCGCTGGCTCGCAGGAATGTGAGGGCTGGATCAAACTCGGCCGGGTGCGTTTTCCCATCGCCGCTTTCGTGCGAAATATCGGCGAACAGCAAGAGCGATCAAACGGACCGCGCATGGCGGGCGCATAACGCTCGCGTCCTCATGCCGGAAGCTACAATGACCCCAGTCCAGAAAGCCGTCTGGTTCATCGAAAGCCACTTCGCCCGCGACATCGGGCTGGACGAAGTCGCCGCCATTGGCGGTGTCTCGCGGTTCCACATGTCACGCGCTTTCGCGGCCGCCACCGGCTACTCGGTCATGGGCTATGTCCGCGCCCGTCGCCTGACGGAAGCGGCCTTCGCGCTGGCGGGCGGAGCGCCCGACATCCTGTCGGTCGCCCTCGACGCCGGATACGGCTCGCATGAGGCGTTCACCCGGGCCTTTCGCGACCGCTTCGGGCTGACGCCCGAGGAGGTGCGCGCAAACGGCTCCGTACCCGAACCAGACCTCATGGAGCCTCTCAAGATGGATGAAACCTACCTGGACACTCTTGCCGCGCCTCGCTTCGTCGACGGCCACGCCCTCCTGATCGCCGGCTTCGGCGAGCGCTACACCTGCGAGACCAGCCTCGGCATCCCTTCGCTCTGGCAGCGCTTCGGCCCGCATTTCGGCAACGTGCCCGGCCAGCAGGGCATGATCGGCTACGGCGTCTGCTGCAATTTCGACGACGACACGTTCGAATACATCGCCGGCGTCGAGGTGAAAGACTTCTCCAGCCTGTCGCCGGAGTTCAGCCGCATCCGCATCCCGCAGCAACGCTATGCGGTCTTCGCCACCACCGACCACATTTCGATGATCCGACGCATCACCAACACCGTCTGGAGCAAGTGGCTGCCCAACTCGGGCCACAAGGCGGCGGATGCGCCGCATTTCGAACTCTATCCGGAGAGTTTCGATCCGGTGACCGGCAATGGCGGCTACGAACTCTGGATTCCTATCAAGAGCTGACTAGCCCTTGTCCTTGGCGGTGCCGTTTCTCAGCGCCGTCGAAGACAGCAGCGAGCGCGGTCCATGGATGAAGGTCCAGGCCGGGGCCTTCATCCGGGCAAGCCGTGGCGCGTCGCCCTCGTCGACGCGCGCATAGTCGAAAGTCTTGGCGACGACCGACGACAGGAAGGACAACGTCGCCCCCGGCCGGTCTATCACTGCGATGGGAAAGGTCATGACGATCTGCCGCCAGCGCTGCCAGCGGTGGAAGTCGCGCAGGTTGTCGGCGCCCATGATCCAGACGAAATCGACGCCCGGGTTGCGCGCCTTGATCAGCGCCAGCGTGTCGGCGGTGTAACGCACGTGGTGGCTCGCCTCGAAGGCGGTGACCTTGATGCGCGGATCCTTGGCGACCTGCTCCGACATCTCGATCCGTCTTGCGAGCGGCGCGAGGTCGCGCGTGCTCTTCAGCGGATTGCCCGGAGTGACCATCCACCACAGCTGGTCGAGCTGCAGTCGGCGCATGGCGATCTCGACCACAAGCGAATGCCCGGAATGCGGCGGATTGAACGACCCACCGAACAGCCCAACCTGCATGCCCTTCATGGCGTGCGGCATGCGCAGGTATTCGTGGGGTACAAGCGGGCTGGGGGAAAGCATGGTGCTATGCGCCCCCCTCTGCCCTGCCGGGCATCTCCCCCTCAAGGGGGGAGATAAGTATCCTTGGCCAAGGCCCACACCCTACAGCGTCCGCGATTTGGGACGGTCCCGATGACAGGCAATCTCCCCCCTTGAGGGGGAGATGCCCGGCAGGGCAGAGGGGGGTGATTGCGCGCAAGGCCTTCACACCAGCCCGATGTGCCCGGTCACGGCCTGAGCTGGCCGTTGCCGCGCACGCGGTACTTGAACGAGGTCAGTTGCTCCACGCCGACCGGACCGCGCGCGTGCATCTTGCCGGTGGCGATGCCGATCTCCGCCCCCATGCCGAATTCGCCGCCGTCGGCGAACTGCGTCGAGGCGTTGTGTAGCAGGATCGCCGAGTCGATCTCGTTGAAGAAGCGCTCCACCGCCTTGGCGTCCTCGGCGACGATCGCCTCGGTGTGGTGCGAGGAGAACGTCTCGATATGTTCGATGGCGCCCGAAATGCCGTCGACCAGCTTGGCCGAGATGATGGCGTCGAGATATTCGGTCGACCAGTCGGCCTCGGTCGCCGGCTGCGCGTCGGCAAAGGCCGCAAGCACGTCCTCGTCGGCATGGATCTCGCAGCCTGCCTTGCGCAGCGCCTCGAGCACTGGCACCAGATGGGTCGAGGCGACCGCACGGTCGACAAGAAGCGTCTCGGCCGCGCCGCAGATGCCGGTACGCCGCATCTTGGCGTTGACGGCGATCGCCACCGCCATGTCGAGCTTGGCCGACTTGTCGATGTAGAGATGGCAGATGCCCTCGAGATGGGCGAAGACCGGCACCCGCGCCTCGGTCTGCACGCGCTCGACCAGGCTTTTGCCGCCGCGCGGCACGATCACGTCGATGTTGCCGCCAAGACCCTTGAGCATCTCGCCGACGGCGGCGCGGTCGGTCACGGGCACGAGCTGGATCGCATCCTCCGGCAGCTTGGCCGATTTCAGCCCCTCGACCAGGCAGGAATGGATCGCCAGCGACGAGTTGAGCGAATCCGAGCCGCCGCGCAGGATCACCGCATTGCCCGCCTTGAGGCAGAGCGCGCCGGCATCCGCGGTGACGTTCGGGCGGCTCTCGTAGATCACGCCGATGACGCCGAGCGGCGTGCGCACGCGCTCGATGTGCAGCCCGTTCGGGCGGTCCCATTCGGCGATGACCTCGCCCACGGGATCCCTGAGGTCGGCAATCGCGCGGATGCCATTGGCCATGTCGCGGATGCGGCCGGGCGTCAGCTTCAGCCGGTCCATGAAGGAGCCGCTGATGCCGGCCTCCTCGCCGTTGCTCACGTCGATGGCGTTGGCGTCGAGGATCTCTTGCTCGCGGCGCAGGATGGCGTCCGCCATGCCGATCAGGGCGGCATGCTTGCGTTCGGCGCTGGCGGTCGCGAGTGGGCGCGCGGCGGCGCGGGCCTTGCGGCCGATCTCAGCCATCAGCCGCGCCGTGTCCTGGCTCTCGTGCGCCTTCAGCATGGTCCTCACCCTTCCGCCTGCACCGGCACCGCGTCGGCGTGGCTCACCACCAGGTCGTCGCGGTGGATCATCGCCGACCGCGCCTCGTAGCCGAGCACGGTCTCGATCTCGGTCGATTTCAGCCCAGCGATCCTTACGGCATCCGCAGCGTCATAGGCAACCAGCCCGCGCGCGATCTCGCGGCCCTCGGGCGACAGGATCGCCACCGTGTCGCCGCGCGAGAAGTTGCCGCTGACCAGCCTCACGCCGGCCGGAAGCAGCGACTTGCCCGAGAGCAGCGCGCCGACCGCGCCGGCGTCGACGGTCAATCGGCCGGCCGGTTCGAGTTGCCCGGCGATCCAGGTCTTGTAGCCCTTCACCGGATTGCCGCTCGGGCGGAAGAAAGTGAAGCGTTCGCCGCGCTCGATCGCCATCAGCGGCGACATCCTGGTGCCCGCGGTGATGATCATCGCAGTACCCGAGGCGGTCGCGATCTTGCCGGCGTCGAGCTTGGTGCGCATGCCGCCACGCGACAGTTCGGACGCAGCCGCGCCCGCCATGGCTTCGATGTCGGGCGTGATGCGGTCGACGACCGGGATGAACCTGGCGTTCGGGTCGTGCGCAGGCGGGGCGGTGTAGAGGCCGTCGATGTCGGACAGCAGCACCAGAAGGTCTGCGCCCATCATGGTCGCCATGCGCGCCGCCAGGCGGTCGTTGTCGCCATAGCGGATCTCGGTGGTAGCAACCGTGTCGTTCTCGTTGATGACGGGCACGGCCTTCATCTTGAGCAGCGTCGAGATGGTGGCCCGCGCATTGAGGTAGCGCCGGCGCTCCTCGGTGTCGCCGAGCGTCACCAGGATCTGGCCCGACTTCAGCCCCTTGCGACCGAGCGCATCCTGCCACGCGCCGGCGAGTTCGATCTGGCCGACTGCGGCGGCCGCTTGGCTCTCTTCGAGCTTCAGCGCCCGCTTGCCGAGGCCGAGGATGGTGCGGCCGAGCGCAATCGCGCCCGACGAGACCACCAGCACGTCGGCACCGCCTTCAGCGAGGGTCGCGATGTCGTCGGCCATCGACGCCAGCCATTCGCGCTTGAGGCCGGTAGAGCGGTCGACCAGCAGCGCCGAGCCTATCTTGACGGTGATGCGCTTGTAGGTCCGGAGCGACGGTATGGTCATGTCGGCCGGCCTACTTCGTCCAGCGCGCATCGGCGGGCGCAACGTCGCCGCTTGCTTGGCGCGCCTCCTCGACGACGCTCATCAGCGCGCGCAGCGTCTCCTCGACGCCCTCGCGGGTGACTGCCGACAGCATGATCGGCGCACGCCCGGCGGCGCGCTTCAGCGATGCGGCCTTCTTCTTGCGCGTCTCCGGATCGAGCGTATCGACCTGGGACAGCGCAACGATCTCGATCTTGTCAGTCAGCCCATGGCCATAGGCTTCAAGCTCGCCACGCACGACCTTGTAGGCCTTGCCGGGGTTTTCCTCCTGCGCCGAGACGAGGTGCAGAAGCACGCGCGTGCGCTCGACATGGCCGAGGAAGCGGTCGCCTATGCCGACGCCTTCATGCGCGCCCTCGATCAGGCCCGGAATGTCGGCGATGACGAATTCGCGCGCGTCGATGCGAGCGACGCCAAGGCCCGGATGCAGCGTGGTGAACGGGTAGTCGGCGATCTTCGGCTTGGCGGCCGTGACGGAGGCGAGGAAGGTCGACTTGCCGGCGTTGGGCAGCCCCACGAGGCCCGCGTCGGCGATCAGCTTGAGCCTGAGCCAGACCCACATCTCCTGGCCTTCGAGACCGGGATTGGCGCGACGCGGCGCCTGGTTGGTCGAAGTCTTGAAATGCTGGTTGCCGAAGCCGCCATTGCCGCCCTTGGCAAGCAGATAGCGCTGGCCGACCTGGGTCAGGTCGCAGATCAGCGTCTCGTTGTCTTCTTCATAGACCTGCGTGCCGACGGGCACCTTGAGCACGATGTCGGCGCCCTTTGCGCCCGTCATGTTGCGGCCCATGCCGTGCACGCCGGTCTGCGCCTTGAAATGCTGCTGGTAGCGATAGTCGATCAGCGTGTTGAGGCCGTCGACCACCTCCAGCCAGACGTCGCCGCCGCGTCCGCCGTCGCCGCCGTCCGGGCCGCCGAACTCGATGAATTTTTCGCGCCGGAACGACACGGCACCCGCGCCGCCATTGCCGGAGCGGATGTAAACCTTGGCCTGGTCGAGAAATTTCATCGGACTCTTCGTCTTCTGCTGTTATTTCGTTGTTTCGGCGCCCCTGCCATAGCGCAAGGCGCGGCGAAGGGCGAGAGCGGATTGGTGCGGACGGTGAGCCGCGCAATGAGGGGATGTCGATGAAGCTGGTCACCTACAACACCCAGTACGGGGTCGGCCGCGACGGCCACTACGATCTCGGGCGCATCGCCCGTGCCGTGGCAGGCGCCGACATCGTGGCGTTGCAGGAAGTGACCCGCAACTTCATGCGTAACAACATGGCCGACATGGTCGACGGCCTTGCGCGCCTGCTGCCCGATTACTTCCACGTCTTTGGCGTCGCCATGGACATCGACTTCGGCATGGTCGGCGACGACGGCAAGCCGGCCAATAGGCGGCTGCAGTTCGGCAACATGGTGCTGTCGCGCTGGCCGATCGTGGCGTCGCGCAACCTGCTTCTGCCGCGCAGCCGGCGCCTGAACCGCGGCAATCTGCAGCGCGCGGCGCTGGAGGCGCTGGTCATGGCCCCTTCCGGCCCGTTGCGCGTCTACTCTGTGCATCTCGACCATGTCAGCCAGGAGGAACGGATTGCGCAGATCCGCCACCTCAAGGAGCGGACCTACGCCTATGCGATGGAGGGCGGCGCCATCACCGGCGCCGCCGAATACGGTTTCCCCGAGCTCCCCAGCCCCGAAGAATTCGTGCTCATGGGCGACTTCAACATGGTGCGGGGCTCGCCCGAGCACCTCGTCATGACCGGCGTGCCCGACCCGGTCGAAGGCCCCCAGATCGTCGCCCATCACCCCGTCGACGCCTACGCCCTGGCGGGCGGGGTTCCGGACGGGTCGGTCTCCTGGAGCGACACGATCCATCCGGAAAAGACCCGCCTCATCGACTACGCCTTCCTCCAGTCCAACCTTGCGGCGAGGGTCAAATCCGTCCGCATCGATACCGAAGCGGACGGCTCCGACCACCAGCCGGTGTGGGTCGAGCTGGCCTGAAGGCTCATCTCAGAAACGCGGCCATGACCTGAGGCTCGCCCAGGTCTTGCGGTCGAGGCGATAGCGCTCGACCGGCACCTGGCCGGCGACGATCGAGTTCAGCATGCCCTGCCCGGCATACTGGAAGCCGCACTTGTGGATGACGCGCCGCGACGCCGGGTTGATGACCCGGCACGAGACGTTGAGCACGTTGGTGTCGGTCGCCCGGAAGGCGAGATCGACCAGCGCATGCGCAGCCTCGGTGGCGTAGCCACCCTTCCAGTAGGGCTCGCCGACCCAATAGCCGAGCTCGAGGCCACGGTCGGTGACGTTGAGGCCGGCCGAGCCGATGAAGGCGCCGCTGTCGGCGAGGGTCATTGCATAGACCACACCGCCGCGCTGGGTCCGCGCCATCGACAGGAATGCGCGTGCCTCGGCCTCGCCATAGGGATGCGGCATGCGTGCCAGCATCTCGGCGATGTGCCGGTTGTCGGCGAGCTGCACCAGTTCGGGGACATCGTCCTCGTGCGGCGGGCGCAGGACGAGCCGCTCCGTCAACAGTATGGGGCAGTCTATCGACAGTCTTTCGTCTTCGAAATCTTCCTTCTCGGCAACCATTTTAGTCCTCCAGGCAATGAAAAAGGGGAGATGGTGACCCATCTCCCCTGATCCTTTTCCTGGCTTGGCCAGACACCGGTTCCCGAGATGGGGCGCCGGTGTTGTAGTGCGGAACCGGCTACTCCGCGGCCTTCGGCATCGGGTTTACCGATACGTAGGTTCGGCCGTTGGCTTTCTTGGCAAACGACACTGCACCGGCTTCAAGAGCAAAAAGGGTATGGTCCTTGCCCATGCCGACGTTGACGCCGGGATGCCACTGCGTGCCGCGTTGACGAACGATAATGTTGCCCGGAATCACGGCTTCGCTGCCGAACTTCTTGACGCCAAGGCGCTTCGACTCAGAATCGCGACCGTTGCGCGACGAACCGCCAGCTTTCTTATGTGCCATGGATGTTCTCCTTCAGTCGCTCTGATTACTCTGATTCCGCGACGGCTGCAGCCTTTTTCGGCGCTGCCTTCTTCGCGGGCTTCTCGGCGGCTTCTTCAGCCGCGGCTTCGGTCTTCGCCGCTGCCTTCTTCGAAGGCTTGGCACCGCCCGTCAGGATCTCGGCGATCCGGACCGTCGTCAGGTGCTGACGATGGCCGCGCGAACGGCGCGAGTTCTGGCGACGACGCTTCTTGAAGGCGATGACGGTCGGAGCGCGGCCCTGTTCGACCACTTCCGCCGCGACGATCGCGCCGGCCACGAAGGGCGCGCCGATCTCAGCCTTGTCGCCCTCGCCGACGGCGAGCACTTCGACGAATTCCACGGTCTCACCGGCGACACCGGCGACCTTCTCGATCTTGATCACATCATTGGCGGCGACGCGGTACTGCTTGCCGCCCGTTTTGATGACTGCGAACATTTTTTGCCTTTCGCTGTTCGGTCGGCCTTGTTGGATCTGCGATCCGGGCCGTCTTTTTGTCAGTCGTTGCGGGTTCAAAA
Organism: Mesorhizobium sp. SCN 65-20; assembly: GCA_001724355.1. Lineage (GTDB taxonomy): Bacteria > Pseudomonadota > Alphaproteobacteria > Rhizobiales > Rhizobiaceae > Aminobacter. The sequence goes on along the minus strand of MEEF01000003.1, from coordinate 16,384 downwards.
AACAAGCGGCGCGGAGACTCCCCCACGCCGATTGCAGGCGTCCCGTAACCGATGGTTGTCGCGAAGTCAAGGCAACTGGCAGGAAAAGCGCAGGCTGGCACTGGCCATTGCCGATGAGCCTCAGTTAGCAAGCTCGTCGGCTGGAGCCAAGCCACTTCATAGGCACAGCCCGATGACACACGAGCTATCGGCCTTCCAAAGTCCGCAAGGACAACCGACGACGCCAACGATCTTGCGAACTGCCAAGGGGAGCTCAGGCCAAATTGCAGTCAACCAGCAAAGGATTTCGAGCTGCCGGAAGCTTAGTTTTCCGGGCCCGGAAAAGTTGCCGTAAGGAAACGCATATTTGGCCTTGTGCGAATTAGGATCAGCCGTTATCTAGTGCGCCGCGCCGGTAACGGCCCGACCACAGATGCGGAGAAGTGGCAGAGTGGTTGAATGCACCGCACTCGAAATGCGGCATGGGTGCAAGCCCATCGGGGGTTCGAATCCCTCCTTCTCCGCCATCACCTCCCAAGCCCAAGCATACTGACGCTGCTCGCGGCCATTTGAGGGCTAGGCGTAGGTATCGGATTCGACCGGGCTTCGCCCGACCGAACCCGTACGACAGTGTCCGAACTCCGGTTATCCTAGATGCCCAGCATCTTCTTGGCCTCATTGAGCGCGGCTTCCGACCCGGCATGATCTCCGGACTGATGCAGCGACTCTCCCTGCGCACGCAGTTCCATGACCTTCGTCATGTCCGCAGCCGACAGTTGCGCGGAAGGCATGGCAGCATCAATTGCGGCCATTATTGTCGGACATGAGTTGGCGAATGCAGTAGCGGGGAAAATCAACAAGGCAAATGCAAACGAAATCGCACGTAACATGGCCGTTTCTCCCAAGCCGGCCTGCACGATGCAGCTTTTAGGTCACCGGCGGGCGGATAATACATGACCAATGCTGGTGCGACAACGCGAAGCCTCGGACCGACGTGGCGGCGGCCGAAGGGCCTTGGCGCTGCGCCCCACGATGGTGACGGCGTGTCCGGCCATGCAGTGCCGCAACAAGCGCGTGGCCCATGAAGCCGCCCCTCCAACCAGCAGTGTTCGCATGGGTGCACCATCCTTCTGGGCGGATGTGCTGGCATCAAGAGCGGCGGGCCAAGACTTCGTCGTAGAGATCGCGGTACCGTCCAGCGAGGGCGTCGATATCGTAGCGAACGGCAGCCTTGCGTGCATTTTCGGCCAACCGCGCACGATGGCGAGGATCAAGCATATTCTCCATGCTCGATACCAGACCTTCAAGATAGACCGCGTCGTCCGCGGAAAACGGCACGATCTCGCCTGCCGCGCCGCCGGCGACTTCGATCATCGTCCGGATGTTACCGATATCGGTCGCGACACAGGGAACGCCCATCTGCATCGCCTGAATGAGACACAGGGGATAGGATTCACCCGGGAAGCGCGTGGGCAAGAGCGCCACGTCGCTAATGGCATAGAGCCCGTGAATGCGCTGCTCATAGCCGAGGAAATGGATGTCGGGGTCCCCTTTGGCCAGGTCCATGGCGCGCGTGGTGGCAGGTCCCTCGCCGACGGCAATCACCGCGACCCTTTGCTCAGGATGACGCTTGCGAAGCAAGCCGAGCGCACGGACCGCTTCCTCCCAGCCCTTTCCGGCGATGCCGCGCGCCACCAGGGTGAACACGACGGTGTCCTGGTCGATGCCCAGGTCCCGGCGTGTCCTGGCGAACGGCGCCGGGTCGATCGGCATCGCATTGGGAAACTTGATGAACTTTTCGTCAGCTACGCCCAATCCGTCGAACGGTTCGAGATTTCGGTCTGCCGTGTAGATGAACTGGTCGATGCGTGCCGCCCACTTCTTCACCCTGCCGCGCGAGACTTTCATGGCCTCGTAAGACCCATGAAGGGTGGCGATGTAGGGTACGTCGGCCCCACCCTCCTCGATCAGGAATCGCTCGACAGTCGCAAGGTGGGAGTGGACAACGGAAACTCCGGCCGCCTTGATGAAATTCCGAATCCCCAAATCGCTTAGGACGTTGGCGCTATAGACCGGTATGCCGCGATCCAGCATTTCCCGCACGTCCGGATGATCATGCGTGTCCATCATCTGCAAGATCGATACATTTGCCCCCTGCCGGTGCAGGGCATTCGCCAGATGGATCGGAAAGATCTCCCCGCCGCCATATGAAAAGCCGAGAATGCCCATGAGAATATGCGGTGTATCTCGGCGAACAGCGCGGAGTTCCGTCGGACGCAGCAGCTCCTCGAAACCGACGCCGACGTCGCGCCCCTTGTAGATGCGATTGCAACTCTCGAGAAATCGATCAAGGGTTGCATCGGGAATGTCCCAGCGTCGCTTCAAGGAAGTCATCAGCTTCGCATACTCGCGGTAATATTCAGGCGTCGACTGCGCTGACGAGCCTGACGTGTTCGCGCCATGGATGCGGAAGAAGGAAACGGCATCTGGATTGTAGGCAATCTGCCCGCCGGCCGCGAGGGCACCGTAAAGGAACCAATCCCCCATGATGCGGTACGAACGGGCCTCCTCCCATATCGCTTCCGGCACCGGGAAGCGGCGCCAGATGCTGCCGCCCACATTTGCGATCACGTTCTTGACACCGAAGCCACCTTCGAACCAGCGCGCCGCTGGCCGGACCAATGGATCATTCCATATGCCCGCTTCGCTGCTTTCTCGATAATCGTCCATGCCGGGCATGAACTGGCCGGTCTTGTCGGCAAACTCGATGCGGCCGAATGCTACCATGACGCTTGGGTCACGGAACGCACCCACAAGGTTTTCGACGAATGAGCTGTCGCAGAAATCGTCGCTCTCGCAGATCCATACGAGATCTCCCGTCGCTAGCTCATGCCCCTTTTTCCACTGATGGAAGACGTTCCCGGAATTTCTCTCGTTGAATACTGCAGAAATACGATCCGGATACCTGGATACATAGTCCTCGATGATCACGCGGCTTTCATCCGTCGAACAGTCGTCAAGGATTATGATATCAATCAGCGGATAGCTCTGGCCGAGTATGCTGTCGATGCGTTGTGCGAGATAGGCGGCGTGATTGTAGTTCGGGACAATGGCGGTTACCCGGACTCCATAGCTTGCGAACTGGAGGTCGCGCTGCTGCCTGAGGAACTCATTCGAACTCATCCGGGCGAAGAAATCGCTGCAGAACCTGTCGAGCCGCGACGCGAGCAGCAGAGGATCGCGCTTTTCGGCGGACCGTAAAAAGCGCTCCCTACTGCGCGCGCTGAGCAGGCGCGAGTTCGACAGGGCATAGAGCAGCCGGACCTTGATGAGGCGGCGCACCAAACGCCAGAATGGCGCCTTGCTCAACCAGTTGCTGCGCTGCAACTCGGCAATCTTGGCTGCCGTCCACTTGATGTCGCTGACCAGGAGATCCACTTGCTCATTGGGTTGAAAGTTGTCCTTCTCTTCCAAATCCCTGCTCTGAGGATCGAACCTCTTTTCCAAATCATCGGACTGCAATTCGTGCATGTTCGACCGCACGGTCGACTGGAGTTCAACCTGCACAGGCTCGGAACCCACGCTTGCCGGAAGACTCCTCCCTTCTGCTCGCTCCAATTCTGATTTTCTGGTCATCAATAATTCCACTAAGAATTCCTTGGCGCTAAGAGCATGCCTAACTACGCTCTTGCCTGCTCATCGCTTGTACCCGACGGGCCGCTGCCCTCGAACTTGCCCGCAAGCGAGGAAGCTCCATCTGCGCGGCTGCAATCAGCCATGGGACTTCCCAAGCCGATCCATGGCGCCACCATTCAGTCCATGAAGGAAGCCAAGTGTCTTGGAGCGACGGGCGCCATTGAACAGGACATGGGGGGCGAGCAACCTCAGCCACGCCCTGTATCGCTCCGCCGGGACGTCGAGGTCCAGGTGGTGCTTGTTCATGACGTACACGAGCGAGCGTCCCATTGCCTCGCCCTTGATCCTTCCTGACACGGGCGAACGGGTACTCGACCTGCCTTCGGCATGATCCACAACGGCATTGGCGGCGAGGCGGAGTTGTACACCCGCCTGGCGCAGCCTCAGGCTCAAGTCGTCATCCTCATGGAAAAGAAAGATCTTCGGGTCGAAACCGCCGACCTTCTCGAAATGACTGCGGCGAACCATGATGCATGACCCGTGCAGGACGGGAATCTCGCAGTCGCTGTCGGGTGGCGCCCCATGCCAAAAGTCGGACGCCGGCAGGAGTCGTGACCACTTCCTGAAGCGGCGTCGATTGCCCGAATAGATGCTTGGGTTGAATGCGGCATTCGGATACGACTCCGCAGCCAAAACCAGCGCCTCCATGGCGCCCGCCCGCAATCGAAGGTCCGGATTGGCGAACAGCAGCATTGGGGCGGTGCCTGCCGCGGCGCCGATATTGCAAGCGCAGCCATATCCGACGTTTTCGCCAATATCGACCACCCTCGCCCCAGCGGCCCTTGCGATGGCAACGGAACCATCCGTGCTGTTGTTGTCGGCTACGATGACGTTGACCGATCCCGGAACGCTTTCCAGGAATGCCTGCAGGACCGCAGCGCTGTTGTAGGTGACCACAACAAGATCCAAGCTACTGTTCATTCTCGGGTCTCCAACGTCTGGTGCACTGCGACAGGACCGGCCAGACCAGGCAAAGGTAGGCAAATCCAGTTTTCGGCGCCCCTCAAGAGGCCACGTGGACGCTGTCCTTCAGCAATGCCTGAACGACATCCGCGGCCCTCTCCCTCCATCTCCCGGTGCGATAGTGGAAGTCGCTCTCAAAGGCGCCGGAGTTGAGTTGCGAATTGGCTGGCCTCGCCGCCTTCGCCTGCCACATGTCGCTGCTGATCGGTGCGACCGCTGCCGTCGGGCCGCCGAGTTCAGCGCTGGTGGCCAGAACATGCTGCGCCAGTTCGTACCAGCTTGCCTTGCCCTGGCCGGCGAGGTGGTAGGTGCCCTGCCGGAAGGACCTGTCGCGCCGCCGCGCCATTGCCGCGCAAAGCAGACCATCGGCTATGTCGTGCGCCTCCGTGGGATTGCCGAACTGGTCGGAAACCACCTGGAGCGTGTCGCGGGTCTGCGCGAGCGACAGCATCGTCTTGACGAAGTTGCGCCCGTAGGGGCTCACCACCCAGGCCGTGCGCACCACCAGGTGGTCGGGATTGCCCGCGCGCACCGCTTCCTCGCCCGCAAGCTTGCTGCGCCCATACACCGTCTGCGGATTGGGAGCGTCGCTCTCGACATAGGGGTGCGTGGAAGTTCCATCGAAGACGTAGTCGGTCGAGATCTGGACGATCGGGATGCCGGCCGATCGCGTCAGGCGCGCGAGCTCCGCGGGCGCCTCGGCGTTCATCCTGAAGGCGCGATCGGGCTCGTCCTCCTGCTGGTCGACGCCGGTGTGCGCGGCTGCATTGATGACGAGATCAGGGCCGACCGAGCGTAGCACCGGAGCAAAGGTCGACAAATCCTCGAGATCCAGGTCCGGTCGGCCGACGGCGACGATCTGGATGTCGGGATGCGTAGCCCCTCTTGCCGCCAGCGCGCGCGCCACCTGGCCTGCGGTGCCGGTGACCAGTATCTTCACCGTGCGCCAACCAGTCCCTGGCGCGTACCGTCGAACCGCTGCTCGCGGATCGGCCGCCACCACCAGCCGTTCTCAAGATACCAGTCGACAGTGCGACCAAGTCCGGTCTCGAAGGTCTCCTGCGGCCGCCAGCCGAGCTCGCGTTCGCTCTTGGTCGGGTCGATCGCATATCGCCGGTCATGGCCGGGCCTGTCGGTGACGTAGGCAATAAGGTCGAGGTGAGATTTGCCGTTGCTCCGCGGCCGGCGAGCATCGAGCAGCGCACATATCGTTTCGACCACTTCGAGGTTGGTGCGTTCCGCACGGCCGCCGATGTTGTAGCTTTCGCCGACCTGCCCTCTGGTCATGACCGCCTCGAGCGCCCGTGCATGGTCCTCGACGAAGAGCCAGTCGCGCACATTGGCGCCCTTGCCGTAGACCGGCAACTGGCGTTCATCGAGCGCATTGGCGATGACCAGCGGGATGAGCTTTTCCGGGAAGTGATACGGGCCGTAGTTGTTCGAGCAGTTGGAGAGCACGACCGGCATGCCGTAGGTCTCGTGCCAGGCGCGGACGAAATGGTCGGAAGCTGCCTTCGAAGCCGAATAGGGCGACGACGGCTTGTAGGGCGACTCTTCCGTGAACACACCGGAATCAAACGGAAGGTCGCCGAACACCTCGTCGGTCGATACGTGATGGAACCTGAAGCTCTCCTGCTCTGCAAAGCCGAGGCTGCGCCAATGGGCGAGCGCCGCCGACAGGAGGCTGGCCGTGCCGACGACATTGGTCGTGACGAAAGCCATCGGCCCGTCGATCGAGCGGTCGACATGGCTCTCCGCTGCAAGATGCATGATCCGGCCGACCTTTTCCGCGGCGAGGATTTCGCTCACCTTGTCGGTGTCGCAGATGTCGGCCTTGTAGAAGGCGTAGTTCGGATGCCCATCGAGGTCGCGCAGCGAACTGAGGTTGCCGGCATAGGTCAGCTTGTCGAGGTTGACGACCCGGTATGCGCCCGTGGACACCAGGTGCCGGCAGACCGCCGAGCCGATGAAACCGGCGCCGCCGGTGACGAGGACGGTTGGGAGATCTTTTTTCACGTGTAGACGAATCCGGTTTCGAGTGCGTTCAGTGCGGGGGCTGCTGAGTCCTTGGACGACAGGGTCATTTCGGTTGCGGCAACGGGCCAGTCGATCGCGATGTCGGGATCGTCGAAACGGATCGACCTGTCATGCGGCTGAGAATAGGGCGCCGACACCTTGTAGACGACCTCGGTGTCCGGCTCGAGCGTGACGAAGCCATGCGCGAAGCCCTTGGGCACCAGCATCTGGTTCCAGGCCTTGTCGGAGAGCGTAACTCCAACCCACTTGCCGAATGTCGGCGAGCCCTTGCGGATATCGACCGCGACGTCGAACACCGAACCGCGCAGCACGCGCACGAGCTTGTCCTGAGCGAAGGGCGGCATCTGGAAATGCAGGCCGCGCATCACGCCGCGCGGTCGCGAGAGCGAATGGTTGTCCTGGACGAAATCCACGACGATGCCGGCGCGTGCCAGCTTCTCCGCATTCCAGGTTTCGGAGAAGAAGCCTCGCTCGTCCTCGAACTTGGCCGGGGTGATTTCATAGACGCCGTCCAGGCCGAGATTCCGCACCTCAGCCATTCGTGATCTCCCTCACCCGGCGCTCGAGATAGCGCGCGTAGTCCGTCTTGCCGAGGGAAGCCGCCCGTTTGACGACCTGCTCCTCGGTCAGCCAGCCGAGCTCGAACCCGATCTCCTCCAGACACATGACCTTGATGCCCTGGCGATGCTCGATGGTGCGAACGAAGGACGACGCTTCATGCAGGCTGTCGTGCGTTCCGGTGTCGAGCCAGGCATAACCTCGCCCGAGGCGAATGACATGCAGCCTGCCCTGCTCGAGATAGGCGCGATTGACGTCGGTGATCTCGAGTTCCCCGCGCGGTGACGGCTTGATCGAGGATGCGATGTCGACGACCTGGTTGTCGTAGAAATAGAGACCGGTGACGGCCCAGTTGGACTTGGGAGCCGCGGGCTTCTCTTCGATAGAAAGCGCCTGCTGAGTTGCACGATCGAATTCGACGACGCCATAGCGCTGCGGGTCGTCCACCTGATAGGCGAAGACCGAGGCGCCCTTGTCTCGCGCGACCGCCGCGCGGCAGCGCTGCGAGAGCCCGTCGCCGTAGAAGATGTTGTCGCCCAGGATCAAAGAGACAGGACTGTCGCCGATGAACTCGCGCCCGATGATGAACGCTTCGGCCAACCCGTTCGGAGCCGGCTGTTCGGCATAGGAAAAGGCAACGCCGAAGGCGGAGCCGTCGCCAAGCAGTTCCCTGAACTGCGGCAGGTCCCGTGGCGTCGAGATGATCAGTATCTCGCGAATACCCGCCAGCATGAGAACGCCGAGCGGATAGTAGATCATCGGTTTGTCGTAGATAGGCAATATCTGTTTAGACACTGCCAAGGTAGCAGGATAGAGCCGGGTTCCGCTGCCGCCGGCCAGGATGATGCCCTTCACTAGCAAGTCCCTAATCGTGTTGCCTAAGCCCCCGCCCGGCGACGATTTCGCTGGAACTTATGTCAAACAGTGAATGGACGCCATGCATCCTTACGTGTGTATGTACAGATTTGGTTTCATGCCGTAATGTAAGGCGAGCGCAATGGTTTCAATGCCTTCGCCACACCATCCCTCCCGTCATGGTTGCAGGCGCCTGCTCGGCTCCTGGGAAATATTAGCGAACCCTGTTGCCAGTTCGCGCACCAATGAGTCCGCGTCAGGACGATGATGGATCGCTATCTCCATCGTTGCGACTGACGGCAAGCCGCTTTCTGCGCCGAGCACGATGTGACCGGCTGTCACGACGCGCCTCGGAACGAGGCTGATCCCCATCCCCTCGGCTACTGCAGCGCATATGCTGGCAAGGCTGGAACTCGTGTAGCCGATGAGCCATTGCCGGCCGAGCCCGTCGAGCGTAGCGGTCATGTCGTCCCGATAGAGGCCGCCGGCAGGGAAGACCACCAGCGGCAGCGGCTTGCGCCCGGCGGCAGGGCTAGTGGCGCTGTCGATCCAGCAGAGCGTTTCCGGCCAGCGCAACGCCCCCTCGCCTCGGTTCCGGCGTTGTTTCACCACCGCCATATCGAGTTCGCCACGATCGTATCGGGCACGCAGGTCGCGGCTGAGACCGCTGGTAAGCTCGAGCTTGACCTGGCTGTTCCTGCGACAGAATTCGGCGAGCATGCGCACGGTCCGTCCGGCGGCGAAATCCTCAGGCACCCCGATGCGCAAGGTCGTCGCCACCCTCGCGCCCGAAAGGTCCGCCACCGCCTCCTCGTTGAGGGTGAGCATGCGTCGTGCGTAGCTGATCAGCCTTTCGCCCGCATCCGTTGGCTGCACGTCGCGCCGGCTTCGCTGAAGCAGCGATTGCCCGGCCATTGCTTCCAGCCGAAGCACCTTCTGGCTGACCGTGGACTGGGTCGAATTGAGCCGTCTCGCGGCGACGGTGAAGCTGCCGCAATCGGCTACCGCCAGAAAGGTCCGTAGCAGGTCGAGATCGAACAGCCGAGCATCCATAATCCCACTACTTATCATCGGAACATTTAATTTTGAAATGCCCGGATCAATGCCTATCTGGCAGATAGGGTCTCCATGCCAAGATCTGGGCCACCAGTGGGCGGATGACCTGAACCGCCGGCACCCAGCCGGCGACGGGCGGCCGCCATCCCTGGCAACGTTTGATGGCGGCCGCGAAAGTCAGGAAGGACGACGCAATGCCAAGGACACTTTCGACATTCGCCTATGTGTTCGTCCTCTTCTTGGCGTGGATTTCACCGGCAGCAGCAGGAGGAGACATGCTCGCACGTGAATTGCATATGGCGGCCGAAAAGGGCGACGCCGCTTCCATCGCAGGACTTCTGGCAAAGGGCGCCAAGATAGACGCCCGAGACGAGAGCGGCCGTACGGCGCTGTTGACCGCCACGCATGCCAACCAGATCGAGGCGGCCAAGGTACTGATCGAGGCGGGCGCCGACGTCAACGCCAAGGACAACATCAACGACAGCCCCTATCTCTATGCCGGCGCGCGCGGCCATGTGGAGATCCTGCGCATGACGCTTGCCAACGGCGCAGATCTCAAGAGCACCAACCGCTACGGCGGCACGGCACTCATTCCGGCCGCGGAGCGAGGGCACGTCGAGACGGTGAGGACGCTGATAGAGGCAGGCGTCGATGTCGACCACATCAACAACCTGAACTGGACGGCACTCATGGAGGCGATCGTGCTGGCCGATGGCGGCCCGAGGCATGTTGCCATCGTCAAGCTGCTGGTCGATGCTGGCGCCGACGTCAACATCCCCGACGGAGATGGTGTCACGCCGCTTCAGAATGCCCGCAAGCGCGGCTTTACCGAGATCGAAAAGATACTGGTCGCCGCCGGAGCTCGTTGAAGGAGGTTCAGATTGGACAGGACGAAGGAGTTTCTCAGCCAGGCGATCGAACTGGCGCGTCAGAACATAGCCAAGGGCGGCCGTCCTTTCGGCGCGGTGGTCGTCAAGGACGGCGAGGTCATAGCCAGCGGCGTGAACGAAGTGCTGTCGACCAACGACCCGACCGCCCATGCCGAGATGTCCGCGGTCCGGGCGGCAAGCCAAGCCCTCGGTTCGCCGCGCCTCGACGGCTGCGCCGTCTACGCCAGCGGCCATCCCTGCCCCATGTGCATGGGCGCCATGCGAATGGCCGGCATTGCCGAGGTCGCGTATGCCTACTCGAACGATGACGGCGAACCCTTCGGCCTGTCCACCGCGCCGATTTATGCCGATCTTGCGAAACCTGCTGACGAGCAGGCCATGAAGGTGGCCTATGTTCCGGTCCGCCCGGAGGAAGGACCGCACCTCTACGCCGAATGGAAGGCAGCGTCGTCGCAGTAGGATTGATTTTCGACATGTCACCGCCGGTCGAGGGCTTCACGAATTCATCGGCCAGCGGGTAAGCTTTGCCCCAACGGAGCGAAAATCATGTCGAAACCGGCCTCAGGCCCGCTTGCCGGGCTGCGCATCGTGGAGTTCGTCGGCCTTGGACCGGCGCCGTTCGCAGCCATGCAGTTCGCGGACATGGGCGCCGAGGTCATCCGTATTGCGCGGCCCGGAGCGATGCCGACCCTGCCCGATCCCATCTCCGGCCGGGGGCGGCCAACCGTTGAAGCCGATCTCAAGGATCCCGGAGACGCATCCCTCGTGCGCAGTCTGGTCGACAGCGCCGACGCCATCATCGAGGGGTTCAGGCCCGGCGTCATGGAACGGCTCGGCCTTGGCCCGGAGCCATTGCTCGAGAGCAATCCGCGCCTCGTCTACGGGCGCATGACGGGCTGGGGCCAGACCGGACCGCTGGCCCGCCAGGCCGGCCACGACATCAACTACATTGCAATCACCGGCGCGCTCGCGGCAATCGGCCCGGCTGATCGCCCGATGCCACCCCTCAATCTGGTCGGCGATTTCGGCGGCGGCGCGATGTTCCTAGTCAGCGGCATGCTGGCCGCACTGTTGCATGCGCAGCGCAGCGGCGAGGGACAGGTCATCGACTGCGCCATCTGCGACGGCACCATCCAGCTGATGACCATGGTCCACGACATGGCGGCAGCAGGCCATTGGAAGCCGCAGCGGGATGCGAACCTGCTGGATGGCGGGGCCCCTTACTACGGAGCCTACGAATGTGCCGATGGAAAATTCATCGCTGTGGGGCCGATAGAACCCCAGTTCTTCGAACTGTTCCGCGCCGCCATCGGCCTTGAGGAGGATGCCCACCGGCTACGCGCCGATCCGGCGAACTGGCCGGCACTCCGGGACAAGATAGCCGCCCGTCTGCGCACGCGATCCAGTTCCCATTGGCTCGACCTGCTCGAATACACCGACGCCTGCGTTTCGCCGGTGCTCGACATGCACGAAGCAGCGCAGCATCCGCACCTTGCCGCGCGCAAGAGCATCGTGGAACTCGATGGGCTGCCCCAGCCTGCCCCGGCGCCGCGATTTTCGGCCACGCCGACCGAGGCGCGCGCCCGCCCGGCAAACTCATTGTCATTGCAGGCGGCGGTCGCCGCATGGAGCCGGGGCAATGAAACCGCCACTGCCGGCTGACCCGCGTTCAAAAAGCAAAAAGCCGCCGAATGGACCGACGGCTCAGCTCAGTTTGGGCTCTTGTCGCGTGGGGCTAGATCGCCGATTCCAGCGTCGACAGGTGGCCCAGATAGGCCTCGGCCTTGGAACGGGCCTGGTCGTCCTTGGCATCGTTCACGTCCTCGCGCGCATCCTGGATGCGGCGAAGCAGTTCGGCCCGGTCGATTTCCTTCACCGGCGTCGCCGATTCGGCGAGCAGGGTGCAGCCCGAGGGCACGATGTCGGCGAATCCGCCGAACACGACGTAGCGCTCTTCCTTGCCGCCGGCGGCCTTCACGGTCACGACACCCGGCTTGATGGTGGTCATCAGCGGTGCGTGATTGGCCATCACGGTCATCTCGCCTTCCGAGCCGGGGATGACGACAGACTCGACCTGCTCCGAAACGAGCAGACGCTCGGGCGAGACCAGTTCGAATTTGAAAGCTTCAGCCATGATGTCTCACAAACGCTTGGACGGAGTTCCGAGCAGACCTGCCCAGAATGTCGGGCAGCGGTCGGGCTGCAGCGCGAGCCATGGGGCCCGCGCCGCGGCTTTGATGGTTACGCCGCTTCCGCAGCCAGGCGCTGGGCCTTCTCGATCGCCATGTCGATGCCGCCAACCATATAGAAGGCAGCCTCAGGCAGGTGATCGTACTCGCCTTCGACCAGGCCCTTGAAGCTCTTGATCGTGTCTTCGAGCGGGACGAGCTGGCCCGGCGAACCGGTGAACACCTCGGCGACGAAGAACGGCTGCGACAGGAAGCGCTCGACCTTGCGGGCGCGGGCAACCGTGATCTTGTCCTCTTCCGACAGCTCGTCCATGCCCAGGATCGCGATGATGTCCTGCAGCGACTTGTAGCGCTGGAGGATTTCCTGGACGCGGCGGGCGACCTGGTAGTGCTCTTCGCCGACGATCAGCGGGTCAAGCATGCGCGACGTCGAGTCGAGCGGGTCCACGGCCGGGTAGATACCCTTTTCCGAGATGGCGCGGTTGAGAACCGTCGTCGCATCAAGGTGCGCGAACGAGGTTGCCGGCGCCGGGTCGGTCAAGTCGTCGGCCGGAACGTAGATGGCCTGCACCGAGGTGATCGAACCCTTGGTCGTGGTGGTGATGCGTTCCTGCATGGCGCCCATGTCGGTCGCCAGCGTCGGCTGATAGCCCACGGCCGAAGGAATACGGCCGAGAAGTGCCGACACTTCCGAACCCGCCTGGGTGAAGCGGAAGATGTTGTCCACGAAGAACAGAACGTCCTGGCCCTGGTCGCGGAAGTGCTCGGCGATGGTCAGGCCCGACAGGGCGACGCGGGCGCGGGCACCGGGCGGCTCGTTCATCTGGCCGAACACCAGGGCGCACTTCGAACCTTCGGTCGAGCCGTTGTTCTCGTGCGGATCCTTGTTCACGCCCGACTCGATCATCTCGTGATAGAGGTCGTTGCCCTCGCGGGTGCGCTCACCGACGCCGGCGAACACGGAGTAACCGCCGTGCGCCTTGGCGACGTTGTTGATCAGTTCCTGGATCAGAACGGTCTTGCCGACGCCGGCGCCGCCGAACAGGCCGATCTTGCCGCCGCGGGCGTAGGGCGCCAGCAGGTCGACGACCTTGATGCCCGTGACCAGGATCTGCGCTTCGGTCGACTGATCGACATAGGCAGGAGCGTCCTGGTGGATGGCGCGGCGCGCCTTGGTCTTGACCGGGCCTGCTTCGTCGACCGGCTCGCCGATGACGTTCATGATGCGGCCGAGCGTCTCGTCGCCGACCGGAACCATGATCGGGGAGCCGGTGTTGCGCACGGCCTGGCCGCGCACGAGGCCTTCCGAGATGTCCATGGCGATGCAGCGCACGGTGTTCTCGCCGAGGTGCTGGGCGACCTCGAGGATCAGGCGATTGCCGCCGTTGTCGGTTTCGAGGGCGGTCAGGATGGCCGGCAGCTCACCTTCGAAAGCGACGTCGACGACGGCGCCGATGACCTGCGTCACGCGGCCTTCGCCACCTGCGGCAACTGCCGCCTTCTCGACCTTGGCAGCGGCTGCCTTCGCAGGCGCCGCCTTCTTTGCTGCGGGGGCCTTTTCCGCCGCCGCTTTCGGAGTAGCTGCTTTAGCCATCGTTGTAACCTCTGTGTCCGTTCCTTGTTTCACGCAGACCCTGCCCTAAGGGTCGCGTGCCTAGAGCGCTTCGGCGCCCGAAATAATCTCGATCAGTTCCTTGGTGATCTGGGCCTGACGCTGGCGGTTGTACGTGATCGTCAGCTTGTTGATCATGTCGCCGGCGTTGCGCGTGGCGTTGTCCATCGCGCTCATCTTGGCGCCCATCTCACCTGCCGCGTTCTCGAGCAGCGCACGGAAGATCTGCACCGAGATGTTGCGCGGAATGAGATCGCCGAGAATTTCGTTCGGCTGCGGCTCGTATTCGTAGACGGCGCCGGCCGCGGCAGATTCACCTGCCGTTTCCGAGGCGGCCGAGGCCGGAATGATCTGCTGCGCGGTCGGGATCTGGCTGATCACCGACTTGAACTCGGAGTAGAACAGCGTGCAGACGTCGAAGGCGCCCTGCTCGAACAGCGTGATCACCTTCTTGGCGATCATGTCGGCATGAACGAAGCCGACCTGCTTGGCTTCGCGCAGTTCGACGCGATCGATGATCAGCGAGGCGAAGTCACGACGCAGGATGTCGTGGCCCTTCTTGCCAACGGTGATGATCTTGATCGCCTTGCCCGCAGCCTGCAGCTTGCGGATGTGATCACGCGCATTACGCGCGATCTGGCTGTTGAAGCCGCCGCAAAGACCACGCTCGGCGGTGCAGACGACGAGCAGGTGCACGTCGTCCTTGCCGGTACCGGTCATCAGCGCCGGAGCGTCGCCGTCCCCGCCGACCGCTTGGGCGATGTTCGCGAGAACAGCACCCATGCGCTGCGAATAGGGACGCGCGGCTTCCGCTGCTTCCTGGGCACGACGCAGCTTCGCCGCGGCGACCATCTGCATCGCCTTGGTGATCTTCTGCGTCGCCTTGACCGAGGCGATGCGGTTGCGGAGGTCTTTTAGCGAGGCCATGCCTTATCCGTCAGTCTCAGGCGAAGTTTTTCGCGAAAGCGTCGATCTGGGCCTTGAGCTTGCCGCGCAGGTCGTCGCTGAGCGCCTTTTCCGTGCGGATGGCGTCGAGGACGTCCTTGCCTTCGGAATGAAGGTGAGCCAGCAGACCCTGCTCGAACGGGCCGACCTTGGCGAGCGGCAGCTTGTCGAGGTAGCCGTTGACGCCCGCGAAGATCACCGCGACCTGCTCTTCCGTCTTGAGCGGCGAGAACTGGGGCTGCTTGAGCAGCTCAGTCAGGCGCGCACCGCGGTTGAGAAGACGCTGGGTAGCGGCGTCGAGGTCCGAGCCGAACTGCGCGAAGGCCGCCATTTCGCGGTACTGCGCGAGCTCGCCCTTGATCGAGCCGGCGACCTGCTTCATCGCCTTGACCTGGGCGGACGAGCCGACGCGCGACACCGACAGACCGACGTTCACGGCAGGACGGATGCCCTGGAAGAACAGGTTGGTCTCGAGGAATATCTGGCCGTCGGTGATCGAGATCACGTTGGTCGGAATGTAGGCCGACACGTCGTTGGCCTGCGTCTCGATGACGGGGAGAGCGGTCAGCGAACCGGCGCCGTTCTCGTCGTTGAGCTTCGCCGCGCGCTCGAGCAGGCGGGAGTGCAGGTAGAAGACGTCGCCCGGGTAGGCTTCGCGGCCCGGCGGGCGGCGCAGCAGCAGCGACATCTGGCGGTAGGCGACGGCCTGCTTGGACAGGTCGTCATAGGCGATGAGGGCATGCTTGCCGTTGTCGCGGAAATACTCGCCCATGGCGCAGCCGGCGAACGGTGCCAGGAACTGCATCGGGGCAGCGTCCGAAGCGGTCGCAGCGATGACGATCGAATATTCAAGCGCGCCGCGCTCTTCGAGCACCTTCACGAACTGCGCGACGGTCGAGCGCTTCTGGCCGACGGCGACGTAGACGCAGTAGAGCTTTTCCTTTTCCGGGCCGGCGACGTGGATCGCCTTCTGGTTCAGGATGGTGTCGAGGATGATGGCGGTCTTGCCGGTCTGGCGGTCGCCGATGACCAGCTCGCGCTGGCCGCGACCGACCGGGATGAGCGCATCGATGGCCTTGAGGCCGGTCGACATCGGCTCGTGCACCGACTTGCGGGGAATGATGCCGGGAGCCTTGACGTCGACGCGGCGGCGTTCCTTGGCCTTGATCGGACCCTTGCCGTCGATCGGGTTGCCGAGGGCGTCGACGACGCGGCCGAGCAGCTCCGGACCGACCGGAACGTCGACGATGGCGCCGGTGCGCTTGACGGTGTCGCCTTCCTTGATGTCGCGGTCGTTACCGAAAATAACGACGCCGACGTTGTCGGCTTCAAGGTTCAGCGCCATGCCGCGCAGGCCGCCCGGGAACTCGACCATCTCGCCCGCCTGGACGTTGTCGAGACCATACACGCGGGCGATGCCGTCACCCACCGACAGGACCTGACCGACTTCGGAAACTTCGGCTTCCTTGCCGAAATTCTTGATCTGGTCTTTCAGAATTGCGGAGATTTCCGCGGCGCGGATGTCCATCAGCCGACCTCTTTCAGTGCAAGCTTGAGCGAATTGAGTTTGGTTTTGAGCGACGTATCGATCTGGCGCGAGCCCA
>MEEF01000002.1 GCA_001724355.1 Mesorhizobium sp. SCN 65-20 | reverse complement strand
TAGTGCAGCGCGTGCTTTTCCAGCACCGCCGGCACCGTCAGCCAGTGTTCGTAGAGCTGCGACGGCAGCTCGACGAAATCGCGGCTGACGGAGGTGCCCGCAACGGACGGCCAGGTGACGTCCGTCAGCATGCCGTGCAGCGCGTGGCCGAACTCGTGGAAGAGCGTCTTCGCCTCGTCGAGTGACAAGAGGGCCGCCTCGCCTTCCTTCGGCTTGGCGAAATTCATGATGTTGTAGATGATCGGGGTCGCGCCCTTGCCCAGCTTGTAGCCCGACTGCAGCGAACTCATCCACGCGCCGGAACGCTTGGACGGACGGTTGAAATAGTCGGCCAGGAACAGCCCGCGCTTGCTGCCGTCGGCGTTGAACACCTCGAAGACGCGCACGTCTGAATGCCATGCGGCGATGCCGGGCACTTCCTTGAAGGTGATGCCGAACAGCCTTGTCGCCACGTCGAAGCAGGCGTCGATGATGCGCTCGAGCTGCAGATACGGCTTCAGTTCGGCCTCATCGAAGGCGTATTTCTCGGCGCGCAGCTTTTCCTGGTAGAAGCGCCAGTCCCAGGCGGCGAGCTTGTCGTTGCTGCCGGCGCTTGCTGCCAAGCGCTGCAGTTCGGCCTCGTCGGCCGCAGCCTTCTCGCGGGCCTTGTTCCACACCGGCTCCAGTAGCTCCATCACCGCCTTCGGCGTCTTCGCCATGGTGTCGTCGAGCTTGAGTGCGGCATAGCTTTCGTAGCCGAGCAGCCTGGCCTTCTCGGCGCGCAGCCTGAGCGTGTCGCGCACGACGCCAGCAT
The DNA here is from genome assembly GCA_001724355.1 of Mesorhizobium sp. SCN 65-20. Classification (GTDB taxonomy): domain Bacteria; phylum Pseudomonadota; class Alphaproteobacteria; order Rhizobiales; family Rhizobiaceae; genus Aminobacter. The sequence goes on along the minus strand of MEEF01000002.1, from coordinate 82,624 downwards.
TGTCGGTTTCCCCGCCGGTTTCGCCACGTCCTGCAAAGGCCTTGAAAGCCTTCTCGCGCAGGTCGCGCCGTTCCGAGAATGTCGTGAAAGGCTCGTAGATCGAGCGCGACAGGGTGATGGCATATTTGCCCTTCTGGCCACGCGTCTCCGCTGCCTGGGCCATCGCGCCACGCACGAATTCCGGCAGGCCGGCGAGGTCTCCCTCGTCGAGGAACAGCACCCACTCCTTCTCGTCGGCGAGCACGTTCTGGCCGAATTTCGCCCCGAGCGAGGCAAGCTCTTCCTGGATCGCGGCGAGGCGCCTCTTGCCCTCGGGATCGAGCTTGGCACCGGAGCGGACAAAACCCTTCCAGGTCTTTTCCAGCACCCTCAGCGCCTCGGAATCGAGGCCTAGCGAAGCGCGGCCCAAATAGAGGTCGTCGATGCGCGCGAACAGCTTTTCGTTCATCGAGATGGCCGAGAAGTGGCGGGCCATCTTGGGCGAGATCTCGCGCTCCATCGCCTGGATCGCATCGTTTGTGTGGGCGCCGGCCCGGCACCAGAAAATCGCCGACACGTGGTCGAGCGCCTCGCCCGCGAGTTCCCGCGCCTCGAGCGTGTTGGCCACTGTGGCCGGCTCGGGGTTGTTAGCGATCGCCTCGACCTCGGCTGCGTGCGCGGCAAGGGCTGCATCGAACACCGGACCGAAATCGCCGTCCTCGATCCTGGTGAAATCCGGCAGGCCGAGCGGCCCGGTCCAGTGGGTCAGCGGATGACGCGCGAGATCGATCTTGGCGGACATGAACAGCTTCCTTGATTGGCCTTCGATGCAGACCGCCCCGATGTAGGGCCCCGGCAGAGGCTGCGCAACGGCCTTGACTCGCGGCCGTCGTCATACTAAGTGAGCCATATAATAAGGATTACTTACTAATGGCCGCTTCCAGCGAGACCGAGACCTTCGGCTTCATCGTCAACGATATCGCGCGCATGATCCGCGCCGAGATGGACCACCGCACCGCCGAGGCGGGCCTCGGGCTGACGACGGGCGAAGGTCGCGTCCTGTTCAACGTTCGCCGCACTGGCCCCATCCGCCAGACGGCCCTCGCCGAGCGTCTCGGCGTCGAGGCGATGACGCTGAGCGGGCTCATCGACCGTCTCGAAGGCAAGGGATATGTGGAGCGCCAGCCAGATCCGTCCGACCGCAGGGCAAAGCTCGTGAGCCTGACCGAAGGCGGCACCAGTGTCGTCGCCCAAATCGAGCCGATCGCCGCGGACATCCGTAGCGACGCTGCGCGCGGCATCGACCCGGAAGACTGGCAACGCGTCCTTGCGGCGCTCAGGGTTTCGCGTCAGAACCTGATTGCGCTCCGCACCGAGGCGCAATCCGGCGAAAGTGCGGTCGCATGAACATGCGCTCGGAAATCACAGCGGCCGAACCCGTCGAGGCAGTTCCCGAACCGATCATGAGCGAGCGGCGCGTGTCGCTGATCGGCGGCCTGCTTGTCGCCATCGGCCCGATTTCGCTGGCCCTCTTCACGCCGGCTATGCCGGAAATCGTCCAGGCCTTCGGCACCACCGAGGCAGCGGTCAAGATGACGCTGTCGCTCTATTTCGGCGGCTTCGCCTTTGCCCAGCTCGTCTGCGGCCCGCTGTCAGACGGTTTCGGCAGAAGGCCGATCACCCTCGCCTTCATGGCGATCTACCTTGCCGCCAGCGTGCTGGCGCTGCTCGCCCCCAACATCGAGACGCTGGTCGTTGCGCGCTTCCTCCAGGGCGTCGGTGCCGCGGTCGGCGTGTCGGTGTCGCGCGCGGTCGTCCGCGACGTGTTCACCCACGAGCGCTCGGCCCGCATCATGAACATGATCGGCATTCTGCTCGCGCTCGGGCCGGCGATCGCGCCGACGCTCGGCGGCCTGACCATGGAGTTTTTCGGCTGGCACGCCATCTTCATCGTCATGGTGCTGCTCGGCATCGTCGTCATGCTGGTGACGGTCTTTGCCCTGCGCGAGACGGTGACGCGCGACCTGAGCCGGATCCGCCCAAGGGCGCTCGTCACGTCCTATGGCTCGCTGTTTCACAGCCCCTATTTCATCCTCTGCTGCCTGGTCATCGCCGGCACGACGGGCGCCATCTACACCCAGGCGACGGTGCTCGCCTTCATCCTGATGGAGCGCGTCGGCCTGACGCCGACCCAGTTCGGCATCGGCATGCTTATGCAGACGGCGAGCTTCATGGCGGGTGCGATCGCCACCCGCCGGCTGATGCGGCACCATGGCGCCGCGCGTCTCGTTCCCGTCGGCCTCGTCTTCGTGGCGATTGGCTCGATCCTGCTGGCCGTCCTGCTCAGGATGCACGAGCCAACCTTCCTGCTCGTCATGGGCCCGGTAGGCGTCTACGCCTTCGGCATCGCCATGGTCACCCCGGCAATGATGACGGCCGGGCTTGCCCCCTTCCCCAAAAACGCCGGCGCAGCCTCGGCGATGATGGGCTTCTTCCAGATGGGCGCGGGCCTCGTCGGCGGTACAGCCTCGGCGATGATCGGCGATCCGGTGACCGCACTCGCCACCGTCATCCCGATCATGGGCCTGATCGCCATCCTGTCCTGGCTGATCTGGAGGCGCCTGCCCGAACCGTTGCCGGTGGTGCGGTCGAATTGACCTGATCCTGCTCCCTATGGACTGCCGCATGCGCCGTCGCCGACCGTGACCTGGGTATTCGCGACGATGCGCCCGTCCCTGGTCGTGAACGTCTCGCGCATCAGCATCTTGCTGGTCGGGAAGTCGTAACAGGCAAGCACGGTCGTCGTGTCCCCGACCGTGCTTTCCACCGTGTGCCGGATGGTGGCTCCGCTGACGGCCGCCTCCCACTCGTCCATCGATGCGATAAACTCGGCCTTGGTCTGGGTCACGCTGATGTCCTCGAGACGGATCGTGGCGTCGTCGGCGAGCAACTCGGCGAGCGCCGCCCTGTCGGCCTTCAGCAAGGCCTGGTACCAGCGGTCGATGATGTCGGTTTCCTGGGCGAACGCATGAACGGCCGCCAGAAGAAGGGCGGCGGTGGCAACAACCCTCAGCAAGGCCTTCATCGCCGGCCTCCTCCGTTCAACCCAGAGTATCAGACCCGGATCGCAACCGGAATGCCGTAGGCATCACGGCCCGGAGGCGACGGATAGCTCACGGTCTCGCCGCGCCGGTGGCGCTCGGCGACCAGCATCATCGCGCAGGCATCGAGAAAGTCGTCGGCTGCCGCTCCGCGCGGCGGAGGCTGGTCGAGGAAGTCCCGGCGATGGCCATTTAAGGCGAGCAGTGCCCTCCGTTCCTCCATTCCCGCAAGATTGACCTTGCCTTTGATCTTCTTGGGAAGGCTCATCGCGCGGCCGCCGTTCAGCCGCCAGAACGCCACCTCCGGATGCGATTCGATCACCCGCTCGCGCAGTTCGGACCGCGCGATCATCAGCACGTCGATCTCGCGGATCTTCGCGAAGATGCCGAATGCCTGGATCGAAACGCCGCGCGGCGGCTCCGAGGTGCGGAAGGCGACGTCGCTCGCCCTGCGGTGAGCAGCATACCAGGCCTCGACGTCGGTGAAGTCTCCCGTCTCAGCGTGCACCGCCGCGCGCGAGGGGATGGAGAAGACGCTCGACTGCCGCTCGCCCAGCAGCGGACGCACCAGGGCCTCCGGCCCACGCCCGCCTCTCCCTGAGAAGTCGGGCAGGCCGATCGGCATGTCGACCGCCACCGTCGCATCCTCCGGCACGGCGGCGAGCAGGGTTGCGAAGCTCGAAAACACCCTGGCATCCGGCTCCGCCTCGGCGTCGGACCGGATCACCGCGATCCAGCCGGCCTTGCAGCCGTCGACGCCGGCAACCGTCACGCCTTGCGGCTCCTTGTCGGGTGGATGAGGGTGCGCAACTCCACCATGGCCATCGGGTGTGACAGGCTCTGCGCATCTGTTTCGAGCTGCAGCTCGTCGCCGCCACGCTTGGCGGTACGGGCGAGAATCTCGTAGACCGCAGCCGTAGTCGACTGCAGCGCCTTGGCCATGGGCTGCCCGGCGAGCAGCCTCGCGAGAAAGACCGCAGCACTCAGGTCGCCAAGGCCGTTGGGCGGATTCTCGACCGTGCGATGCTCGGCCAGCATCGCCTGCGAGGGCGTCACCAGAAGGTTGCCGGTCCCGCCGGCCATCATCGCCGGAGCGGACGTGACCAGCATCGTCGCCGGTCCGGCGCCAAGCGCCGCCCTCATGGTGGAGCGCATATCGTCGAGCTTCTCGCCGACGAGCCATTCGAGCTCGTAGCGATTGGGCGTCGCGATGTCGGCCAGCGGCAGCAGCCCGTCGCGGATTCCCGCCGCCAGCGCCTCGGCGACATAGAGCCCGCCCTTGTCGCCGATGACAGGATCGCAGATGTAGAGCGCCTTGTCGTTTCGCGCCTTGACCGCCTTGACCAGCGACGCGACGGCCTCCACCTGGCCTGGCTCGCCGAGATAACCCGACAGCACCGCCGTCACCTCGCCGAGCCACGGCGCCCTTTCGAGATCGGCCATCAGCGCCGAGAACTGCTCGGTCGGCGGCACGATGCGCGTCGCCCTGCCGTGCCCGGGGTGCCAGGGCAGGATGACTGTCGGCACCGCCCAGACCGGATGGCCGAGCGTCTCCAGCGCGAACACAGCCGCGCGATTGCCGACCGAGCCGCGCGCCACATGGCTGGACACGACGATGACCGCGCGCGGCGCGCCTGCCTCTGCCTGGATTGTCATGAAGTCATCCGCCCCGAACGAGGAAATTCACCAGCCACAGGATCAGCCCTATGGTCAGGACGAAGCCGAGAGTGCGGCCGATACGTGTGCCGATATGTTCGATGCGGTCGGTCTTGTCGACGTCGGCAGCACCCAGATGATCCCGCATCTCGCCGGCCTTGCGCGAGACATAGCCGCCGCCCTCGCTTTCCCGAGCTATGCGGTCGAGGATGCGGCGCGATTCCTTTTCGCCATCGCTGTCTCTGGGCGACGCCATCGTTAAAGTCTCCCGGCGTCATTGCCGTGCGCCCGGTTTTCTCCGGGCCTGTTTGTGATAATGCTTTGCCATCCGTTGCTTTGTCGAGGACATTCCGATGCGCGCTACGTGGGCACTCCCCTCCTTCCGCCTCGCTCCGGCCTTCATCTTCCTGATGCTCGCAGTGCCGCTGCTGTCGGCTTGCGGCTACAACACCATTCCGACCCAGGAGGAGCAGGCGAAGGCGGCGTGGAGCGACGTCCTCAACCAGTACCAACGCCGCGCCGATCTCATCCCCAACCTGGTCGAGACTGTTAGGGGCTATGCCGCGCATGAGGAGAAAACGCTCGAGGGCGTGGTCGAGGCGCGCGCCAAGGCGACCCAGGTGACCGTCACGCCCGACACGCTCACCGATCCCAACGCTTTCAAGGCATTCCAGGACAACCAGGCAGGACTGACCAGCGCGCTTTCGCGCCTGCTCGCCGTGGTCGAGAACTACCCCGACCTCAAGGCCAACCAGAACTTCATGGCCCTGCAGGCCCAGCTCGAAGGCACCGAGAACCGCATCGCCGTCGCCCGCCGCGACTACATCGAGACCGTCCGCGTCTACAACACCTCGCTGAAGACCTTCCCCGCCATGCTCTGGAACACCTTCTGGTTCCGCAACCAGCCGTTCCAGAACTTCACTGTCGCCGAGGACAAGCTCGAGGCGCCCAAGGTCGATTTCGGCACCAAGCAAGGCGGTTGAGGACGGCAGACCTGCGGTAGGAAATGACCTTGAGCGCGGGCGCCTGGACACCCCCCTCTGGCCTGCCGGCCATCTCCCCCTCAATGGGGGAGATCAGCCTGCCGCAACGCCTCGGCCAGCCGGGACAGATAGATGGTGAGCGCAGTGGTCGACACCGCCAATCTCCGCCCTTGAGGGGGAGATGGCCGGCAGGCCAGAGGGGGGCGCTCAAGCACTTCAGCCTCAATGTGGTCATTGCAGCACTCTGCTTCCTGTTAATTCCCTTCGCCGCCCTCGCGGCAGAACTCCCCGCGCTTACTGGCCGCGTCGTCGATGATGCCGGCATCATCGACCCCGCGACTGAGGCTGAACTGGTCGCCAAGCTCGAGGCCTTCGAGAAGAAATCGTCCGACCAGATCGTCGTCGCCACCGTGCCCAGCCTCGACGGCGAGGAGATCGAGCCCTACGCCAATCGCCTGTTCCGCGCCTGGAAGCTCGGCCAGGCGGGTGAAGACAACGGGGTGCTGCTGGTCGTTGCGCCCAACGACAGGCGCATGCGCATCGAAGTCGGCTACGGCCTCGAAGGTTCGCTCACCGACCTGCACACCAAGCTCATCATCGAAAACACGATGGTCCCGGCATTCCGCGCCGGAGACTTCTCGGGCGGCATCTCCAAGGCGGTCGACGACATCGCGATGGTCATCGAGGGCGACGGCGCCGAACTGGAAGCCCGGGCGAAGCGCAACGATCAGACCGGCCTCTCCGGCTGGAGCGAAGACGACATCATCTTCTTCGCCTTCATCGCGCTGTGGGCCACGCTGTTCTTCGGCGGCATGGCGATGGCGGTGCTGCCGCGCATGTACGGCCGCAGGCTCGGCCCCGGCCGCTACGAATGGCTGGGCATGACCTTCAACTACAACCAGCGCTCCGGTGGCTCGTCGCGCGGCGGCTGGACCAGCGGCGGCGGTGGCTGGTCGGGCGGGGGCGGCGGGTGGTCGTCGGGGGGCGGAGGCTTCTCCGGCGGCGGTGGTTCGTCGGGCGGCGGCGGCTCGTCGGGAAGCTGGTAGGTACGACATGACGCAACCCACTCTCGAACCAGGCGACCACGAGCGCATCGCAGCAGCGATCCGCGACGCCGAATCCCGGACGGCCGGCGAGATCTATTGCGTGGTCGCCCACCGCAGCGACGGCTATTTCTCTGCCTCCGCCCTGGCTGCTACGCTCGGAATTCTCGTTGTCAGCCTCGCCGCCGCCTTTGCGCTTGAATACTGGTGGGTGGCGGTCCGGCTGCCGTATTTCGTAATCGTACAGATCCTCGCCGTAGCGGCCGCCTGCGCTCTCCTTTGGTGGCTTCCCGGCCTGCGCCTCTGGCTCGTGCCCAGCGCGCTGCTGTGGCGCGCAGCACACGCCAATGCGCTCAGGCAGTTCTATGCGCGCAACGTGCACCTGACGAGCGCGCGCACTGGCGTGCTCATCTTCGTCTCGCTCGCCGAGCGATACGCCGAAGTCGTCGCCGACGCCGGCATCAACGCCAAGGTAGGCCAAGCCGAGTGGGACGGCATCGTCGCCGACCTGATCGGACATGCGCGCGACAACCGCCTGGCAGACGGTTTCGTCTCTGCCGTCGCTGCCTCCGGCAACCTGCTCGCCACGCATTTTCCGCTCGGCGCGGGCGACGCCAACGAGCTCGACGACCACCTCGTGGAGATCTGAACACACATCGTTCCCGATTGTGTGAAAGCCCGCTCCGCCCGACGGCGGACTCTTTGCAACGCCCGAAACGCGGTCTATGGTTAAGAAACCATGAACACGCTGACGATCGATATCAGGAAAGCCGAGATTCGCGATGCCGACGCCATCGCCGAGGTCCATCACGAGGCTTGGCGCGGCGCATATGCCGGCATCATCCCGCATCGCGCGCTGACCGCGATGATCAATCGTCGCGGCGGCGAATGGTGGGCCAACGCCATCCGCCGCGCCGCCACCGTGCTCGTCATCGAAATCGGCGGCATGATCGCCGGCTACGCGACGCTGGGCCGCAACCGGGCCCGCGAACTCAAGCAGCAGGGCGAAATCTACGAACTCTACCTGCGCCCCGAATGCCAGGGCATCGGCCTCGGCACGCGCCTGTTCTCCGCTGCGCGCCAGCGTCTTGCCGATCACGGTCTCAAGGGCATGGTGGTCTGGGCGCTCGAGGAAAACGAGAACGCGCTTGCCTTCTATTCGGGTGCCGGCGGCCGCGACATCGCCGAAGGCGTCGAGGTGTTCGACCAGAAGGCGCTCAGGAAGGTCGCTTTCGTCTGGGAGTGATCCCGGCGTTCACGCTCGTCTTTCGTCGCAATCAATATTGCATTGCACACGCGCTGCAACGCGGCTATCGGGGGGCACCTTAAATCTGGAGCTCACCCATGCGCATCGATGCCATTGCGATCGGCAAGAATCCACCCGAAGACGTCAACGTGATCATCGAGGTGCCGGTCGGCGGACAGCCGATCAAGTACGAGATGGACAAGGAAGCCGGCACGCTGGTGGTCGACCGCTTCCTCTACACCCCGATGCACTATCCGGGTAACTACGGCTTCGTTCCGCACACGCTCTCCGGCGACGGCGACCCGATCGATGTGCTGGTCTGCAACACGCGCCAGCTCGTCCCCGGCTGCGTCATCAACGTGCGCCCTATCGGCGTGCTGGTCATGGAAGACAATGCCGGCCAGGACGAGAAGGTCATCGCCGTGCCCTCGCCCAAGCTGACCCGCCGCTACGAGAACGTCTTCAACCACATCGACCTGCCCGTGATCACCCTGCAGCAGATCGAGCACTTCTTCGAGCACTACAAGGACCTCGAGCCCGGCAAGTGGGTCAAGATCGGCGGCTGGCACGACGCCGACTACGCCAAGAAGATGATCGTCGAGGCCATCGAGCGCGCCAAGCAGCAGAAAGCCTGAGCTCCGGCCCGAGCCGGTAGCGAACAACGAAATCGAGGGCGCGGTCGGCTATGCTGGCCGCGCCCTTTTTTTGCGGCTTCGGCCCATGATAGGTCAGGCTCTGGGCAGCGACGCACAGCGAGGCATAGCTATTCAGGAACTGCGGCGACTGCGATCGGTTCGAGCTCGTGCCGGTCCTGATCGAACTGGTCGGCCTCCGGCAACGGACTCAGCCACTGCTCGCGCCTCTTGACCCAGAGCTCATACCCCGGGGTAAGGCCGGTCGGGACTTCGTCCAGGCTGCCCAACGGCACTTCGGCCTCACCATCGCTGATCCACGCGACGCGGCCGCCGCAAGTCGTGCAGAAGCTCCGGTTGGCATAGGTGCTGGTATAGCCGGTCTGCTGTTCGAAGGCCTCCTCGGGCCAGACGGCATAGGCCGAAAATGGCGCGCCGCTGCTTTTCCTGCAGTCGGCGCAGTGGCAGATGCCCACCCGGAGCGGATCGCCTTTCACGCGAAACCTCACGCCGCGGCAAAGACAGCTTCCGGTCCGGACTTGCTGCGCAACAGCGTTCTGCATGGCAATTTTCCTTTGCGACCAAAAACGGCGGTGGCGGCTGGTTTGTTCCAGGTATTCCGAGAGCCAGCCTTGAAGCAATTCCCCTGGATGTCGATGCAGGCCCAGCGACGGCACGCCTTGCGCAGCGGCGGGTCAATCCCGGGCGAACGCCGCCATCGACTTGGCCAGCGCCGCCGGATCGCCCGAAACGTGCACGGTCTTGAGACGAGACGTGCCGCCCGCGACCACCGACACGGAATTTTTGGGAACGCCGAGTGCCTTGGCGAGCAGCTTTTCCAGCGCCGCGTTCGCCTCGCCCTTCTCGGGAACTGCGCGGACGCGGACGGCGAGATGGCTGCGGCCGTCCGCCGACGTTTCGACACCGCCGATTGCATCCTTCGCCGACTTCGGCGTCAGCCTGACGAACAGATCGATGCCGTCGCCGCGCTCGCGAAAGAAGTCCTGCACGCCTGGATCAGATGACCAGCGGCGCGATGGTGGTCAGGATGAACTGCCTGATGAAGAACAGCGCCAGAAGCAGGATGATCGGCGAGATGTCGATGCCGCCGAGATCAGGCATGAAGCGCCGGATCGGCCTGAGCGCCGGCTCGGTCAGGCGGAACAGCATGTTGCCGATGGTGCCGACGAACTGGTTGCGCGGGTTGACCACGTTGAAGGCATAGAGCCACGAGAAGATCGCCGAGGCGATGATGATCCACCAGTAGAGGTCGAGGGCCAGGACGATCGTCTGAATGAGGGCGAGCATGCCGTTCTCCAATGAATTGCCGACATTTAGACACTGCACGCTTGAGCGGCAAGTCCCGGCTAGAGTGAACACGCGGGACGGTCGGCACGCGGAGGCCCGGGACCATCGCCCATTGGCTGCGGCGACAGCCGTTGAGCGCTCCTTCTCCCGCCATGCCGACGCAGGACATCCCAGCCCGAATGCGAGCCCGGCCAAATCCGAAACCGTCGCTTGACAGGAACGGCGTGCAGCCAATAAATGCGCCATCCACTGGACGGGGCTGTAGCTCAGCTGGGAGAGCGCGTCGTTCGCAATGACGAGGTCAGGGGTTCGATCCCCCTCAGCTCCACCAGTGGAAATTCATCTGAGATATTTTGGCTTCTGAGCATCCGGCTGCCGTGCGCAACTGGTGGCGGGCGCGACTTTGCCGCCGAGCATTCCGACCCGGCATCGACCAACACTCGTGCGGATGGCGAGTCCATCCACCTTCCGAATTGGTAGGCGCTGGCGCACATTTGAGGTAGCCGGATAGCAGTTCCCAAAATCCGGCCCGTGGCATGATGGCGGCAGGTGGGCACGGGTAGCCGATGTCCGCTCAGGCCGGTGCACTCAGGCAACACCCGCCCATGATGCACCGGCCGCCCACGCGCCGCCGACCCAAACCGAACCGGGAGGGACAGTGGGCTGCCAGCAATTGGCCGCTCGGTACCAGCGTGGACCTGCGGAAATGCAGAAGGGCCCGCAATCCGAAAATTGCGGGCCCCTCATCAACTAGCTCAAGAGCCAGACGCTATTAGAACGAAGCGTCCAGGCGCAGGAAGCCGGCGAAGCCGCCGTCCTCGAAGCTGTCGCCGTCGTAGTAGTTGACCGCGAGCATGGCGTCGAGGTTCTCGACGATGTTGTAGTCGACGACGCCGCCGACGACCCAGTCGTTGTTTCCAGCGACGGCCCGGCTGGCCAGGTTGGTGTCGTGCGCGTCACCGAAGTACTGGCCACCGAAGCCGGCTGCCAGCTTCTCGTTGAACTGGTACTTCAGGTAGCCGCCGGCGGTCCAGGCGTAGCCGACGTACGGACCGCTGATGCCGTTCATGTCCGGGTTGATCGAGAAGAAGGTCGGGCCCGATTCGTAGCCGGCGAGCAGTTCGACGGTCAGGGCGTCGGTCGCCTTGAAGCTGGCGATCGCCTTCAGCGCGAACTCTTCGTAGGCGTCGTCATAGCCGGCGTAGAGGTTCAGCGAACCCCAGCCCTGGGTGATGCCGACCTTACCGGTGACCAGCGGAACGTAGTCGTAGTTGTCCGACTCTTCTTCCAGGCCGAGCGACACGGCGATGCCGTTGCCGGCGTCGAAGGTGTAGCGGATCTGGTTGACGCGCTCGCCGCCGCTGACGTCGAATTCACCCGACAGCTCGCCGTCGAACAGCGTGTCGGTGTGACCGACCAGCAGGCCGCCGAGTTCGAAGTAGGCGTGACGGAGCGTGGTCTTGGACCCGCCCTTCAGATCGAAGTCGGTGCGATCTGCATCCCAGCCTTCGCCGGCAATCTTGTGCTCGATCTCGATGTAGCGACGGAACGTGCCGTATTCGGTTTCCGAACGTGCGTCGAGCTTGAGGCGAGCGAGAACGTCCTTGTTCCAGCCTTCGTCGCCGCCAAACTCGTCCGCGCCGATCTCGTAACGAACGAGGCCGCCGACCTTGAGGCAGGTCTCGGTGCCCGGGATGTAGTAGAAGCCGGCGCCGTAGACGTCGCAGACGCGGACGTATTCCATGGGCTCGGGTTCGGCGACGACGACTGCGTCGGCTGCGCGGGCGCCGGAGACTGCGACCAGGGCCGCAGCGGAGCCGAGCAGAAGGCTCTTAATGTTCATTTCATTTCCTCAGTTGATGCACAGCCGTTGGAAGCTCTGCAGATTTTCACCGTCAAAAATCTGACGTCAGAAAGAATTCGCTCTAGATGAATCACTTTCTGCGTTGCCTATGATCCATCAAATTTGAGGGATCAACCGCTAACGGCCGAAGAGGCGGGGCGGCAGCGGCAGTTGCTTCGATGCCTGTGCCCGAAAAGCCACAAGTCCGCGATTCGCCCGATTTGCAAGGCCATGATGCTCACAATCGCGTGCAAATGGTCGTTTCTGTAGTAACCTGTTTGTGAACTGGACTTGTTTGAGCAAAAATGTTCTGTACGCAGCGACCGATTTCGGTCTGACCTCCAGTCATGTGGCTCTCAACGCATTTCACAATCCCTGCAAATGCGTTGAGAGTTGCAAAAATCTAGAGGCAATATTGGCCAGAATCGCCTCTCCGTCCAAAAAGCAAAAAGGCCACTGAGGCTCGTATCGAACTGCTGCGGTTCGTTGATGCAGTCAGGAACGAGCAACCGAACAAACGTGATGCATCGTGAAAGACATCACGTTACGCTTGGAATTGCGCGCAGCGCGGTACGCCCGCGCCATCTGGCGCGGACGGAACAGGGAAACCGAGTTGAGATGAGGTCGGCAGCGGCCGTGGCGGATCCGACCGGGAGGTCGAAGAGGATGGACCAGGCTACTTACGCTACGCCCACGACGCAGCCTCCAAAGCTCGGCGTGAGCCGCTCCGTGGTATCAATGGTGCGCCGCCAGATGTCTGGGCGCGTTGAAAATGGTCGGCGGTGGTCAGCCCTTGCCGAGAATAGCCTTGAGATTGACGCTGCCGTCAGGCGGACCGAAGCGCATGGACTTGCGTGCCCTCTCCATGCCGGCACTGATCATCTGGACGGCCTCTTCCTTCCTGCCCTCGAAGATCAAGCGGTGAAGGGCCACGGTGTATTCCACGCTGGAGACGTTTCCCGTCACCCCCTGGTAGGCCGCCAAGGCAAGCGCCAGCCTCGACGTCGCGCGTTCGATCTGCGCGGCAAGAACGAGGTTGCCGTAGATCAGCGCCAACAGAGTGGCATGCTCCATGTGCAGGCGCCGGATCGTGTGAAGCTCGGCCACTTCTCTTTCGGCCGCGACGTGCAGCGCCAGCTTCTCGCGTTGCGCCGGCGTGATGTTCTGCGGCTGGTCGGCGAGTTTGCCGACGATATAGGTATAGGTCGCAGCCACCGCTTCACACAGCTCGAGGGCGTCGCGAGGCGACGGCAGGGCGACATAGGCACCGCGATTGTGCGGCAGCGAAACGACGCCTTCCTGCTCCATGATCACCAGCACCTTGCGGATGACGGTGCGGCTGACCCCGTAGATTTCGCTCAGCGCGATTTCTTCAAGCTTGACGCCCGGGTGCAGTGACTCGCCGAACACCGCACTCCATATGTCGTTGTAGATCTCGGCCTCCACGCCGACCAACGTCGCGATCCTCAGCGCAGACACATCCTGATCGCTAAAGGCCGGGGACAGATAGCGTGCGGGCATACAACCTCCTTTGCAACAAGCACGAATGGAACGTAGCCAGCGGCAATGCGAGGGCCAAGTGATTATTCGTCGCCTGATGCGACCTGGCCCAGCCCTCAACAAGACCGAGTCCGGCCCTGCCGCAAGCAAGAAAGCTCTTAAAAATCTCTGAGTGAATTCGAATTGTATTTCACGTAAAGCGATGGCCCTCGGTGCGGCCCCTGTCCGATCGCTTTGTTGATTGGACCCGTCCCGAGCCGGTCATCTCGACCAATCTGCCTGATCTCCCAAGCGCGCCTCCCCACCGCGTCGACTTCACCCCGGAAGTAGCGCGCTATGATCCAAATTGCTACCGGCTAACGATCGGAACTTGCAGCAACCTTACTCGCGGCGCGCCGCTTCGCTGGGGTTGACGCCTGCAGGTCAAAATCATCGCAACAGGTTACGGACGCCAGGCGGCGATCAGCTGATCCGCTCCTTCAGGAACCGCGTCATCGGCGCCTCGACATAGGCGAAGACCAACACGGCAACCACCGTGACGATGAACGGGATCACGACCAGGGCGAGGATCGGAAGGCCTCGCGAAGAGGGCTGAAGGGCGACGACCTTTTCGGACGCGCCGTTGACGAACTGATGGCACAGATAGATCGCATAGGTCGATCTCGCGACGAAATTCACCGGCACCGACCGCACCAGATAACCGGCCTTCTCGAGGAAGATGGTGCCCAGCAGAAGTCCCGATGCCGGCACGCCCAGTGCCGCGAGCCGCGGCACGTCCGGCCACAGGAAGGGCCGTGCCAGCACGGCTGCGGCGCTCACCACGATGATCACAGCCCCGACGGCGAGGCCCTGTCGCCCCGGCAACAGTGCGGCCGCACGAACCGAGATCAGCTTGTAGATGAGCACACCGAAGGCGAAATCGATCAGGATCGGGTTGGTGTAGGCGACGAAGGCGGGATTGTCGGAAGGGAAAGCCTGTCCGAAAAACACCAGAAGCACCACGAAGATCGAAGCCAGATACACGCCGTGCCTGGCGCTTACAGTCTGGAAGGCGGCGATGATCAGGCTGAACTCGACGATGACGACGAGGGACCAGGTGGGGTGCAGGATTGGATACGGGCCGTAGGGAATGAACACCAGCGACATTCCCAGCTCGCGCATGGTCGGCGCACCATAGCTCGTGGCCACGTTCTTGGTGAAGAAGGCGAGCAGCGTGAACAGCCAGTAAAGCGGCAGGATGCGGATCGCCCGGTCGCGGAGAAAGACGCCCGCCGTCTTGCCTGACTGCGCCAGCACGTGTGCCGCGAGGAACCCGGACACCACGAGAAACAGATCCGTCCCGAAGCGCAGGATCTCGACCACGCCCGTCCCGAAGTCGAGCGCGGCGAATATAAGCTCGAGGTGGACGTAGACGATGCCGTAGGCCGCGATCAGACGCAGGACCTGGATGTTGTTCCAGAACAGCCTGTCACTCGAGGCGGCTAGCTGCCTTGCGGTCAGCTCATACTCATTTCCAAGCCGGCTGGACGTCGGCCGCATGAAATCCGTCGCTCCGCGCATGCACAGGGCGGGCAAGGCGGTAACCGTGCCCCATACCCCCCTTACGCCGAGGCGGGGCACAGAATTGCTGCGCCAAATGTACATGCAGAGCATACTGGCAGCCAAAGCCACCAGCCCAAGGGCTCCGTATGCGGAAACTGCCCTCATTGCGCACGCCTGGAGTTCGAATGACTACCGCAGTCGCAAAATGCTTCGTCCGGAGACGCCTGATTTCGCGCTCCGAGAGGGTGTTGCGCCGGAACGATAGCCGTCGCGCCGCAACATAAGAACCGGCGCAAAGGGATATCGCGGTACCCTCCTGCTACCGCTTTCGGCTGCTTCGGTGGCGACGGATTGCCCTCGGCGCCTCCGAAGGTGGAGTTTCTTGCCCGCTGCGACCTTGGACAACATGGTTCGCTGGCCTGTGTCATAGGGAAACCGCCGATCGGCTGCGTGCCCGCAACAGGCAGCACAAACGCACCCCATGAGCGTTTTCCTGTTGAGCGGGCGGCCGGGAACGTAATAGTTCCATTGTCAGCCAGGGCATTGCGGTGCCGAGCAGGGAGGATGTCGTGACCTCATTGGAACTCAGTACCGGCTCGGCCCGGTGGACCACGCTGAAGAGCCATCGCCTTTGGCTGCTCCAGCAGGCGGAGGCCTTGTTCGCCTTCTTCGAGCGCGAGAGCATCAACCCTCTTGGCGGCTTCTACGAGTTGGACGACCACGGCCGGCCGCTCGCCCCGGGCGCGGTGCCCGGCAAGCATGCCGGCCGGCAGATCCACGTCACCACGCGCATGGTCCATTGCTTCGCCATCGCCCACCTTATGGGCCGCCCGGGCGCTGACGCGCTCGTCGATCACGGCATGGACTTCCTCTGGAGCGGCCATCGCGACCAGGCCAACGGAGGCTATTTCTGGGGCGTGGGTTACGAGGGCCCGACGAACGACACCAAGCAGGCCTACGGCCATGCCTTCGTGCTGCTTGCCGCATCGAGCGCCAAGGTCGCCGGACATCCCGACGCCGACCGGCTGCTGACCGACATCTCGACCGTATTGTCGGAGAGGTTCTGGGAAGAAAAGCACGGCGCGGTCGCCGAGGAGTTCACCCGCGACTGGAGATCCTTCGACGGCTATCGCGGCCAGAATTCCAACATGCATCTGACCGAGGCGCTCATGGCCGCCTTCGAGGCAACCGGCGATTCAACCTATCTGGGCATGGCCGAGCGCATCGCGGACCTCATCATCCGTCGCCACTCTGCCGCCGCGGGGTGGCGCCTGCCGGAGCATTTCACCGCCGACTGGAAGCTCGACAAGGACTATTCCGGCGATCCGATGTTCCGGCCCTACGGCACCACGCCCGGCCACTCGCTCGAGTGGGCCAGGCTGCTCTTGCAGCTTTGGGAACTGGGCGGCCGCAAGCGCGACTGGCTGCCCGATGCCGCCAGGAATCTGTTCGGCCAGGCCGCGGCGGACGGCTGGGACAAGGCCAAGGGCGGCTTCTACTACACGCTCGAATGGGACGGCTCGGCCCGCATCCGCGACCGCTACTGGTGGCCCTGCTGCGAGGCCATCGGCGCCTCGGCCTTCCTCAACGCCATCGACGGTAGCGAAATCTACGAGGACTGGTACCGCCGCATCTGGAATTTCTCGGCGGCCCGCTTCATCGACCGTCGCCACGGCGGCTGGCACGCCCAACTGGATGACGGCCTGAAGCCGAATGCCGGACCGTTCTATGGCAAGCCGGACATCTACCACGCGCTGCAGGCCTGCCTGATTCCCCTTCTGCCGACGTCCGGCTCCATCACGCGCGGCCTGTCGACGACCGGCATCCAGATCTAGCCGCCCTTGCTCACCGCGCCGCGACCTGGTCGCCGAAGATCGCGCGTTGCAGCGGTGCGGCCAGCGTCGCCGCATAGGGCGTCGCGATGTGATGGCGGTCCCGGAACGTCAGCTTGCCGCCGATCATCGCCGGACAGTTCGTGGCGTCGCAGAACAGGTCGGTGAGGTCGGCGTAGCGAACCCCTGGCATGCCGGCGACTGCCGCCTGCTCCGTCTCGAAGACCTGCTCATCGACTGCCTCTGCCCGCGGCGTGTCGCAGACCGATGGGCTGCGGTCCTGCCACAGTGCCCGGGCGACGCATTTGTCGAGATAGGCCTTGTGCACCGGCACGTCCCTGAGCAGCACCACCTCGGCGCCTGTCCTGCGCAGCGCCTCGACCGACGACCGCAACCCATCCGCCCAGATGCGGCGGCCGACGAGATGCTCGAGGGTGTCGTTCACCCGGTTCTCGACATAGCTGTAGGAATACTGCGACACCACGACGAGCTCCGGCTTCAGCGCGGCAATCTCGCTTAGGGCCTGCTGTCTCCAGCTGTCGCACTCGTCATATGCCTTGGCCATCACCGCGTTCCACGTCTCGACGCGCGCCGCCGGACAGGATGATTTCATGTAGGTGACGAGTTTCCAGCCGCGCTCCCTGGCGATTTGAGCCAAAGGCGTCGACCAATGGTCGGCGTGCGAATCGCCGAACAGGACGATCGTCCGGTCGGCCCCGGTCGCACCGAGCACGCAAGGGCGCGGAGCCACCTCCTCCCGGTCCAGCACGCAGTCGGAATCGAGTTCGCGAGCCGACGAACTGCGCGCCGCGCTCTGGACGATGACACGCTGGTCCGGATCGATCTGCCGTGCGGCGAGTTTCGAGGTTCCGTAGGACAGCGTCACGCCAAGCGATGTGAGCAGTGCTGCAAGCCCGAGCGACCGGACGGACTGTGCCGTGAGCCAGCCATTCAGGCGGACCGGGTTTTCGACGAGGTGGTAGCTGAGCAATGACAGCCCGAACGTCGCGGCGAGGCAGGCGAGCCGGCCAGCCAGCGAAAGGTCCGGAACCAGGATCGTGGCGAACACGATGACCGGCCAGTGCCAGAGATAGAGCGAATAGGACAGCTTGCCGACCCATTGGAACGGCGAAAGCGAAAGCAGGGCGGCCGGTGCAACCGCGCTGCGGCGAGCCCCCGAAAGCAGCAGCATCGCGGTCCCGGCGACCGGCAGAAGCGCGATCACCCCGGGGAACGGGTCCGTCTCGGAGACCGTCAGATAGGCCACGCCAATCAATGCCAGCCCCGCCCAGCCCATGCCCGGGGCGAGCCGGAAGCTGGCCGCCCAGCGCTCGGCCAAGGCCAGCGAAGCAAGCCCGCCGACGGCAAATTCCCATGCCCGCAATGGCGAGAAGTAGAAGGCCCATGGCTGCGAAACGGCCGTCATCCAAGCGCTGGCGGCGAAGGACACGGCGGCGATCACGGCGAGGAAAATCGCCACTCCGCGCGGGCCGGGACGCAAGCGCGCGACCAAAAGCAACAAGGCCGGCCAGAGCAGGTAGAACTGCTCCTCGACCGAAAGCGACCAGAAATGCAGGAAGGGATTGCTCGCCGTATCGGCTGCGAAATAGTCGAACGACCACCTGAGCAGCCACAGATTTATGACGTAGCTCGAGGCGAACAGCGCCCCCTTGGCATAGAGCTGCTGCTCCGACGGCGCGAGGATGAAATAGCCGGCCAGCAAGGTGGCGAGGATCACCAGCAGCGACGCCGGCAACAGCCGACGCGCGCGGCGCCCGTAGAATCGCCAGAGGTCGACCGTTCCGCTCCGGCCCATCTCCTGCATCAGGTGCCTGGTGATCAGGAAGCCTGAAATCACAAAGAAGATATCGACGCCGATGAAACCGCCCGGCAGATCCGACATGCCGAAGTGAAAGGCGATCACCCCGCCCACCGCGATGGCGCGCAGGCCTTCGATGTCGGGACGGAAGGACGTCGAAGCAGATTTGGTCACATCTTCGGCGTTGTGCATGCCGGCAACATCGGTCACCGGCTCCGGAGCGACAATTCAAACTCTGTTGCAATGCAACATACTTTCGGCCGCACCGCACGCACCATCCCTCTTGTTTCAAGGGCTCAGGCATCGCGGGCAGGTAACATGCGGACAAGCGTTTTTCCTGGCAGCGTCAGTTCGACCGGAACCCAGGCCGTGGCTGTCGGTTAACGGGGCATGGAGGGCGGCAACTCAAACCGAAAGGGATCACCCGGGATGAAACACGCTCTTGTCATCGCATCGTTGCTCGCCGCACTCGCAGCGCCGGCATTCGCCGAGGACGCAGCCAAGCAACCTGCGCAGCTCGACACCGGCACGACAGCGAGCACGGGCGCAAAGGCCGACCTCGAAACGGTCATGTCCTCGATCCAGGCGACCAACAGCAACGCGACGGCCATCCAGGCACTCACCACGGTCAACAGGATCGACATCGTCAATGTCTCCGACCTTGCCGGAGCGGAGAACCTGCCTGCGCTCGAAAAGGCCGTCGCCGACAACCAGGCCGACATTACCGGCCTGCAGGCCGCGATCATGGCCAACAGCGCCCTGAAGGCGAAGATCGATCAGGAATCGATCGATACCTCAGACGTCGTCGCTGCCAGCATCGCGCCCGACGGAGCGGTAACGATCTTCGTGAAGTAGCAGCACTTGCGAGGACCGGCGGCGCGGCCTGGATGTGCAGCACTTGGCCGCCTCGGCATTCTTCCGTCCATGGCGCGCCAAAGCTTTGTTCCAGACGCAGAAATGTGCCCGGCGCAACAGAAACTGCGGTAAACGCAGGGGCGCCGGAACGTGCCCGGCGCCGTGACAGCTGCAGACCAGAACCATGACCGCAGATCCCGCCAGCGCGCCCGACCGGCGCTTCGCCGCCTTCAGCCACAGCGCCTTCCTGCGCTTCTGGGCTGCGCGATTCCTGGCGACCTTCTCGACGCAGATCGTTTCGGTCGGTGTCGGCTGGCAAATCTACGACCTCACCCGCGATCCCTTCGATTTGGGTCTCGTCGGCGTCATCCAGTTCGCGCCGGCCCTGCTGCTCGTCCTCGTGACCGGCGCCGTGGCTGACCGCTTCGGACGCAGGCTCATCATGGGCTTGGCCGCCTTGATGGAAGCGGCTTGCGCGGCTGCACTCCTGGCGCTCACCTTCCACGGCCTGGCCAGCCCGATGCCGATCTTCATGGTGCTTGCGGTCTTCGGCATCGCGCGGGCCTTCTTCGGCCCGGCCTCTGCCTCACTGGTGGCCAATCTCGTGCCCGCCGAGGATTTCGCCAATGCCGTGGCGTGGAATTCTTCCGCCTGGCAGACAGCAACCATCGTGGGACCGGTTGCGGGCGGCCTGCTCTACGGCCTGTCGGCGGAGCTGGCCTATGGCGTCGCAACCGCGCTGATGCTCGCCTCGGCGATCCTGGTCTTCTCCATCCCGAAGCCGGAGCAGCGCAGCGAGACCGAAAAGCCTAGTGTCGAGACGCTGTTTGCCGGCTTCCGCTACATCTGGAGCGAGAAGGTGGTGCTCGGAGCGATCTCGCTCGACCTTTTCGCCGTCCTGCTTTCCGGCGCGGTGGCGCTCCTGCCGGTCTACGCCCGCGACATCCTCGAGCTCGGTCCGTGGGGCCTCGGCCTGCTGCGCGCAGCGCCGGGCATCGGCGCGATCGTCGTCGCCGTCTGGCTCGCCGGCCATCCGATCCGCGACCACGCGGGCCTGGTGATGTTCGTCTTCGTCGCCCTGTTTGGCCTGTGCACCGCCGTGTTCGGCATATCGACCGTGCCGTGGCTGTCGATCGCGGCGCTCGCGCTGCTTGGCGCAACCGACATGGTCAGCGTCTATATCCGCGAAACCCTGATCCAGCTCTGGACGCCCGACCGGGTGCGCGGCCGCGTCAATGCCGTCAACGGCGTGTTTGTCGGTGCATCGAACGAACTCGGTGAATTCCGCGCCGGCACCATGGCAGCGCTCATCGGCACTGTTCCCGCCGTGGTTTTCGGCGGCGTGGGGGCCGTGGCTGTGGCCGGCATCTGGGCGTGGGCGTTTCCCGAGTTGCGCAGGGTGAAGCGGCTGGAGCGCCGCATGTAGCAAGCCTCCGGGTTCAGCGCGGCTTGCCGAAGATCATGATCAGGAACTGGTCGAGCCAGCGCTTGAGATGCATGTCCCAGATCAGCCGGCCGCCGAGATGGTCGCGGCCGGGTTGCGCGCCCGGCAGGACAAAACGCTCGGCCCCCCGCACCACCCAGCGCTGCATCATCATGCGGGTGAGTTCGGCATGGAACTGTATGCCCCACGCATTCTGGCCGTAGCGGAATGCCTGATTCGAATACGTCTCGGATGAGGCCAGGAGGACAGCGTCGCTGGGCAGGGAAAAGCCCTCGCGGTGGAACTGGTAGACCATCTCGGGCCAGTGCAGCAGCTTGCGGCCTTCCTCGGTCGCCTTGATCGGATACCAGCCGATCTCGACCAGGCCGTCGCCATGACCTTCCACCTTCCCGCCGAGATGATTGACCAGCATCTGGGCACCGAGGCAGATGCCGAGGAACGGCCGGTTTTCCTTGAGCGGCACGGAGAGCCAGTCGGTCTCGCGGCGAACGAATTCGTCCTGGTCGTTGGCGCTCATCGGGCCGCCGAAGATGACGGCGCCGGCATGTTCGGCAAGCGTCGGGGGCAGCGGATCTCCGAGCGGCGGCCGACGGATGTCTAGGTCGAAGCCGTTCTCGATCAGCACATGCCCGACGCGGCCCGGGCTGGAAAGCTCCTGATGCAGCACGACCAGAATTCTCGGCCTCGACGCGTTGCGCATGTGCCGCTTACTCGTCCGTGTTGCTTCCCGACGGTTGCGAGGCTTGTCGCGCCGCGGCCCGCTTGGCCTCGATGCGGTCGCGGCTTTCGACGCCGATCAGTTCGGCGACGCGCCAGATGACGTTGTCCTCCATCTCGTGCACCTGGCCGTCTGCGTAGACGACCTCCCACATCATGCCGATGAAGTCCTTGCGGGCATCTTCGTCGAGACTGCGCTTGAGCACGCTGGTGAAGGCATAGAGGTCGATCGCCTCGTTGTCGGCCTGCTCGCCGGCCTTGACCAGCCGGTCGAGTTCCTGTCCGGAAATGCCGTAGCTGGTCGCCAGAAGCTGCTTGAGCCTTTCCCACTCGACGTCCTGCCGGTCGCCGTCGGCGTCCATCACGTGGTACAGCAGCGCCGCCGCCGCCACGCGCGGGTCGTCCTCGCGCATCGGCCTGCCGGTCACCCCGGGCAGGTCCTTCAGGAATGAGATCATGCGTTCGAACATCGGCGGTTCCCGTCTAGAGCATTTTGCAGCCAGACGCAGACGTCTGGCGTCGCACAAATGCGACTAAGAAAAGCAGGCAGAGCGGCGGCAATCGCTGGAATGCCCGCCGCCCTGGATAAAGTCCCGATTTAGGCACTGCCGGCAGTCAAAACAACCTGAAGCGACGCTGGGCGTTCTCCCGTTCCTCGTCGGGGTCCACGCCAGGATCGTCGGGCAGCCGAATTGGCGCATCCTTTTCTTCCTCGGAGGTCTTGTCTGCCCCGCCGTCCGCTGCCGAGGCAGCCTCGTCGATCTTCGCGGCCTCAACTGGCTTTTCGGGTCTATCCTCGCTCTCGACCACCACCTCGACGAGATCGTCGCCGGGCGACTGCGCCGCCCTCATCGTCGGGATGGCGATCCGGTCCTCGGCTTCTTCCTCGTCGCCCTGTTCAATGAGATGACCCAGCCGCTCTTCCGGCGCCTTCCATTCGAAGGCGTCCAGGCGGCCGGTGACGGGCGAGAACGGCGCCCAGCGTTCCGAAACGACGCCGTCGGCCACCCAGGCCGGGTCGCGCGAGGCACGCACGGCCCTGGAAAGCCACTGCCGCACCTTGCCCTGGTTGCCGGTGTCGGCTTCCTCGATGTCCGCGAGCAGCAGGTAGGCGCCCTCGCGCGGCTGCATCCGCGCCGCCGCCTCGGCCTCGGACCGGGCAAGCCCGTAGTCCTGGGCGTCGAGCGCGGCACGAGCCACGGCAAGCGAGGATTCGGGATGATTCTGCCTGAGCGACTGGAGCTTCTTTGCCCGCGCCAGCCGGTCGAGCACGGCATCTCCCGGCCGTGCATGGACGTAGAGTGAGGCGATCTCCGGCAGCGGCTCGGCCCTCCAGGCCGCCTCCAGCACCTTCGAGCCCTTGCGCACGTCGTTCTGGCGGAACAGCGCCCTGGCCGCGGCCACCGCCGCTGGGCCGAATTCCGGCCGCAGCCTGTTGGCTTCGAGCGCCGCCGTGCGCGCCGCGTTGAAGTCGCTGTCGAACAGCGAAATCGCCTTTGCGGTCAAAAGCACCGACCGGCGCTCGTTGGCCACGTGGCGTTCGACCTGCCGCGCCGACTTCTGCGCGTCGACCAGCGCCAGGGCGCCGTCCCAGTCGCCGCGCTCCGCCTTTTCCTCGAGCGTGGCATCAGCTGCCCAGGCGAGCTGCGGCGCAAGCCCGGCCGCACGCCCCGCATAGTGGCGGGCCGCGGCCCGGTCGCCCAGCCGTTCGGCTTCGAGATAGAGCCCGCGCAGGCCGAGCAGCCGCATCTCGGGATCATCGAGCATCGTCTCGAACTTCTGCCGGGCCGCGTCGTGGTCGCCTTCGAGCAGCGAAGCCTGCGCCTCCAGGAGATGGATCAGCGGCTCCTGGTCGGAGCGGATCAGCTTGGCGGCTTCCTTGTTCTTCTTGCGCGCCAGCGCGGCATCGCCGGCGCCGGCAGCGATCATGCCGGTCGACAGCGCCTGGTAGCCTCGGTCGCGCCGCCGCGCACGGAAATGGCGGGCTATCGCAAAGGGGCTGTTCCAGACTGATTTGGTGAGCCACCACAACAGCATGACGGCCGCAACGATCGCCGTGACCGCGACGGCCGCGACCATCAGGGTGACCCTATACTGGTAGCCGCTGAAGGTGATGACCATGTCGCCGGGCCGGTCCGCCAGCCAGGCAAAGCCCAGCCCGAGGGCGAAGACGACGGCGAGGTAGAACAGGATGCGGATCATCTGGTGTCCCCTCGCCTCACGCCTTCATCGCGCCGGCTACGATCTGGTCGACCAGCGTCTCGACGTCCTGGCGCGCCTTGAGCTTTGCGGCAAACGCCGCACCAGCGGCCTTCGCTGCCTCGGGCAGCGTGTCGTATTCGGCCAGTGCCTTGGCAAAGTCACCCTGGTTGACTGCTACTTCCATGCGCGCCACGGTTTCGGGAACGCCCGTGCCTTCGACCTGGCCGATCGGGCGCACCTTCACCAGCGATTCGGCGCTGGAAACCAGCCGCTCGACGATACCGGCGTCCGGATTGACCGGCTTGGCCGCCGCGATCATCGCATCCGCGGCCTCGTCGGTCTCGGCTACGATGTCGGCGCGCGTCGCCACGCCCTTCTCGGCGTGCGACCTCAGCGCCGCGAGTTCTGGCGCGTCAGGCGAAATCGCGGCGAACGTCTCGAGTTCGGCAGTGAATGCGCCGCCGCGCTCCACTGCCGCCTTGAGTGCGGAGGCGGCAATGGCGAGCGCGATCTTCGGCTGCGAAGCCTGCGCCTCGACCTTGGAATTGAGCGAGGAGACCGACTGTTCCAGGGCTGCGAGCTTGCCGTCGTCGCCGGTAGCCGCGTCGTCGGCTGCCTTGACCGCCGATTCGATAGTCGCGAGCCGATCACTGAGCGCCGTAAGCTCGGACGAGGCACCGCCCTGGCTGAGCTGCGCCACCGAGTTCTCCATCGCCTTGATGCGCTGGTCGAGCCCGGCAAGGGCCTCGCCCGAACCGCCCTGCCCGGCCGAGGACTTGACTGCCTCGACTTCGGCCTTGACCTGTTCGACGGCCGCGGTCAGCGCATCGACACGCCCGCCGAGGTCTATGCCGGCGTCCGGTCCGCCGAGATCGGCGACCTGCGATCTCAGCGAGGCGATCTCGGCCTGCAACTGTTCGGTTCCGCCGTCCGAGCCCCCCGGCGCCCCGAGGACGCCGGCGAACTGCAGCCCGCCTGCCGCCAGGAGTGCGACGAGGCCGCCCGCCAGCCCTGCCACGACGTTCGACACGCCGCCACGCTGTGCCGGCGCGACCGGCATCGGCGCTTCGCGTGCGGCTGCTGCCTCCCGCTCGGGCTCGCTCGCCTTCGGCTTGTCGTCATCGAAGCTGTAGTCGTAGGAAGCGTAGCCGTCGTCGGCCTTCGCAGCGGGCCGGTCGGCTTCCGCCTGAGGCGCAGATTCTGCGGCGGCGACCGCCTCGTCGCCGGCCGCGGCGGCGACGGTCTCGACACTTTCGGCAGCCCCTTCGGCGGTGGTTTCGCTCTCTTCGACGCGCGAGACCGCACCTGGCTCCAGTTCGATCGTCACCGGCTCGCGATGCGACTTCGAATGGCGCGTCTTCGGCGTCTTGACCATGCTTGGGGCTCCGAGTTGGTTGGCATTGGTCCCGCGACCGTGCGGGGTCGAAGATGAAAATCAGTAACACCCACCGTCCCGTGAAAAAAGGCCGGGTGATGGCAGCGGTTCAGTCAGGCATGCCGAGCAGCTCCAGCAGGGCGTCCTCGTTCGGGGCCGGCGCGACCTGCGCGTTGAAGCCTTCGCCAAGCGCTGCGGCGATCCGCCCCGACAGGCACAGGCAGGTGGCCCCTCCCACCAGGCGCTCCGCCTCCTCCTGCGCCGCGATCAACTCGCCGAATGCAGCCGCCGCACGCGCCGAATAGATCAGCACGGCGTCGACCGCCTGTCCCGCCAGCTGCTGGTGGACCGTGGTCGAACTCGGGGCGAGCCCCACCGTGTCGTAGGTCTCGATCGGCACGACTCGCATGCGCGCCAAAGCCAGGCGATGCTCGAAATCGGGCATGCGCACGCGCCCGCAAAGATAGGCGAGCGTCGCTCTGCCCAACTGACCGGCAATCTGGTCGGCAAGGCCCGCGGCGTCTCCGGGGCCTTCATTGACAGAAACAAACCCTGCCTTGCGGGCGCATTCGGCCGTGCGCGTGCCGACGGCATGGCACGGCAGCCGGCTCAGCCGCTCGATCAGGCCGCTCGGAGCATGACGCAGGGCGTTGGCGCTGGTCACCGCGACCGCGACCGCATTCATCGGAACGCTGTCGCGCGCCACCGGCACGGCACGGGTTTCGGAGAGCGGCAGGAGTACTGGCTCGAAGCCGAGCGCTTCGAGGCGCCGCGCTGTGCGGGTGGCGCCGGGATCCGGCCTCGTCACCAGCACGCGTCGCGCCATCTAGACCCAACCCTCGAAGAACTTCTCGCCGGCCCGCGCCCTCACCTCTTCGCCTGCCTTGCGGCCGATCTCGGCGGCATCCGCCGCACGCCCCTCGGCACCGGTCTCGTGCCACTGGGTGCCATCGGGCGTCAGGATCAGGCCGTGGAAGGACAGCGCATCGCCGTCGATTACCGCGTGGCCGGCGATGGGCGTGCGGCACGAGCCGTCGAGTGCGGCGAGGAAGGCGCGCTCGCAGGCCAGCGCCTGTCCGGTCGACCGGTGGTCGATGGCCGCAAGCATGTCCCGCACGCGAGCGTCGCCGATGCGGCTTTCGATGCAGATCGCCCCCTGTCCCGGCGCCGGCGGGAAGATGTCTTCCGACATGAGGTCGGTGATGACTTCGGTCAGGCCGAGCCGGCGCAGTCCGGCATGGGCAAGGATGGTGCCCTCGGCCACGCCCTCGTCGAGCTTGCGCAACCTGGTCTGCACGTTGCCGCGGAACATGACGACGTCGAGGTCGGGGCGCATGCGGCGGATCAGCGCCTGCCGCCGCAGCGACGACGAACCGACCACCGCCCCCTCGGGCAGGTCCATGATCTTCTTCGCGGCGCGGCCGATGAAGGCGTCGCGCACGTCCTCGCGCGGCAGGAATGCGGAGAGCTCGAGCCCGTCCGGCAGTTGCGTCGGCATGTCCTTGGACGAATGCACGGCAAAATCGACCTCGCCGGCATAGATCGCCTCTTCTAGTTCCTTGGTGAACAGCCCCTTGCCGCCGGCCTGCGCCAGGGACCGATCCTGAATCTGGTCGCCGCTGGTGGTGATCGGCACGATCTCGAAGGCCTCTTCCGGCAGGCCGTGGGCCGCCATCAGCCGGGCACGCGTCTCCCGTGCCTGCGCAAGCGCCAGCAGGCTGCCGCGGGTTCCGATTCTCAAGGGTCTAGTTTGCATGGCGCGCGGTCCGTGATAACCCCGCGCTGGCGGGGCGGTCCCGTACCTCCTATCTAGGAAATTACCACCGGGCAATCATGCAGGGTAGCGACCAATTGATCCGCGTTCTGGGTATCGAGACGAGCTGCGACGAAACCGCGGCCAGCGTCGTCGCGTTCGAACCGGGCAAGGAGCCGCGCATCCTGTCCAGTTCGGTGCTCAGCCAGATCGAGGAGCACGCGGCGTTCGGCGGCGTCGTGCCGGAGATCGCAGCCCGCGCCCATGTCGAGGCGCTCGACGGCATCGTCGAGGCGGCGCTCGAGGATTCGGGCGTGTCGCTGGCCGACATCGACGCGGTCGCCGCGACAGCCGGCCCCGGACTCGTCGGCGGCCTGATCGTCGGGCTGATGACGGCCAAGGCGGTGGCTGCCGCCGCCGGCAAGCCGCTGATTGCCATCAACCACCTCGAAGGCCACGCACTGACCGCACGGCTGACCGACGGCCTCGACTTTCCCTACCTGCTCCTGCTGGTCTCCGGAGGCCACACCCAGATCGTGCTGGTGCGCGGCGTCGGCGACTACCAGCGCTGGGCCACCACCATCGACGACGCGCTCGGCGAGGCCTTCGACAAGACCGCGAAGATGCTGGCGCTGCCCTATCCGGGCGGTCCCAATGTCGAGAAGGCAGCGGCCACAGGCGACGCCACGCGCTTCGTCTTCCCACGCCCGATGAAGGGCTCGGCCCAGCCCGACTTCTCCTTCTCGGGCCTGAAGACTGCAGTGCGTCAGGCCGCCACTGCCGTTGCTCCATTGAGCGACCAGGACGTCGCCGATATTTGCGCCTCGTTCCAGGCCGCCGTCACCGACACGCTGGGCGACCGCGTCCAGCGCGCTTTGTCACGCTTCCGCACGGAATTCCCGGATGTCTCGGCTCCGGCGGTGGTTGTTGCCGGCGGCGTCGCCGCCAACAGGCAGATCCGCGCCCGCCTCGAGGCGCTGTGCTCCAAGAACGGCTTCAGTTTCGTCGCACCGCCCATGGCGCTGTGCACCGACAACGCCGCGATGATCGCCTGGGCGGGCATCGAGCGGCTGCGCGCGGGGCTCGCCGAGCCCGACGCATTCGATTTCGTGCCGCGCTCGCGCTGGCCGCTGGACAGCGTGTCTGCGCCGGTGGTCGGTTCCGGCAGACGGGGAGCCAAGGCATGAGCGCATACAAGGTCACGGTTCTCGGCGGCGGCGCGTGGGGCACGGCCCTTGCGCTCGCCATGCTGCGCGCCGGCCATGCCGTCACGCTCTGGGCACGCGATGCCGACAGCGTCGAGGCGATCGCCGGGGGCCAGAACCCGCGCTACCTGCCCGGCATCACCTTTGAGCCTGGGATCGTGGGCACGACCGACCTCACTGCCGCGCTCGTGGGTACGGACTGCGTGCTCGTCGTCACCCCGGCACAGGCGCTCCGCGGCGTACTCAACCAGGCTAAGCCGCATGTCGCGGCACATGTCCCGCTGGTGCTTTGCGCCAAGGGCATCGAGCGCGACACCGGTACGTTGCTCTCCGACATCGCTGGCGAGATCCTGCCGGAGAACCCGGTCGCGGCACTCTCCGGTCCGAGCTTTGCCACCGACGTCTCGCGCGGCCTGCCCACCGCCGTCGTGGTCGCGGCCCGCGACGAAGCCCGTGCATCGGCGCTCGCCATGCGCTTCTCCGCCGCGAACCTGCGCTGCTATTCGAGCGACGACCTCATCGGCGTCGAGATCGGCGGCGCGCTGAAGAACGTCTTCGCCATCGCCGCTGGCGCCGTCACCGGCGCAGGCCTCGGGGCCTCGGCGCAGGCGGCGCTCGTCACCCGCGGCTTCGTCGAACTGCGTCGCATCGGCGCCGCCTTCGGCGCCCGCCCCGAGACGCTGATGGGCCTCTCCGGCCTGGGCGACCTCATGCTCACTTGCTCGTCGGTGCAGTCGCGCAATTTTGCCTATGGCGTGGCGCTCGGCAAAGGCGAGGAGCTTTCCGGCCGGCCGCTGGCCGAGGGCGTCGCCACCGCCTACATCGCCGCCCGCCTGACCCGCGAGCGCGGCATCGACGCCCCCATCGTCGAGGCGGTCGCGGCACTGCTCGACAGGGCCATCACCATCAACGAGGCCGTCGCCGGCCTGATGTCGCGGCCGCTGCGCGCCGAAGCCGACTGAACTTCCACTCCGAGAGGGACAACATGCTTTTCGCACTGATCTGCAAGGACAAGCCGGGCCACCTCCAGGTCCGCCTCGACACGCGCCCCGAGCATGTCGCCTTCCTGAACGACCTCAACGCCAGGGGCGCGCTGAAATTCGCAGGCCCCTTCCAAGACGCCGACGGCAAGCCGGATGGCAGCCTTGTTGTCATCGAGGCGGTCGACGCAGCGGCGGCCAAGGCTGTCGCCGATGCCGACCCCTACGCCAAGGCCGGCCTGTTCGAGAGCGTCCAGATCCGTCCCTGGAACTGGGTCTTCAACAATCCGGCCAGCGCCTGAACGGCACGTCGAGAGGGGACGTCATGAGCGATAAGAAATACTGGCTGTTCAAGTCCGAGCCGTTCAAATTCTCCTGGGAGATGCTGAAGGCGGCCGGCAAGAAGGGCACCCAGTGGGACGGCGTGCGCAACTACCTCGCCCGCAACAACATGCGCGCCATGCAGATCGGCGACCTCGGCTTCTTCTACCATTCCAACGAAGGTCTCGAAGTGGTCGGCATCGCCGAAGTCTGCGCGCTCGCCCACCACGACACCACGACCGATGATCCGCGCTGGGAGTGCGTCGACATCCGCTACCACAGCGAAATCCCGAAGCCAGTCACCCTGGCCGACGTGAAGGCCAACCCTATGCTGGAAAAGATGTCGCTGGTCACCTCGATGCGCCTGTCGGTGCAGCCGGTCACGCCCGACGAATGGCAGGAAGTCTGCCGCATGGCCGGGCTCGCCAAGGCGCCGTGACCACAGGTTCCGACACCCGCCTCACGCCGGAAAGCGCGGAAAACTTCATCCTCGCCAACACGGCGCTGATGCAGCCGCCGCACGTGCCCGAGATCAGCCTGCGTCTCGCCGACGAGGCGCACGACCTCTGGCATCGCACCGAGGAACAACTGTCCGAGATCGGCCTGCCGCCGCCCTTCTGGGCTTTCGCCTGGGCCGGCGGTCAAGGGCTGGCACGCTACGTGCTGGATCATCCCGAGTCCGTGTCCGGCAAGCGCGTGCTCGACTTCGCATCGGGCTCCGGCCTGGTCGCCATCGCCGCCATGAAGGCGGGTGCTGCCTCCATCACCGGCGCCGACATCGACCCGTTCTGCGAGGCGGCGATCCGCCTCAACGCCGCGGCCAACGGCGTTGCGGTCGGCTTCGACGGCTCCGACCTCGTGGGCCGCGACGACGGCTGGGACGTGGTGCTCGCCGGCGACGTCTTCTACGAGAAACCCTTCGCCGACCGACTAGTGCCTTGGTTCGAGCTGCTTCGCGCACGTGGCGCCGAAGTGCTGGTCGGCGATCCGGGCCGCGCCTACCTGCCCAAGAACAGGCTGGAAAAGCTCGCCACCTACGAAGTGCCGGTCACCCGCGCGCTCGAGGACGCCGAGGTCAAGCGCACCACCGTATGGCGCTTCGCCTGAGCCTCATCACACCTCCGTCTTCGCCGCTTCCTCCAGCATCCACTCCCTGAACGCCGCGACCCGCGGATCGTCCTCGGTATTCTTCGGATAGACGAGGAAATAGGCGTACTCGCGCGACACGCGTATGCCAAGGTCGAAGGGCCTGACCAGCCGCCCTTCCGAAAGGTCGTTGGCGACCATGGCGAAATCGGCCAGCGCCACGGCACTGCCGTCGATCGCCGCCTGCACCGCGTCCGACGAGTTGGCGAAGACGATGGCGCGGCTGTCGTCGAAGTCGTCGACGCCGGCAGCCGCCATCCACATGCGCCAGTTCGGCCAGGTCACGCCCTGCTGCGACCACTCGATATGGACCAGCGTGTGGTTGAACAGGTCGCGTGGCATGCGCAGCGGCGGCCCGGATGCCAGAAGCCTCGGGCTGCACACGGGGATGATCATGTTGTCGAACAGCCGGTCGGCGCGCAGGCCCGGATATTTGCCCATGCCGAAGCGAATGGCGACATCGACGTCGTCGAGGTCGAAGTCGCGCACGTCGTAGCTGATGTCGAAGCGGAGCTCGACGTCCGGGTGCAGCTTGCGGAAGCCGTCGACACGCCGCATCAGCCATTTAGAGGCGAACTGTGCGTCGAGCGTCACCTTCAGCAGCGCCGTCCCGCGCGTCAGCTTGCGCGCCCGGGAAACAGCGCGATTGAGGAGGTCTATGGCGTCCGCCGCGGCGTCGCACAGCGCAGCACCCGCCTCCGTCAGCCTGATGCTTCGGCTGGTGCGGGTGAACAGCACCACGCCCAGCTGCTCCTCGATTTCCTTGATCTGGTGGCTGACCGCCGCAGGCGTCAGCCCCAGCTCGTCCGCGGCGCGCGTGAAGTTGAGGTGCCGGCCGGCGGCCTCGAGGGTCCTCAGCGCACGTGTCCCTGGCATCGAACGCATCGTCGGAATCTTCAAACCGAATTTGATGATCGAGAAAGAACTACTCGTTTCTCTTTTGTCTTTCCGACCGCCATCATGGGACCAGTTGAAACAATGTCAAACCGGATTTGATGTCCGGACGAACGGAACCGACCATGTCCACCGATGTCTTCAAGGCACCTTTCGCGCAGCCGAACCCGCTCAAGCCGCTCGTCGACTGGCTGCGCCAGATGCAGGCTGCGCTGCGGCTGCCGGCCCAGCCGTCCGGCTGCCTGACCGAGCATTACCGCCGCGACACCGGCATCGCCTGCCGCGACGTCGGCCACGCGGTAGACGCCGATCTCGGCCGCCTCGGGCTGCTCGACATCGGCTGGCAGCAGCCGCGTCGCCCCAACCGCCGCTGACTTTTCCGCCCCTTTCGCATCTCCCACTGCTGATGGAAGGCAGTACCTCATAGGCCCGACGATCCCACAGGATCTTCGGGCCGCTTTTTTTTGACGAAGGCCTAGCGCACGACCTTCAGCACCGTCCGGTTCGAAAGCTTCGGCAGCAGCCGCGCCATGACCCTGGCCGTCACTGCCACGCACCCCTGCGTCGGCGTGAAACCTGGACGGGTAAGGTGAAAGAAGATCGCGCTGCCGCGCCCGCGTCGGCGCGGGCTGATGTTCCAGTCGAGCACGATGCAGGCGTCGTACAGCCTGTCGTCGCGCTTCATGCGCTCGTGGCTGGCGCCATAGGGTATCTTCACGGGCCTGTTGTAGTTGCGGTCGTCCGGCACCTCGCACCAGCCGAGATTCTCGTCGATCGGTCTCATCGCAAGGCGCGTGCCGCCGCCGCGGAAATGGTCGCGGCGGAAATAGCCCGACAGGAGCCGCATCGAAGCCAGTGGTGTGCCGCCGTCGCCCTCGCGCTTGTTGGCGGTGATGCCGCCGCGCCCCAGCGCACACGGAAACACCTGCCCGCCCGCCTGCAGCAGCCCCTTGGTGCCGTCGCCCGGCTTTGCCCGGACGATTATCGTGGAAATACCGCGTCGCAAAAAATCCCCCGCCCCAATTGCGCCTTTGATTTTTCTTGTATGATCCCTCGGCGGAACAAATCGCCCCGTCGGACGGTTGTGGCGATCAGCTTCCGCATCCATAGTCCACGGTCAACATTATTCTGATTTAAAACAACGGATTGATCATGACCTCACGCACCATCCTCATCGTCGACGACGACGACGACCTGCGCAGCACGCTGGTCGAGCAGTTGGCGCTCTATGAGGAGTTCGAAGTCCTCGAGGAAGCGAGCGCCGCCAAGGGCATCAACGTGGCGCGTGGCGGCATCGTCGACCTGCTGATCATGGACGTCGGCCTTCCCGACATGGATGGGCGCGAGGCGGTCAAGATCCTGCGCAAGGGCGGCTACAAGGCCCCCATCATCATGCTCACCGGGCACGACACTGATTCGGACACGATCCTCGGTCTGGAAGCCGGGGCCAACGACTACGTCACCAAGCCGTTCCGCTTTGCCGTGCTGCTCGCCCGCATCCGCGCCCAGCTGCGCCAGCACGAGCAGAGCGAGGATGCCACCTTCTCCGTCGGACCCTACACCTTCAAGCCGAGCCAGAAGCTTCTCATCGACGCGCGCGGCGGCAAGGTCAGGCTCACCGAAAAGGAGGCTTCGATCATCAAATATCTGTATCGCGCCGACCAGAAGGTGGTCACCCGCGACGTACTGCTCGAGGAAGTGTGGGGCTATAATTCCGGCGTCACCACGCATACGTTGGAGACGCATGTCTATCGTCTGCGGCAGAAGATCGAGCGCGATCCTTCCAATGCGGAAATTCTTGTGACAGAAAGCGGCGGATACAAGCTGGTCCCCTGACCGGTTCTTGGCGGCGGGCGGGGCCGCCGGCAAACGACAGGGAGGGAAAGCCGGTCTGAGAAGTCGGGGACGTAATGGCGCTGGATGACGACATCCGCATCCTGTCCGGCGTGAGGCTGTTCGAGGGCTTCACCCAGGAGCAGTTGCGTTTGCTCGCCTTCGGCGCGGAGAACCTCCAACTCCCCGCCGATCGCAAGCTTTATCGCGAGGACGACGAGGCCGATTCGGCCTATGTCGTCATTAGCGGCCGTATCGCCCTCTACCGCGAAGTCGAGGGCGAACGCGTCGACGTCGGCTCGGCCGGACCGGGGGCGATGCTCGGCGAACTCGCCCTCATCGCCGATACAAGGCGTCTGACGAGTGCGGCCGCAGGGGTCGATTCGGAGATCATCCGGCTCAGCCGCAAGGTGTTTCGCCGCATCCTCGAGGAATATCCCGACGCGGCCGCGCGCCTGCACGAGCACATCCTCGCCGATCTCCAGGACATGATCGCCCGGATCGAGAGCCTGGCGCCGAAATTCGGGAAGTAGGCAGCAGCTGTACCGATGGACCGGGGCTAGCAGCGCGCATTCTGCTGCAGCGACGGAGCGTTACCTCCGCTCCTGCTTGCCAGCACAACGGCATGGATTCCCGACACTCTCCGCTCACGTTGCTCGCTCACGAGGTCGGGAATGACGACTTCATGATCGTCACCGCTAATCGCAGACGTTGGAGATTTGCGGAGACGCCTGCTCACACCCGTCATTCCCGACCTCGTGAGCGAGTGAAACGAGCGGAGAGTGTCGGGAATCCATGCCGTTGTGCTCACCAAGTGGACGCAAGATCGTTACACCGTCCCAAGCTTGCACTGCAGTGCCAATCTGACGCTTAGTCCAAATTGAACCGCGCGATCACCGGCACATGGTCGGACGGCCGTTCCCAGCCGCGCGCCTCGCGAAGAATCTCGATGCCGGTGAGAACAGGCGCGAGGTTGGCCGAGGACCAGACATGGTCCAGCCTGCGGCCGCGGTCGGACAGTTCCCAATCCTTGGCGCGGTAGCTCCACCACGTGTAGATCTTCTGCTCATCCGGCACGTTGAACCGCATCAGGTCGACCCAATCGCCGGCCTTGCGCATGGCTTCGAAATTTTCCGTCTCGACCGGCGTGTGGCTGACGACGTTGAGCAGTTGCTTGTGCGACCAGACATCGTGTTCGAGCGGGGCAATGTTGAGGTCGCCGACCAGGACCGAGGCGGAGGCGTCGTCCTGTTCGGCACGCACTTCGTTCATCTCGGCGACGAAATCGAGCTTGTGGCGGAACTTGGGGTTGATCTCCGGATCGGGCTCGTCGCCGCCGGCCGGCACATAGAAGTTGTGCAGCGTGACCTGCTTGCCGCCGGCGCTGAAGCGCACCGACAGGTGGCGGCTGTCGTCGATCTCGCAGAAGCGGCGCTTCTCGACGATCTCGATCGGCCGCCGCGCCACCGTGGCGACGCCGTGATAGCCCTTCTGGCCGTGGATCGCGATGTGCTCGTAGCCGAGCTTGCGAAACGCCGCCGACGGAAACTGGTCGTCCGGGCACTTGGTTTCCTGCAGGCAAAGCACGTCCGGCGCCTTTTCCAGCAGCAGGCGCTCGACCAGCGGCATGCGCAGGCGCACGGAGTTGATGTTCCAGGTGGCGATGGAAAAGGGCATTGGAAAATCCGGGCTGGCGCGGAACCAACCGGCCCCCGC
Source organism: Mesorhizobium sp. SCN 65-20 (assembly GCA_001724355.1). Taxonomy (GTDB): domain Bacteria; phylum Pseudomonadota; class Alphaproteobacteria; order Rhizobiales; family Rhizobiaceae; genus Aminobacter. Next base: position 47,699 of record MEEF01000002.1, on the reverse strand, counting down.
GCGTCATGAAAAGTCGCGGCGGAAACTGCCAGCACGGGCGGCTTCTTGCAAGCAGCACGGCTTCATGCAGCGCCGGCGGCGCTGCCATCCACAGCCGACTGTGATGGAATCGTCAGTCGCTCTTCTTGCGGGTGTTGAGTTCGCGATTGAGCTTGTAGTCGATCTTGAACGTGTCGGCGGGGAAAGCGACGCCCTGCCGGACGTTGAACACCATCACGGTGGTGTCCTTGCCCTGCGCGTCGGTGATCGTCCACTGGCGCAGGTCGTATGTCTTGGGATCGAACATCATGGTGATGGTGGCGTTGCCGAACACCTGCCGGTCCGAGAGCTTGATCGTGGTGAGGTCGTCTTCCTGGGTGACGCTCCTGACCTTGCTGCCGCTGAGGTCGATGCGGTCGTCGAGCAGCAGCTTGAGCGGCGTCTTCGACAGCGGATAGAGATCGGAGGTCCGCATCTTGGAATTGAGGATCACCACCGACTGGCCGTCGGAGATCACCTTGAAGCTCGACGGAGCCTCGTAGTTGAAGCGGATCCTGCCCGGCCGCTGCAGGTAGAATTTTCCGCCGGTCTGCTCGCCCCGCGGCCCGAACTGGACGAATTCACCGGTCATTGATCGCACGCTGGAGAAGTGGTCCGCGATCCGTTGTGCCGCTTCCACTCCTTGCGCTGCCGCCGGCGAGCCTATGGCAAGCATCGGCGTTGCCGTCAGCGCCGCCATGGCCGCAAGGCTCAGGAAACGCCGGCGCGTCGGGGCGAATATGTCGTCGTTCATGCCGGTTACTCTCTCGTTACAAGTCGGCAGTTCTATCGGCATTCAGTGGGGCTGAAGTTTGACGCAGCACGACTTCACGCCATGAACGCGAAAACGTGATCTTGGTTCCGCCTCACATCTTGTCTTCGTCGGTCGGCACCAGGATCTCGCGCTTTCCGGCGTGGTTGGCCGGGCCGACGATGCCCTCCTTCTCCATCCGCTCGATGATCGAGGCCGCGCGGTTGTAGCCGATGCCGAGCCGGCGCTGGATGTAGCTAGTCGAGGCCTTGCCGTCGCGCAGCACGACCGAGACCGCCTGGTCGTAGGGGTCGTCCGAGTCGTCGAAATTGCCGCCGCCGCCATTGCCGCCGCCACCCTTGCCCGAGGGCTCGTCCTCGTCCTCGCCGTCGTCCTCGGTGATCGCGTCGAGATATTCCGGAACGCCCTGCAGCTTGAGGTGCGCCACCACCTTCTCGACCTCGTCGTCCGAGACGAAGGGGCCGTGGACGCGCTGGATGCGGCCGCCACCGGCCATGTAGAGCATGTCGCCCATGCCGAGCAGCTGTTCCGCGCCTTGTTCGCCGAGGATAGTGCGGCTGTCGATCTTCGACGTCACCTGGAAGGAGATGCGGGTCGGGAAGTTGGCCTTGATCGTGCCGGTGATGACGTCGACCGAGGGGCGCTGCGTCGCCATGATGACGTGGATACCAGCGGCACGTGCCATCTGTGCCAGGCGCTGCACCGCGCCCTCGATATCCTTGCCGGCGACCATCATCAGGTCGGCCATTTCGTCGATGATCACGACGATGTAGGGCATCGGCTCGAGATCGAGGTCCTCGGTCTCGTAGATCGCCTCGCCGGTCTGGCGGTCGAAGCCCGTCTGCACGGTGCGCGAGATCTTCTCGCCCTTCTTGTCGGCGGCTGCGACGCGGGCGTTGAAGCCGTCGATGTTGCGCACGCCGACCTTGGACATCTTGCGGTAGCGCTCCTCCATCTCCCGCACCGTCCACTTCAGCGCCACCACCGCCTTCTTGGGGTCGGTGACGACGGGGGTGAGCAGGTGCGGAATGCCGTCATAGACGGAGAGTTCCAGCATCTTCGGATCGATCATGATCAGCCGGCATTCCTGCGGCGTCATGCGGTAGAGCAGCGACAGGATCATCGTGTTGATCGCCACCGACTTGCCCGAGCCGGTGGTGCCGGCCACCAGCACGTGCGGCATCTTGGCGATGTCGACGATCACGGCTTCGCCATTGATGCTCTTGCCCAGCGCCAGCCCGAGCTTGGCCTTGGTCGCCTCGAAGTCGCGGCTCGCCAGGATCTCGCGCAGGTAGACGGTCTCGCGCTTGGCGTTCGGCAGCTCGATGCCGATGGCGTTGCGCCCCGGCACCACGGCGACGCGGGCGGCGATCGCACTCATCGAACGGGCGATGTCGTCGGCGAGGCCGATGACGCGGCTCGACTTGATGCCGGGCGCCGGCTCCAGCTCGTAGAGCGTGACGACCGGACCTGGGCGGACATGGATGATCTCGCCCTTGACGCCAAAGTCCTCGAGCACGCCTTCGAGCAGGCGCGCGTTCTGCTCCAGCGCGTCCTTGGACAAGCTGGCGTCGCGCGCCACGTTCTTGGGCTCCGACAGGAAGTGGAGCGACGGCATCTCGAACTTGTCGGAGCCGATGAGCGAGGTCTGCGCCTCGCGCTGCACACGGGCCCCCGCGACGGGGCGGGGGGCTGGCGCCGCCACCCTTGCTGCGCCTGGAGGCGAACGGAAATTCTGGACATGGCCGGGCGCTGCGCCGGAGACCGGCGGCATGTCGAAGTCATCGTCGCGATCGCCGAACACATCCTGGTCGTCGGGATCGACCGACACCGAGCGCTCGTGCACCATCTGGGCGAAGAACTCCGGCTCGACACGCGCCCTTCCGGAGGTGCTGACACGCGCCTCGGCACGCTCGGCCGACTCGACGCGCTCGGCCGCCTGGCGCCAGGCATTTCCGCGCCTGACCGGCAGGTCGAAGCCATCCAGTTCCTGGCGCTTTGCGGCGCGGCGGCGCATGTAGGCGCGGAACGACAGCCACCAGTGGGTGATCGCCCCGAGCGCCAGCACGCTCTCGCTTTCCTCCTCGTCGTCATCCTCGAGGCTGGCGAAGTCCTGCTCGCGCATGTCCGGCTTCGGCTTGCCGTTGATCACCGCGAAGCCGTTCTGGCGATTGAGCAGCCCGGCACCGTATGCGAAGAGCCAGAGCGCCGGCCCGAGCAAAAGCACGCCGATCACGGTCGCGACCAGCCCCGTCGGATAGCCGCCGATGAACATTCCGGGGACCTTGAGCACCATGTCGCCGAACACGCCGCCCAGCCCGGTGGGCAGCGGCCAGGTCGGAGGCGCGCCGACGCAGCCGGCAATGGCGGCTGCGAGCACGGCGGAGCCAAACCAGGCCAGCCCGCGCTTCGGGAGACGGTCGACGCCGCGGGCCGTGGCGTACAGCACGCCCCAGATCATGGCCGGCACAAGTGCTGCGACCGACGCAAGGCCGAAGAACTGCATCGCAAGGTCGGCGAAGACCGCGCCCGGATAGCCCATGGCGTTGGTGACCGGGTTGTCGGTGGCATGGCTGAAGCTCGGGTCGGCGACGTTCCACGTTCCCAGCGCGGCGAGCCCGAAGGCGACGAAGGCGAAGAGGCCGAGCCCCACCGCGCGGCCGGTCTGTCGTCGCGCGAATGCCTGGATGCCGTGCCCCGTTTCGGTCAGCGCGAGCGGTGAGGAAACCCCAGAACGCATGCCTTGTCCCCGTCCATATCTGCCTTTGTCCGCGCGCGGCGCGCCGCGGGCAGATTCGACGACAAGACTATCGGGGCGAAGGTTAAGGCCGCATTAAGGTTAAGCCATCGTTCACCCGGTGCGGCGACGCGGCTTGCCGCGCCGGCACGGATACTGAGCTCACCTGCCGAGCCACGCCCGGTCGAAGAGCTCGACGAGACGCTGGAAGTCTTCACGGGAAACCTGGTCTGCACCGCCCTCGACGGAGCGCGTCAGGAACCGCTGCAGGTGCTCGTCGGCGAGGTCGGGCTGGTGCAGCTTCAACCCGAACCGCGCGAGGTCCTGTGGCACCGTGACGCCCGGTTCGAGATATGCGCTTTCAAGATTGGTCGTGCTGTCGTCCTTGATGCGGACAAGCACCATGCGCGTCACCGACGGCTGCGAGTCCGGCCCGAGGATCGTGCCGCCCATCATGTAGCCGCCCAGCACGCTGCCCGGTGGTGAGAACGGCAGCAGGCTGAAGAACAAGCTCACGTCTTCGGCACCGCCCGAGACGCTGATGCTGACGGACCGCCGCGAGACGGTCACCGGCCCCTTGAGCTTGAGCGGCATGGTCGGAAGCTGTTCCGAATAGGTCGCCGTCAGCCGCTGCGGGCCGTTCTCCTGTTCGATCGAAAGCACGCCGCGGATCAATTGCCCGCGGAAATAGGGCGACCAGCTGTGCGAGTAGCAGACGTATCGGCCTGCGATGGTCGCACCCCGATCATCCTCGGGGGCGGAAGGCTTGCCGAAGGCCGCGGCGCGGCGTTCGAGTTGCGCGCGCTCCTTGCCGTGATGAGAGCATACCTGCTCGATGAAGGTATCGACGTCGCAGTCGATGATCCAGTCGGCTGGCATCGGCAGGTCGATCAGCCTGATCCAGTCCTCGTAGACGCTGAACTGGCGCGGAGTCGACCGCCCCTGCAGCCACTTGTCGGCGCGGTCGACGTCGAATGCGGTAAGCGGATTGACCTTCCGGAATGCTGCCGCCAAATCCTTGCGCGTTCCCGCGCCAACAAAAGCTGCGGTCAGTCGCAGCTTTCTATCAATGTTCATGCCATCCCCACCCCTGCCAGCACGCCTCGCATATTTTATTGTTCTGGCTCGAAAGCAAGGGACGAGAAGAACTTCCCGGAACTTCCGCTTCTTTCCAACCGTTCCGCTCCGGCCACATTTACATGAAGGCGTGTCCGCAGGACTGTCGCTGCCATGATCGGGCATCGGTGCCCGCGGCGCCTCCGCCAGAGCACGGACATCTAGGCAACCGCCGTGGCATCGCACCGCAAGCTGCCCGCCGGGCCAGCGCTGGAAAGGACGCCAAGATGCAAGGCGACACGATACAGATGCAGCCGCTTCCGAATGCGGAGACGGATCGACGGGCCGGGTTCCTCGGAAATGTCTTCGGAGCAGCGTTCGCGCTCCTGTCACCCAGACTTCGGCAGCCCAGCCCTTCCCAGCCCGACGGGCTCGAGGCCCTCGACATGCTCGGCGGCTGGCAGGGCTCCGACCGGGCGTCGCGCCGGTCCGGCAGATAGGTCGCATCCTCCCCGCACAAAAAAGAGGCCCGGATCGCTCCGGGCCTCAAGGCGTGACCGCATTGCGGCGGGCACGACGGGATCGCGAAAATACGGCGGCCGCGCAGGCGGCCGCCGAAGTTCGTTACGAGTGGTAGGCGACTTCGCCGTGCGAGGTGAGGTCCAGGCCCTGGCGTTCGGCTTCGACCGTCGGCCGCAGGCCGACGATCAGGTCGACCAGCTTGTAGAGCACCAGCGAGCCGATGCCGCACCAGACGATGGTCACGCAAACAGCGAGGAACTGGGTCCACACCTGGCCGCCGACGCTCATTTCGCCATAGCCGATGCCGCCGAGCGCCTTGGCATTGAAGATGCCGGTGCCGATGGCGCCGACAATGCCGCCCACGCCGTGGATGCCGAAGACGTCGAGGCTGTCGTCGTAGCCGAGCTTGATCTTCACCACCGCCACGAAGAAGTAGCAGATGGCCGAGGCGATCGCGCCGAGCACGATGGCGCCGACCGGACCGACGAAGCCGGCGGCGGGGGTGACCGCAACGAGGCCTGCCACCATGCCCGAAGCCGCGCCGAGCATCGAAGCCTTGCCGCGGGCCACGCTTTCGATGACCGTCCAGGAGATGATCGCGCCGGCGGTCGCGGTGAAGGTGTTGATCATGGCCAGTGCCGCCCCGCCATTGGCTTCGAGGTTCGATCCGGCATTGAAGCCGAACCAGCCGGTCCACAGGATGGCTGCGCCGACCATGGTCAACGTCATCGAGTGCGGAGCCATGTTGTCCTTGCCATAGCCCGTGCGCTTGCCGACCAGGAAGGCGCCCACCAGCGCGGCGATGCCGGCATTGATGTGGACCACGGTACCGCCGGCGAAGTCGAGCGCGCCCCAGCCGTAGATGAGGCCGTCCGAGTCCCAGACCATGTGGGCGATCGGGAAGTAGACGAAGGTCACCCACAGCGCCACGAACAGCATGACCGCCGAGAACTTGATGCGCTCGGCGAATGCGCCGACGATCAGCGCCGGAGTGATGCAGGCGAACGTCATCTGGAAGCAGATGAAGACGAACTCGGGGATGACCACGCCCTTGGTGAAGGTCGCCGCCATGCTTTCCGGCGTCACGCCGGCCAGGAAGGCCTTGCCAAGGCCGCCCCAATAGGCGCTCGGCGCATCGCCGAACGCCATCGAGTAGCCCCACAGCGTCCAGATCACGATCACCATCGCCACGATCATCGTGCACTGCATGAGCACCGACAGCATGTTCTTGGCGCGCACGAGGCCGCCGTAGAACAGGGCGAGGCCGGGCAGCGCCATGAACAGCACCAGCAGCGACGAGGTCAGCATCCAGGCGACGTCGCCCTTTTCCATCACGTCGGCAGGTGCCGCCGCAGCGGCTTCGGCCGCCGCAGGGGCGGTCTCCTGGGCGAGCGCGGCAACCGTGCCCAGCGCTCCGAGAGCAAGTGTGCCGAGCAGCGCCGTGCGCGCCGCCGACTTCAATGAGGAAGATATGTACATCGAGGTCTCCATGAAGATTGGTTGCCGCTCAGAGCGCGTCGGTGTCGGTTTCGCCGGTGCGGATGCGCACGGCCTGCTCGATGCCGAACACGAAGATCTTGCCGTCGCCGATCTGGCCGGTCTTTGCCGCGGCGGTGATCGCCTCGACGGCCTTGTCGACAAGGTCGGTGCTGACGGCGACCTCGATCTTGATCTTCGGCAGGAAACTGACGGCGTACTCAGCGCCACGATAGATTTCCGTATGCCCCTTCTGACGCCCGTAGCCTTTGACTTCGGTGACGGTCAGGCCTTGGATGCCGACGGAGGTCAGCGCTTCGCGCACCTCGTCGAGCTTGAAAGGCTTGATGATTGCCATCACGATTTTCATCAAATCTCACCCTTTGCTGATGCGGGTCCCCCGCCATTGCAGTCGTCGCCGGCGGACCCGAAAGCCACCGGTGAATGCCAAAGGTGATTCAAGCTCCGTGCCAGTTTGCTCCGGAGCCTGCTAACTTACTGAAATGGAATGATAATGCGCGTCGCCTACGCCAACATCTTCGCAGGTGCAGCAATGCGAGTGCCTACAAGATATGCAGAATCTCTAATTTGCCTATTTAGTGCGCAGGCGTATCAGGCCCTCTTGGGCCACGGACGCGATCAGTGTGCCGTCCTGGGCATAGAGGGCGCCGCGGGTGAAGCCGCGCGCGCCGCTGGTCGACGGGCTGTCCTGGGTGTAGAGCAGCCATCCGTCGAGCGAATGCTCGCGGTGGAACCACATGGCGTGGTCGAGGCTGGCGGCCTGGATGTCGGTATCGAAAATGCCGCGCCCGTGGGCGAAGGTCGCGGTGTCCAGCAGCGTCATGTCGGAGAGATAGGCGAGCACGGCCGCCCGCACCGCACGGTCGTTCGGCACCGGCCCGGTGAGCCTGATCCAGACCTTCTGCAGCGGCGGCAGCTTGTCCCGGCTCGAATAGTGCTCGGCATAGACCGGCCTCAATTCCAGCGGCCGCTCCTTGGCCCAGAACAGGCGGATCATGTCCGGCACGTGGCTCGCTTCCTGCAGCAGCTCGCGCTGCGACTTCAGCGTCTCGGGCGCCGGCACGTCGAGCGGCATCGGCATCTGGTATTCGAGCCCGGGCTCGTCGATCTGGAACGAGGCTTCCAGCGAAAATATCGCGTGGCCGTGCTGGACGGCCACCACGCGGCGGGTGGTGAAGCTGCCGCCGTCGCGGATGCGGTCGACCTCGTAGACGATCGGCACGGTGATGTCCCCCGGCCGCATGAAGTAGCCGTGCAGCGAATGCACGTGCCGGTCAGGCTCGACGGTGCGCTGCGCGGCGACGAGTGCCTGCGCGATGGTCTGTCCGCCGAACACCCTCTGCCACTTCACCTGCGGGCTGCGACCACGATACAGATTGTGTTCAAGCTGCTCGAGATTGAGAATGCTGAGAAGCTCTTGTATGGCGGCTGACATGTTTTCCCCTACCGGGACGGAAGACACGAGGTTTCCATCAGGAAGCCCCCGCCAAGTCAAGGCGGCAGCCGGATGTAAAGGAGTGCCGCGATGGCCACCGACGAAAGCAAACCGACGCAGCTCGACGTGCTGGTCGCCGGCGCCGGCTATGTCGGTCTCGCCACCGCCGTCTCGCTGAAGCAGGCGCGGCCTAGCCTGCATGTCGCCATCGTCGACGCAGCCCCGCCGGAGGTCTGGCGCAAGGATGGGCGCGCCTCGGCGATCGCCGCCGCCGCCTGCCGCATGCTCGAGCGCCTCGGCTGCTGGGAGGAGATCGAACCGGAGGCGCAGGCCATCACCGACATGGTGATCACCGACTCGAAGGCCGCAGACCCGGTGCGCCCGGTGTTCCTGACCTTCGACGGCGAGATCGCCCCGGGCGAGGCCTTCGCCCACATGGTCGAGAACAAGGTGCTCAACGGTGCGCTGCGCCGCAGGGCGGCCGAACTCGGCATCGGCATCATCGAGGGCGTCGCGGTCCTGTCCTTCGAGACCGGCCCTGCGACCGCCAAGGTCCATCTCGCCGACGGCGTCAGCATCGACACGCGTCTGCTGGTCGCCGCCGACGGCGTCAACTCCAAGCTCCGCGACATGGCCGGCATCAAGACCGTGCGCTGGGAGTACGGCCAGTCCGGCATCGTCTGCACCGTTGCGCACGAGCGCCCCCACAACGGTCGCGCCGAGGAGCATTTCCTGCCCGCCGGCCCCTTCGCCACCCTGCCGCTCAAGCCGACCGCCGAGGGCGTCAATCGCTCCTCCATCGTCTGGAACGAGCGCACCGAGGACGCCGAAAAGCTGGTCAAGGGCGACCCGTTCGTCTTCGAGATCGAACTCGAGCAGCGCTTCGGCCTCAAGCTCGGCGAGATCAGGGTCGAGGACAAGCCGCGCGCCTGGCCGCTGGGGCTGACGCTCGCGCGCGCCTTCGTTGCGCCGCGCTTCGCGCTCGCCGGCGACGCCGCCCACGGCATCCATCCGATCGCCGGCCAGGGCCTCAACCTCGGCTTCAAGGACGCGGCAGCGCTGGCCGAGACCATCGTCGAGGCAGATCGCCTCGGCCAGGACATCGGCGCGCTCGACGTGCTCGAGCGCTACGAGGTCTGGCGCCGTTTCGACACGGTCCGCATGGGGGTCACCACCGACGTGCTCAACCGGCTGTTCTCCAACGACATCGCCCCGGTCCGGGCCATTCGCGACATCGGCCTCGGCCTCGTCGACCGGGTCCCGCGCCTCAAGGAGTATTTCATCCGCCAGGCCTCCGGCATGACCGGGGAAACGCCGCGCCTGCTCAAGGGCGAGGCGATCTAGGACAGGCCTCCTGGGTTGCGCGGGCCGGTCGTGCGTCCTTCGACAGGCTCAGGATGAGGACCGTCAGCGCTGCCCGTACCCGCCGAGCTCTCGGCTCTCAGGGAGGCTACCTGTCCTTGGCCTGCCAGCGCCTCATCACTGGCAGCGCCGACGGTCCTCATCCTGAGCCTGTCGAAGGACGCACGACCGGCCCGCCTACAACGTCCCTGATCCAGCCGATGCGCCCCTCCTCTTTCTGCGAGAGGGGCTGCCCGACGACAAGCGCCCCTACGCCCCCGGAATGTCGTAGATCGGCCGCACCTCCACCTGCCCCATGGCGGCAAGGGGAATGTGCGAAGCAAGATCCAGCGCCTCTTCCATGTCCCCGGCGTCGATCAGGATGAAGCCGATCAGTTGCTCCTTGGTCTCGGCGAACGGTCCATCGGTCACCAGCCGCCTGCCGTCCCGCCGCTTGACGGTCCTTGCCGACGTCACCGACTGTAGCGCTTCGGCCGCGATCAGCTTGCCCTTGGCTTCCAGCAGCCTGTCATAGGCCAGCGAGTCGGCGTCGAGCTTCTCTTTCTGTTCGGCCGACAGCGTCCCGAACAGGCCTTCTTCCAGATAGACCAGGCACAGATACTTCACGTGATACTCTCCTTGGTTGGACCGCACGCGTTCCAAGGACGCCGCATGAGGCGACAAGCCGACATTTTCGCAAGACTGTTTTCTCCTCCGCTGCGCCTTTCCGGACGATCGGCGCTGGCAGGCGTGCGAGCCGGCGCTATAGTCTCTCGCGGTCGCCGCAACCGGACGGCCAGCAATCATGGAGAAGATCATGAAACACAGCGCCACTGCCGTCTGGAAAGGCAATCTGAAGGAAGGCTCCGGAACGCTCGACACCCAGAGCGGTGCGATCAAGGGCCAGCCCTATTCGTTCAAGGCGCGCTTCGAGGACGAGACCGGCAAGTCGGGCACCAACCCTGAGGAACTGATCGCCGCCGCCCATGCCGGCTGCTTCGCCATGCAGCTGTCGCACTTCCTGGCCGAAAACGGCACTCCTGCCGCCAAGCTCGATGCGACTGCCGTGGTCACCCTCATCCCCGGCACCGGAATCACCGAAAGCGCGCTCACCCTGGTGGGTACCGTGCCCGGCATCGACAATGCCAAGTTCCAGGAACTCGCCGTCAAGGCCAAGGAGAATTGCCCGGTGTCCAAGGCACTTGGCGCGATCAATGTCTCGCTCGACGCGAAACTCGGCTGACACCGACGCTAGTGGCGGGCGCAGGCAGCGCAATTCCAGGAAAAGTGTGCAGCGGTTTTCCGTCAAGAATTGCGTCAAAACAAAGAGATAGAGGCTTTCCGCGTTTCGAAGAAAGGCGGAAAGCCTCTAGGCCCGCCGCTCACGCCGCGACCGCGGCAGCCCGGACCTCCGAAGGCGTGGCGTCGAAGCGCCTGCGGAAAGCCCGATTGAAGTAGGAAAGATCGTTGAACCCGGCCTCGTAGGCGATGTCGGTAATGCTCAGGCGCGCGTCGGCCGGATCGGTCAGCATCCTGTGCGCGCGCATCAGCTTCTGGCCCAGGGCGAATTCCGTGAACGACAGCCCCTCCCCCTCGAACAGTTTCCGGAGGTAGCGCGGCGACAATTTGTGCGCCGTTGCGATCGCCTCCGCGGTCATGCCCCTGAGATCGCTGCGCCTGGAGATGTCGGCCTTGATCGCGGCAAGACGCGCCGCCCGAAGGCCTCGCCCCACGGCAACCTGTTCGGCATCGCGCGCGGCACCCAGGGTCAGGGCCGTCAGGTCGAGCATATGGGTCGCAACCATGCGCGCCATCTCTCCGGGCAGCGGGCCATCAAGCTTCTGCAGGGCCGTCGCATAGCTGAGCAACAGGTGCATCGGCCCGTCATGCACCGCGAGCGGCCGCATGAGCATCCTCGACATGTCCCCGAGCAGGGGCTGCAGCGCCTCCCGTTCGAAGCGCACGTTGACGTAGGAAAAGCCGGGGCGCGTCACGTTCGCCCCCACCCTTCCGCCAGGCACGAACATCGCGCAGCCCGGATGGATGCTCTCCTCCATGCTGCCGATCTGCATGTGGCTTCCGCCCGCCAGCGCGGCCAGCAGGATGACGTCGTCGTTGTCGATCATCTCCGACCTGACCGCGACGCTGATGGGTGACGCAGTGCCCGTGGCAATGCCGATGCCGGGCAGCAGCCGGATCCTCATGTCCATATGCAGGGGCGCGTCGTCTACCGGCGCAAGGTCCGCCTTGAGGATCGTGCGGCCATAGACCTCGCGCAGCACGGCGAGCCGGTCCTGCACCGGAAGATCGTCCGTCAACACGCGGAAGGTGGGAAATTTTCCGTCGTCGATTGTCATGGACTCACTCAACACATCGCAACCATAACGAGAGTAAGCGCCTTTTAATTCTCGCATTTGGACTGGTCAAGCCGGTACCGCTCAGGCCGCAAGGTCGGGCCGCACAGTCCAAGAACCGTGAGGGAACCCAATCTAGGTTGCGCCCGAATTTCGAAGTGGCCGGTCCCCGAGACGAGGAAATCGGACATGCACCGCCTTCAATTCTTCAGGACGCTTGCGGCGCTTGCCGCGGCAGGCTTCAACCCGCGTGCCTTCCTCGCCCCCATGGCACTCGGCGGCAAGCTTCCTCAGCCGGCGGACGACCGACGGCGGAGGGAGGAAAGCGAATCGGGGTCCTGACCTTGTTCGGGTCGGCCTCGTGGACCGGCGCTTCGGGCGCCGTGCCGGAGAGACCGGCGGCATGCGGAATGCCGGGGCAGCGGCATTGCGACGCCGGGGCCGGGCGCGTGGGGGGCAGACCCGCGTCCGGCCAGCACTCTCCTCGCGGATTTTGCGTTTGTTGCGTGGCAAAGCTCCGAAGCGCAATCCGCGGTCGTGTCGCGCCCCCACTTCGAAACCAAAAATCGCCCGAAATCGCTAGGCTACGGAGGACCAGCTTACCGGGAGGAGCCCTCATGCTGAATGTCCTCGAACCGCGCCACGTCAAGCTCGCTGGCGCGACGACCCTCGAAATCACCGACATCACCGCGGACGCAGCCCGGTTCGACGGCTTCGACGCCCATGAGCAGGTCTGGCTCGGCCGCGACACCGTGCGCGGACTGACCGCCATCGTCGCCATCCATACGACGGTGCTCGGCCCGGCGCTGGGCGGCACCCGCATCTGGCCGCACGCGACCTTCGAGGCAGGCGTCGTCGACGCGCTGCGCCTGTCGCGCGGCATGACCTTCAAGTCGGCCATCGCCGGACTGCCGCTCGGCGGCGGCAAGGCGGTCATCATCGCCGACGCGAAGACGGCCAAGACGCCGGCCATGCTCGAGGCCTATGCGGAGATGCTCAACACGCTCGTCGGCCAGTACATCACCGCCGAGGACGTCGGCATGACGCTCGCCGACGCCGACTTCCTCGCCGAGCGCGCTCCCAATGTCGCCGGCACCACCAAGGGCGGCAGCGGCAATCCCTCGCCTTTCACCGCGCAGGGCACCTTCCTCGGCCTCAAATCCGCGCTCCGCCACCGCACCGGCAGCGACGAACTCAAGGGCGTGCGCGTCGCCGTCCAGGGCCTCGGCTCGGTCGGCTGGTCGCTCTGCGCCAAGTTCCACGCCCAGGGCGCCGTCCTGACCGTCTCCGACCTCGACGCCGCCCGCACCGCCCGCGCGGCCAAGCAGTTCGGCGCGACCGTGGTCGAAGGCGACGCCATCGTGGCTGCCGATGTCGATATCTTCGCCCCCTGCGCACTCGGCGGCATCCTGTCCGCAAAGACCATTCCGCTGCTCAAGGCCGGCATCGTCGCGGGTGCTGCCAACAACCAGCTGGCGACGGCCGAAGACGGCAGGCGCCTGGTTGAGCGCGGCATCCTCTACGCGCCGGATTACGTCATCAACGCCGGCGGGGTCATCAACGTCGCGGCCGAAATGGCCGAGGGCGGCTACCATGTCGAAGCGGTGATGCCGCGCGTCGAGAAGATCGCGACCACGCTGACCAAGATCTTCGAGCGCGCCGAACGCGAGGACCGCACCACCGACGCCGTTGCCGAAACCATGGCCCGCGAGATCGTCGAGGCCGCGAGGAAGTAAGGCAGCTTTCTCCCTTCTCCCACAAAGGGAGAAGGAAGGGAGCGCGGTATCCCAAATGCAAAACGGCCCGGCTGCTTTCGCAACCGGGCCGTTTTCAATCTTTCTGACTTGCGCCTATGCGCCGACGGCGTCGAGCCGCGCCTTGAGCGCCGCTACTTCCTCTTCCAGAACTCGGACACGTTCCTCGAGCTCCGAAACGACCGGTGAGGCAGCGCTCGGTGCCCGACTTGTCGTGACGACGGCAGCATCGACATCGCCGGACAACAGATGCGCGAAGCGATCCTCGCGCTGTCCGGGGGCGCGGCCGATCTCCTTGACCAGCGCCGGCCGGCGGCCGATCAGCATGTCGAGTTCGCTGCGCAGGGCGTCGGCATCGGCGAAATTCGCCATGCGCTCGGTGCGGGCGAGCAATTCGTAGACGGTCTGCGGACCGCGCAGCAGGAGCATGCCGATCACAGCGCTCTGGTTGCGCGTCAGCGAGAACTTCTGCGCCATCTGGTGTTCGTAGCGCTCGACGCGCGAGGCGAATTGCTGCTTTGCCAGCCCCTTGGCCTGCAACGAAGCGAGTGCCCGGGTGATGTCGACCATCTCCAGGGCCATGACCGGGTCGCGCGACGTCTTCTGATTGGCGGCGGCAACCAGCGCATTCGACGTCATCGGATAGACGTCGGGCGTCAGTTCCTTCTTCTCGATCAGGCAGCCGAGCACGCGTGCTTCGGCCGGGGCGAGGTGGGGAAGGTCGGTGTCCACCTTAGACCCGGCGCTCCACCATCATCTTCTTGATTTCGGCGATCGCCTTGGCCGGGTTCAGACCCTTCGGGCAGGTCTGGGCGCAATTCATGATCGTGTGGCAACGATAGAGCCGGAACGGATCCTCGAGATTGTCGAGGCGCTCGCCCTTGGCTTCGTCGCGGCTATCGATCAGCCACCGATAGGCCTGCAGCAACGTGGCCGGTCCGAGATAGCGGTCGCCGTTCCACCAGTAGCTCGGGCACGAGGTCGAGCAGCAGGCGCACAGGATGCACTCGTAGAGGCCGTCCAGCTTCTGGCGGTCCTCATGGCTCTGCAGCCACTCCTTCGCCGGCTCCGGCGACACCGTCTTCAGCCACGGCTCGATCGAGCGGTGCTGGGCGTAGAAATTGGTGAGGTCGGGCACCAGGTCCTTCACGACCGGCATGTGTGGCAGCGGGTAGATCTTCACCGCGCCCGAAATGTCGTCGCAGCCCTTGGTGCAGGCCAGCGTGTTCGAGCCGTCGATGTTCATGGCGCACGAGCCGCAGATACCTTCGCGGCAGGAGCGGCGCAGCGTCAGCGTCGGATCGATCTTGTTCTTGATGTAGAGCAGGTGGTCGAGCACCATCGGGCCGCAGTCGTCGACGTCGACGAAATAGGTGTCGATGCTCGGGTTCTCGCCATCGTCGGGCGACCAGCGGTAGATCCGGTATTCGCGCAGGTTGGTCGCGCCCTGCGGCTTCGGCCAGGTCTTGCCTTCGCGGATCTGCGAGTTCTTGGGGAGTGCTAGTTCGACCACGATCAGTTCCTCACATCTTGGCGCGGAGTTCCTTGCGGATGACGAGCTTGAGCCCGCTCCACACGGCATCCACGGCACAGACCTTTACGTCCACCAGCCCCTTGGGCAGCACCACGTCGCGGATGACGTCTTCCGTCACGTCGGTCGCGATCTTCGATGCCTTCTTGGGCCAGGAGATCCAGACCGCGCCGTCCGGCGCGATCATCTTCTTGAATGTCTCGGCGTTACCGTCGAGGTCGGCGCGGCGCTTGGTGAAGGCGTGAACGAGGTCATGCCCTTCGCCCGCATCCGCGAGACCCGACCAGCCGGTCAGCCGTTTCGCCGCGAAATCGCTCGACGAAGCCAGTTCGCTGAGTTCCTGCGGCAGGTCGACGAACACCACGCTCTGCCCGTCCTTGAGGCCGAGCTTGGCCGCAAGCGGGGTGGCCGAATATCCTGCCGCGGCCAGCGCCATGGCTCAGTACACGCGCGCCTTCGGCGCGATCTTGGCGAGGCTGATGCCGCCGTCCTCTTCCTTGAGCTGAGGCTCGGTGTGCACCGGCCGGTAGCTGAGCGTCACCTTGCCGTCCTCGGCGACGTTGGCGAGTGTGTGCACGCGCCAGTTGGCGTCGTCACGGGCCGAGAAGTCTTCTCGTGCATGCGCGCCGCGGCTTTCCTTGCGGGCTTCGGCGCCATAGACGGTGGCGATCGCGTTGGCCATCAGGTTCTCGAGTTCCAGCGTCTCCACCAGGTCCGAGTTCCAGATCATCGAGCGGTCGAAGACCTTGACGTCCTTCAGCTCGCCCCAGATCTGCGAGATGCGCTTGCAGCCCTGCTCGAGCGACTCCTGCGTGCGGAACACGGCGGCGTCTTCCTGCATGGCGCGCTGCATCTTTTCGCGCAGCTCGGCCGTCGGCGTGCCGCCATTGGCGTGACGCAGCCGGTCGAAGCGGTCCATGATCTTCTCGACCGAGGCCGCGTTCGGCGCGGGGATCGGCGCGTTGCGGTCGACGACCTGGCCGGCGCGGATGGCGGCGGCGCGGCCGAACACCACGAGGTCGATCAGCGAGTTCGAGCCGAGGCGGTTGGCGCCGTGCACCGAGGCGCAGCCGGCCTCGCCGACGGCCATCAGGCCGGGCGACACGCGGTCCGGGCTGTCCTTGGTCGGGTTCAGCACCTCGCCCCAATAGTTGGTCGGGATGCCGCCCATGTTGTAGTGCACGGTCGGCAGCACCGGGATCGGCTCGCGGGTCACGTCGACGCCGGCGAAGATCTTCGCCGACTCGGAGATGCCGGGAAGACGCTCATGCAAGACCGCCGGATCGAGGTGGTCGAGATGCAGGAAGATGTGATCCTTGTTCTTGCCCACGCCGCGGCCGTCGCGGATTTCCAGCGTCATGCAGCGCGAAACCACGTCGCGCGACGCCAGGTCCTTGGCCGACGGTGCATAGCGCTCCATGAAGCGCTCGCCTTCGGAGTTGACCAGATAGCCGCCCTCGCCGCGGGCGCCTTCGGTGATCAGGCAGCCCGAACCGTAGATGCCGGTCGGGTGGAACTGCACGAACTCCATGTCCTGCAGCGGGAGGCCGGCGCGTACGGCCATGCCGCCGCCGTCGCCGGTGCAGGTGTGCGCCGACGTCGCCGAGAAGTAGGCGCGGCCGTAGCCGCCGGTCGCCAGAACGACCATCTTCGCCGAGAAGCGGTGGATCGTGCCGTCATCGAGGTTCCAGGCCACGACGCCGGTGCAGGTGCCATCCGGCTCCATGATCACGTCGAGGGCGAAATACTCGATGAAGAACTGCGCATTGTTCTTCAGCGACTGGCCGTAGAGCGTGTGCAGGATGGCGTGGCCGGTGCGGTCGGCGGCAGCGCAGGTGCGCTGCACGGGCGGACCGTCACCGTAGTTCATCATGTGGCCGCCGAACGGGCGCTGGTAGATCTTGCCTTCCTCGGTGCGCGAGAACGGCACGCCGTAGTGCTCGAGCTCGTAGACGGCGGCCGGAGCCTCGCGTGCGAGGTATTCCATCGCATCGACGTCGCCGAGCCAGTCCGAGCCCTTGACGGTGTCGTAGAGGTGCCACTGCCAGGAGTCGGGACCCATGTTCTGCAGCGAGGCGGCGATACCGCCCTGCGCCGCGACCGTGTGCGAGCGGGTCGGGAAAACCTTGGTGATGCAGGCCGTCCGCAGGCCCTGCTCGGCCATGCCGAGCGTGGCGCGCAGGCCGGCACCGCCGGCGCCGACGACGACGACATCGAACTTGTGGTCGACGAATGTGTAGGCGGATGCTCCGCTGGTCTTGCTGGCCACCGTATCAGCCTCCGAATGCGATCTTGAGCAGGGCGAACAGCGAAGCCGCGCCGACTGCCACGGTAAAGAAGGTGTTCAGCATGATGAGGACGAGCTTGCTGCCCTCGCCATGCACGTAATCCTCGATGACGACCTGCATGCCGAGCCGCATGTGGTAGAGGCCGGAGATCAGCACCAGCGCCATCACCAGCGCCACCAGCGGGTTGGCGAGCGTCGTCCGCACGGCGGCATAGTCGGCGCCGTTCAGCGCGATCAGCAGGCCGACGAAGAACAGCATCAGCGGGATATTGGCGACCGCGGTCACCCGCTGGCGCCAGAAATGCTCGGTTCCCTCGCGGGCGGAGCCAAGGCCGCGCACCTTGCCGAGCGGCGTGCGCATGTCGTTGTTCGAGCCGCTCATCTTACGCTCCCCGCACCATGTAGCCGACGATCCACACCAGCAGCGTCAGCACCACGCCGCCGACGACGGTCGCCCAGGCGAGCTTGGAAGCGGTATGCTTCTCCAGCCCCGCGCCGGTGTCCCAGATCAGGTGGCGGATACCGCCGAGCAGATGCTGCATCAGCGCCCACGTGTAACCGAACAGCACGATCTGGCCGATCCAGCTGCCATAGACCCAGCTGACGAAGTCGAAATATTCCTGCGACGTCGCCGCCGCGATCAGCCACCAGGCGACCAGCAGCGTGCCGAAATACAGCGCACCGCCGGTGATGCGGTGGATGATCGACGTCGTCATCGTGATCGGCGGGCGATAGATGGAGAGGTGCGGCGACAGAGGGCGCGCTCGCGAAGTGGCTTGGGTTGCTTGTGATTTGCTCATGGCTCCCCCGGTCTTCATCCGAGCGTGGCTATGTTTGAATACGGCGTCGTCGCACCGTATTGCGACGTCGGACTGGGCGCTTTCTAATGCGGTTTTTGCACCGCGTCAAAGACGGAAAACCGTTCTGGCGCACATATTTAGTTGCATTGTACCTTCAATCGATTGAACCCGGGCGCCCACTACCCGCATGGGTAAGCAATGCCTGGACAGCCCGGCAACGGGTCACGTTGCGGGAACCTCCCCGCTCGCGCTGCTTGCCCCACCCGCTGGCGCAGCGCCCCTGCGCAATGAAAAATTAACCATGTTTGTTAATCGAAGCCGGCCCAATTGCCGGAATCCCTTAACAAAGGTTAAGAAGTCGTTAAGATTTGATTCCGGAAGTCGCGCCGCGAGCCAGGGAGATTTTGCGATGCGCATTGCACTGGCCTTCACCGGACTTATGCCGCTCGCGATCGCCGCGGCGGTTGCACTTTCTTCACCCGCTTCGGCGGGAGGATGGGAACAGGACCGCGTCTTCGCCGATTCCTTCGGCAACCTCGTCGTCCAGAGCGCCGCCGGCTACAAGCGTATCGTGGTTGGCGAAGGCCAAAGCGCCCGCAACTTCTCCGGCTTTACCGGTCCCCGGGTCGTCTATCTCGACAGGCAGGACGGCGTGGTCGCGAGCAATTGCTACCGCCCGCCCATGCTGATCAAGGGACGCAGCTACATGTACGGCTTCTCGGAGGGCGTGATCCCCCAGCCGGGCCTGCGCTGCCGCTAGAGCAATTCCAGGAAAAGTGCGTCGCGGTTTTCCGTTCGGAATTGCGCCGAAACAAAGAGACCTGAAGAATCGGAGTCAGGCCGTAGGCGGCTTGCTGCCGAACTGTACGACGTTCGAATCGAACGACAGGTCGAGCGTGCTCCCCGACGCCACCCGCACGCAGTCGCGGCCGTCCTTCTTGGCTTCGTAGAGCGCGGCGTCGGCGCGCCGCATCAGGTTGTCGATGCTCTCCCCGACGATGAGTTCGGCCACGCCGAAGCTCGCCGTGAAGCGGCGGCTCAGTGGCAGGCCGTCGATCGGCAGGGCGGAGAACGCGCTGCGCGCGCCCTCGGCGAACAGCCGCGCCGCCGCCATGTGCGTGCCCGGCAGGATGATCGCGAACTCCTCGCCGCCGATGCGCCCGGCAATGTGATGGCCGGCCTTCGCTTCCCGGATGAAGCGCGAGAAGGTCTCGATGACCCGGTCTCCCGAGGCGTGGCCGTAGCTGTCGTTGATCGACTTGAAATGGTCGATGTCGGAGATCACCAGCGTGACCGGCAGGCCCTGCCGTCCGGCGTCGCGCAGCGCGGCGGCTGCCTGGCGCTCGAAGCCGCCACGGTTGAGCAGGCCCGAAAGCGCATCGGTCTCCGATTTCTGGGTCACGTCGGCGAGGATGTCGCGCATCAGGATGACCATCAGCAGCAGCGCGATCGACAGCGCAAACACGGTACCCAGCGCCTGCGACACCATCGCGTAGGTGCTCTGCAGGTACTCATGCGGATCGGACCCCGAACCGCCGACGGCAAGCGCCAGATAGGGTTTCGAAAAGAATTGCACGGCACTCGCCAACAACACGCCCGCAAGCGCGAGATCGAAATTGCTGAGCTTCGTGCGTGACCGGAGCACGATGGCCGCGCCGATTGCCTGGGCGATGGCGTAGGGCGTCTGGAAGGTCATCATCCTGAGCAGCGAGTCGCGGTCCAGCCCCTGGGTGACGTAGACGGCGGCGGTCGCGGCGACGAAGAAGGCGAGCATCGACCGCACGGGCGGCGCCACTTCGTAGCGCTTGGCCAGGCCGACATTCATCAGGAGCGCGATCGCAAGGAAGGTCGCGAAATTGACAGCGACGATGATCCGCGTATCGGCAAACAGCGGTATCGAGAATTCGGTGCCGATGTAGAAGATGCCCAGGCCGTAGCAGAGCGCGAACCAGCGCGCCGAGACACGCTTCGGGTCATAGATGCCGATCGCCATGAACGCGCTGGCCAGCAGGCCTGCGACGAACACGTTGATCGCGAGTATGAACTCTGCACCGCTCATCGCCCGAGGTCGCCTCCCATGCTCGACCAAACCATATCAGCGAGAAAAAGACGTTAACGTGACCTCGCGGCAGGCAGGCTTTCCAGTCATCCTCAACAAAATGCAAAGGGCGGCAGGAGTTCCCCACCGCCCTCGAATTTTCAACCGCTCGTCGATGCGGCGGAACTAGTTCCAGTCGCGGATGTCGACGAAGTGGCCGGCGATCGCTGCCGCTGCGGCCATGGCCGGCGACACCAGATGGGTGCGGCCCTTGAAGCCCTGGCGACCCTCGAAATTGCGGTTCGAGGTCGAGGCGCAGCGCTCGCCCGGCTTCAGCCGGTCGTCGTTCATGGCCAGGCACATCGAGCAACCCGGCTCGCGCCAGTCGAAGCCGGCCGCGACGAAGATCTTGTCCAGGCCCTCGGCTTCCGCCTGTTCCTTCACCAGGCCCGAGCCCGGCACGATCATGGCATTGACGGTCGAGGCCACCTTCTTGCCCTCGACCACCTTGGCGACCGCACGCAGGTCCTCGATGCGGCCGTTGGTGCACGAGCCGATGAAGACGCGGTCGATGGCGATATCGGTGATCTTGGTGCCGGCGGACAGGCCCATATAGTCGAGCGCGCGCTTCTTGGAGTTGCGCTTGTTCTCGTCCTCGATCACCTCTGCATCCGGCACCACGCCGGTGACGGCAACGACGTCCTCGGGCGACGAGCCCCAGGTGACGATGGGCGGCAGCTTGGCGGCATCGAGCACCACGACCTTATCGAAATGCGCGCCTTCGTCGGTGTGCAGGGTCTTCCAGTATTCCAGTGCCATGTCCCACGCCTTGCCCTTCGGCGCACGCGGCTTGTCCTGGACGTAGGCGTAGGTCTTTTCGTCGGGCGCGATCAGGCCGGCGCGGGCGCCGCCTTCGATCGACATGTTGCAGATCGTCATGCGGCCTTCCATCGATAGCGCGCGGATCGCTTCGCCGGCATACTCGATGACGTAGCCGGTGCCGCCGGCAGTGCCGATCTCGCCGATGATGGCGAGCACGATGTCCTTGGCGGTCACGCCTTCCGGCAACTGGCCGTCGACACGCACCAGCATGTTCTTGGCCTTCTTCTGGATCAGCGTCTGGGTGGCCAGAACGTGCTCGACCTCGGAGGTACCGATGCCGTGCGCCAGCGCGCCAAAGGCGCCGTGCGTCGAGGTGTGGCTGTCGCCGCAGACGATGGTCATGCCCGGCAGGGTGAAGCCCTGCTCGGGACCGACGATATGCACGATGCCCTGGCGCTTGTCGTTCTCGGAGTAATACTCCACGCCGAAATCGGCGGCGTTCTTGGCCAGCGCCTCGACCTGGATGCGGCTTTCCTCGTTCTTGATGCCGTTCTTGCGGTCCGGCGAGGTCGGCACATTGTGGTCGACGACGGCAAGCGTCTTCTCCGGATGGCGAACCTGGCGGCCAGCCATGCGCAGCCCTTCGAAGGCCTGCGGGCTGGTCACCTCGTGGACGAGGTGGCGGTCGATGTAGAGCAGGCAGGTGCCGTCGTCCTGGCGGTCGACGATGTGGTCGTCAAAGATCTTGTCGTAGAGGGTACGCGGTGCGCTCATGGCTTTGGATCCGTCGATATGAAACTGGGGAAGGCAATAGGGCGCGCCAAAGGCCCGTCGGCTCGGCGCAGGCGACTAGATAAGTCGGCTGGTCAACGCGCCTGAAATCCGGGCAAAGAAACGCGACGGCAGGCGCTTGTGGTCCTGCAGCACGAAACCCTTGTAGGCCGGATCACCAAAGAGTTCTTCCATGAGCGGCTCAATACCAATCTTTTGACGTTCCGGCAATCGGCTCCTCGGACTGGCCCAAGCGCCAGGCGGCACCACGACCGCCAGGTCCGTCCCTACGCTGTGCGCGTCAGAACAGACTCATCGCCGCGCAGCCCGTGCCGGTCGGCCCATCGCGAGATGGCGGCGGCAATTGGCTCCGGCTGGTCCTCGGGCGCCGCGTGCCGGGCCGGTCCACAGTTCTCGATCTCGAGGCTGGCGACGTTGCCATCGCACCAGCGGATCATCTCGTCCCCGATCATCAGCGTCTCGGGCGAACCCTCGAAGGTCAAAAGCAGCTTCGGCACGCCACCGCTCGCAGCCAGCCAGCGGTCATAGGCCTCGATGCGAGCAATCACCCCGGCCGGCTCGCCATTGATCGGCATGGCGCGCGGCCAGGCGAGGAGCGGCCGCCGGCTTTCGCGGGTCGGGTACGGCTTGCGGTAGACGTCGAGGTCTTCGTCGCTCAGGCCGTTGAGCACGGTGGCGCCCAGGGCGAACTCGATGAAGAAGTTCTCGTCCAGCACCTTGGTCTCGCCGATGCCCGCGCCGCGCAGCAGTTCGTAGCGTGGCCTGGCGCTGTCGGCGAAGTCGGCCCAGCTCATCGGTCGCACGATGGTTTCCATCACAGCGATCCCACGCACCCGGCCGGGGTGGCGCGCCGCCCAGTCGAAGGCCAGCGCCCCGCCCCAATCATGGCCGACCAGCACCACCTCCTCCAGCCCCATCGCCTCGAACCAGGCGTCGAGATAGCGGGCGTGATCATCGAAGCTGTAGGCGATATCAGGCTTGCCGGAACCGCCCATGCCGATCAGGTCGGGAGCGAGGCAACGCACACCGTCGCCGACGCCTGGCAGCACATTGCGCCACAGATAGGACGAGGTCGGATTGCCGTGCAGGAACACGAACGGCACGCCCTCACCCACGTCCACATAGGAGATTGTCGAGTCGAGTACGCTGATGTCAGGCATCCGGCTTTCCTTCCCGTCACTCAAGTAGTAAGGTACCTGTCTAATATCATTTAGTCAGGCACCTGTCTATCTTGAAAGAGACGATTCCGGAAAACCCGCCGCTCGGCCTGTTGCTGCGCCTCGTCCACCAGCATTGGACCCAGGCCGTCGACGCGGCCCTCGACGCCGCCGGCTTCGGCGACATCCGCCCGCCGCACGCCAACGTCTTCACTTTCACCCCGCCCGAAGGCATCCAGGTCAGCGAGTTGACCAAGCTCGCCCATGTCCGCAAGCAGACCATGACCCAGGCGGTCGAGGAGCTGGAGAAGCTTGGCTATGTCGAGCGCCGGCCCGATCCCAACGACCGCCGCGGCCGGCTGGTCTTTCTTACCGAGCGCGGCAAGGCCGTGCGCCCCATCGCATCCGCCACCGGGCGCAAGGTCGACGAGCGCTGGGCGGAACTCACCAGCCCGGAAGAGATGGAGGCGCTGCGCCAGTCGCTTCGGCTTTTGTTCGAAAAGGTGCGCGACGACGCGCCGGCCCGCTCAGGCGATGCCGAAGGCTGACAGCCACTAACCGGCCTTGCTTTTGGCCGGCCTGCGCGCCACGGGCTTCTCGTCGAGCTTGTCTTCGCTGAGGTCGAACTTCACCTCGATGCTGTGCAGCAGGCCGAGCACGCAGAGCGCGAGCAGCGTCACGAAGGCGGCGATCTGCCAGAGCCCGAGCCCGCAGGCCACGCCAATGGCACCTGCGAGCCACATGCCCGCTCCCGTCGTCAGCCCCTGCACCTCGCCGCGGGTGAAGATCACCACCCCTGCCGCCAGGAACGCGACGCCGGCTGTCACGGCCTCGACGATGCGGATCGGGTCGACCTTGACCGCATCCTTCATCGACTCGGGCGAGAACATCGGCGCATGTACGATCTCGATCGTCAGCAGCGCGAATGTCGCCGCGGCCACGCAAACGAGCATATGGGTCCTCAATCCCGCCGGCCGGTTGCGCCACTCACGCTCGAAGCCGATCGCGGCACCGAAGATCGCCGCAAGCATCATCCGCGCAACGATGACCGGGAAGGACGTATAGGTGGGATGGCCGAATTCTTCTATCAGCTGTTCCATGGGGCCCTCGGCTGGTTCGGCACCCAACGCGCCGCGCCATCTGAGGTTCCTCGACCCCTCAGAGGATTTCGAAGACGAAGGCCTCACTTCCGGCTGTCACGGGGCCTGCTCCCTGCGCATCCGCCGCTCCAGCGCGCGCAGGCCGAGCGAGAGGCTCACCGTCAGGAGCAGGTAGACATAGGCCACGATCGAATAGGTTTCGAAGAAGCGGAAGGAGCCGGAGGCATAGACCTTGGCCATCTGGGTGATGTCGGCCACGCCCAGCACCGACACCAGCGAGGAATCCTTCACCATTGCAATGAAGTCGTTGCCGTAGGGCGGCAGGATGGTCTTGAACGCCTGCGGCCAGACGATCAGCCGGAAGCGCTGATAGCGCGAGAGCCCCAGCGCCTTCGCCGCCTCGACCTGGCCGGTGTCGACCGCCTGGATGCCGGCCCGGAAGATCTCGGCGATGAAAGAGGAATAGGCGATCGTCAGCGCGATGATCGCCCGCCAGAGCAGCGAGAAGTCGCGCACCTGCATCGGCTCGACCAGGCCCGCCGCCTGCAGCGGCGCCGACACCCAGTTCCATGCCACGACGAAGGCCGGCGCGCCGACGAAGGCGATCCAGAACAAGAGCACCAGGATCGGCAGCCCGCGGATGATCTCGACGTAGAAACGCGCGATCTGGCGCAGCCACGGCGACCCCGAAAGGCCGAGAAGCGCGATGAACAGGCCGAGCGCCGAGGCCAGCCCGAAGGCGACGACCGTGACGAACAGCGTCACCCAAAGTCCCTTGGCCACGGTGGCGAGGATCTGGCTGTAGACATCGCTCGACACGATCGCCACTGCCGAAGCAACCGCGATCGCCCCGGCGGCGACGAGCCACCAGGGGAAATCCTCTTTCTTCCTTGGACGCGAAGTCATGCGGGCGACCGGCCCCCAGGGCCGCCCTCCCCGAGGCGGGGAGAGCTATGCGCCGGCCTCACTGGCCCATCTTGTAGTCGAGGAACCACTTCTTGTTCAGCGCATCCAGCGTGCCGTCGGCCTTGAGCGCGGCGATCGCGGCATTGACCGGGGCGACGAGGTCGGAGCCCTTGGGGAAGATGAAGCCGAAATCCTCGGTGCCGAGCGGCTCACCCACCACCTTGAGCTTGCCCTCGGAAGCGTCGACATAGCCCTTGGCCGCCACGCTGTCGGTCAGCACCAGGTCGACGTCGCCGGCCTTGAGCGCCTGCACGGTGGCGCCGAAGGTCTCGAACAGCTTGATGCGCGGGTTCTGCTCGTTACCGTCGAGGATCTCGTAGACGGCGGTGTAGAAGGGCGAGGTGCCGGGCTGCGCGGCGATCAGCCCGTCCTTGAAGGCGCCGAAGCTCTTGTCGTCAGTGAAGCGGCTCTCGTCGCTGCGCACCAGCATGAACTGCTGCGACCGCATGTAGGGATCGGAGAAGTCGACCTTCTCCTTGCGGTCGTCCTTGATAGTGATGCCGGTCATGCCGATCTGGTACTGGCCGTCCGAGACCGCCTGGATCATCGCGTCCCAGCTGGTGTTCTGGTACTCGATCTTGAAGTTGAGGCGCTTGGCGATCTCGTCCATGGCGTCGTACTCCCAGCCGATCTGCTTGCCGGACTTGGGATCGATGAACTGCAGCGGCGGATAGGCGTTTTCGGTCACCACCACGACGGCCTTGCCCTGAAGATCAGGCAGGGCCTGGGCCATTGCCGCTACCGGAAAGAGGACGACGGCCAGCAAGCTGGCCAGCGACAGTTTGAAATTCGGCATGTCAGGTTCCCCACCATTCGGGACCGGCCGAGCCGGTCGTTTGCGCGAGACTTTAGACTTCCCGCATCGCGTTGCAAGCATCCTCGCTTCGCCTTTGCCCTCGCCTCACAGTTGTTCTTTGCATGTTTGCGGCAGCAGTGGCAGCGCCTTCCGGCAATCGGTGCGGCGGAAAGTATTTCGGCCATGAAACACGCCGGAGACAATCGCCTGCCTCGACGGCGTCGCGCCGTTACCAGGGCCGATTACCTTGATGGTCGGGTTTGGCCGTTCATCGGACGGGGCGTTTGGGGAATGCGGGGCATGGGTAGCAAATTGCTGACTTCGGCACTGGCAGCTGCCGTATGGGGACCGTTCGTCTTGGCCCTGTGGGGCCTCCAGTCGGCAACCCGGTCCGAACCGGTATTCTGCTCCAGCGCTGAGTCCTACACGACCGCATCGCTCGCGCCCACGCGAAGCGTAGCGGCATGCCCCTCGGCCGCCGTACATCGTCCGCACGCAAGCAATTCGAGCTGGCTGTCCATTTACCGCTGAGCCCGTCGTCTGGCGACAGCATCCTCCCAAAACGACAAAGGGCGGCCCAAGGGCCGCCCTTTTCGAATTCTGGTAGCGCCAGCGATTACTCGGCGGCGGCTTCGGCAGCCTTTGCGGCCTCGGCGGCAGCCTTCTTCTCGGCGGCTTCCTGAGCGGCCTTCTCGGCGGCCAGCGCCTCGGCGGCTGCGATCTTCTCGGCCTCGATGCGAGCCTTTTCGGCGTTCGCTGCTTCGCGCTCGGCTTCGTTCAGCTTGCGGGCGCGCACGCCGGTGTTCTCGACGATACGAGCCGACTTACCGCGACGGTCGCGCAGGTAGTACAGCTTGGCGCGACGGACCTTGCCGCGGCGGACGATCTCGACGCCCTCGATCATCGGCGAGTAGACCGGGAACACGCGCTCCACGCCTTCGCCGTAGGAGATCTTGCGGACGGTGAAGTTTTCCTGGAAGCCCGAACCCGAACGGGCGATGACGACGCCCTCATAGGCCTGGACGCGGGTACGCGAACCTTCGGTGACGCGCACCTGGACGCGCACGGTGTCGCCCGGCTGGAATTCCGGCAGGGTGCGCTTGGCTTCGATCTTGGCGGCCTGTTCGGCCTCGAGCTGACGGATGATATCCATCTCAACTATCCACTTCTTGTTCTTCCGACAGCCAGAGCGCCCGACGCTCGCCTTGCAGTCCAGACGACCGCTCGGTTATGCCTTCATTCCCTTTCGGGCCTTCCGGCAGGGGCGACTACACCGTCATTGTTGACGGGACTGGACGAGTGTTCGTCCGGTTCGGGCGGCGACATACCCCTATTTCGCCCATTTGTCACGCCTCTGCTGCGTGTTTTTTCGCGCATGGCGCGTATTGCGGCGGCAAGACCCGCCGAAAGCTCCTGCCGGCGTTCGTCAGCATGCTCGGAGCCAGCCGCAGACACTTCCCGTCCGCGCCTGGCACTGGAGCAATGTGCGGCGTCGAAAGCCGCCTTGCCTTCCGCTTGCCGGCTTCCTACAGATCTCAAAACGCAACCGAGAGTTTGCAGGCATCGTGTCGCTGGTTTCGATCTCCATCCTCTTTCTCGCAGGCTTCCTGTCGGGTGTCGTCAACGCCATAGCCGGCGGCGGCACCTTCCTCACCTTTGGCGCCATGACCATGCTCGGCATTCCGCCGATCTCGGCCAATGCCACTTCCTCCATCGCCCAGTTCCCCGGCTACATCACCTCGACCTGGGCCTACCTCACCGAAATAAAGCGCATGTGGCGCGGGGCGATGGCCTTTGCCGTCATCTCGGCCTTGGGCGCACTGGCCGGCTCGTTGATCCTGCTCTCGCTCGACAACGCCGCTTTCGGCGCGCTCGTGCCGTGGCTGCTGCTGGCCGCGACCGCGCTGTTTGCAGCCGGACCGTGGCTCAGGCCGAAGAAACTGGCCTACAGGCCGGAGGACGCGCCATCCTCGCTTGCCGGCCGCATCGTCCAGTTCTTCACCTCGATCTATGGCGGTTTCTTCGGCGCCGGCATGGGCGTGATGATGCTCGCCACCCTCGGCCTCACCGAGGGTGGCGACTACCACCGCCTCAACGCGCTCAAGAACTTGCTGTCCATCGTCATCGCTGCCGTCGCCATCGTCATCTTCGCCTCCGGCGGCGTGGTAACCTGGACGGCCGCCGCTGCGATGGTGCCCGGCGTGGCGCTCGGCGGCTATGCCGGCGTGTGGGTCTGCCGCCGCGTACCCCACACCCTCGTCCGCGCCTTCGTCATCGCGGTCGGGCTGTTCCTGGCCGGGTACTATTTCACCAAGGGCTGAGCGGGGAGGAAGCTCGATCCTCAAGGAGCCGGCCTCGCAAGACTTGGGTTCCTCGCCCCCATGAAATGGGGGAGAGGTGCCGAGCACAGCGAGCCGGAGAGGGGCCTTCGCAGGAGAAAGAACGCCCTATTTCTTCTCGACCCGACCGGCCCACAGATCCGGACGCCGCTCTATCGTCAGCTTTTCCGCCTCGGCCCGGCGCCACTTGGTGATCTTGCCGTGGTTGCCGGAGGTCAGCACCTCCGGGATCGCGCGGCCCTCGAATTCCTGCGGCCGGGTGTAGTGCGGATGCTCAAGCAGCCCGCCTTCAAAACTCTCTTCGTCGCCGGACTCCTCGTTGCCCATCACGCCGGGCAGCAGCCGCACGACGGCATCGAGCAGCACCAGTGCGGCCGGCTCGCCGCCGGACAGGATGAAGTCGCCGATCGAGATCTCTTCGAGCTCGCGCGCGTCGATCACCCGCTGGTCGACGCCCTCGAAACGTCCACACAGGATCACGGCACCCGGTCCCGCCGCCAGTTCGCGCACGCGCTCCTGCGTCAGCGGCTTGCCGCGCGGGCTCATCAGGATGCGCGGGCGTACATCTCCCTCGGGCGAGGCATGGTCGATCGCCTTGGCGAGGATGTCGGCGCGCATCACCATGCCGGCGCCGCCGCCGGCCGGCGTGTCGTCGACCGTGCGGTGCTTGTCGGTGGCGAAGTCGCGGATCTGCACCGCCTCCAGCGCCCAGTCGCCACGCTCCATCGCCCGCCCCGCCAGCGACAGCCCCAGCGCCCCCGGGAACATTTCCGGATAGAGCGTGAGCACCGTTGCGCGGAACATCAGCGATTGCCCCCGGAGTCCTTCGGCCCACGCGGACGCTTGCGCGTGTCGAACTCGCCTTCCTCCGGCGGCGGACCGAACTCGTCGTCCTCGCTCTCCACCAGCCCGGCGGCGGCGGTATCGATACCGACGAAACCGCCCTTGATATCGACCACCGGCACGGCAGCTTCCGTGAACGGGATCAGCACGCCCTTGCGGCCCTGGTACTGGATGTCGAGGATGTCGCCGCCGCCGAAATTCTGCACCGCGATCACGTTGCCGACCTTGGCGCCGGTCTCGTCGCGCACCTCGAGCCCCATCAGGTCGGTGTGGTAGAATTCGCCCTCGTCGGCATCGTCCGGCAGCGCCGAGCGGTCGACGAACAGCTCGACATTGGTCAGCGCCTCGGCCGCGTTGCGGTCGTTCACGCCCTTGAAGCGGACCACCACCACCTCGTTGGCGGGTCGAATGGCGGCGATCTCGAAGGCGCGCCCATCCTTGGCGTAGAGCGGCCCGTAGTCGCCCAGTGCCAGCGGGTCGCCGGTGAAGGTCTTCACCCTGAGTTCGCCCTTGATGCCGTGGGGCGCGCCGATCACGGCCATCTGAACTGGATTCTGGAGCTTGGCCATCGCCGTTTCACCGCTTGCTAACCCGATAATTCGATACTGCCTTATTCAATCGGACACCCGCTGCCAATGCAGGAATTCCTCATCGCCGCAAAACCCGACCTCCAGGCCGCGCGCGAGCGCTGGCTGAAGGCACTTGCCGGCGAACGCCGGCTGTCGGCATTGACGGTCGACGCCTACGAGCGCGACACCCGGCAGTTCCTGCAATTCCTCACCGGCCACAACGGCGGCCCACCCGGCATATCAGACATAAGCAACCTCCGCCCCGCCGACCTGCGCGGCTTCCTCGCCACGCGCCGTGCCGCGGGCGCCGGCGCCCGCACCCTCGGTCGCGGGCTCGCGGGTGTCCGCTCGCTGCTGCGCTTTCTCGAGCGCGAAGGCCTGGTCAACGCCGCCGGTTCCGCAGCGCTCCGCGCGCCGAAACAGCCGAAATCGCTGCCCAAGCCGCTGACGGCGGTCGACGCCAAGCGCGTGGTGTCTGCCGGCGAACAACTGGCCGAGGAGCCGTGGATCGCCGCCCGCAACGCCGCCGTGCTCACCCTGCTCTACGGTTCGGGCCTGCGCATCTCCGAGGCGCTCGGCCTGTCCGGGGCCGAACTCGCCTCGCCCTCCGACACGGTCCTGCGCGTCACCGGCAAGGGCGGCAAGACGCGGCTGGTGCCGGTGCTCCCGGTCGCGCTGCAGGCGGTCGCGGAATACCGCAAGCTTTGCCCGTACCTTCTTGGCGCCGACGGCGCACTGTTCCGCGGCGCACGGGGCGGCCAGCTCGACCCGGGCATCATCCAGCGCGAGATGCGCAAGCTGCGCTCGGCGCTCAACCTGCCCGATACAGCAACGCCCCACGCCCTGCGCCACTCGTTCGCCACGCACCTGCTCGGCCGCGGCGGCGATCTCCGCACCATCCAGGAACTGCTCGGCCACGCCAGCCTGTCGACCACCCAGATCTACACCGGCGTCGATACCGCCCGCCTGCTCGAGATCTACGAGGCGGCGCATCCGCGCGCTTAGTGCTTACGTCGAACATCGGCGCGTCCATTCGGACGCGCATCGCGGCAGCGCCAGACACGACAATTCTCCCTTCTCGATTAACCGTTTTGCCGCTTTTGACAGCTACACAGACGCTATGAAACGCATATCAGCCATCGCCGACCGTGCCTCGCTGCCCGCGCTGAAGCTGCTCGCCGCGCTCAATGTGATGTTCCTGGTCCTGTTCTTCGCCGTGGCGCTCCTGCTCGCGGGGCCGGCCCGCGCCCAGGCGCCGGCCTGCACCGGCTCGGACATGCTGGCCGACCTCGCCAAGCGCGATCCGGCGCTGCTGGCGAAGATGGAAGCCGAGGCAAAGAAGACGCTCAACGGCGAAGGCCTGCTCTGGAAGCTCGAGAAGCCGGGCAGCGAGCCGTCCTGGCTCTACGGCACCATGCACGTCACCGACCCGCGCGTCACCACGCTCGAACCGGCGGCGCAGAAGGCCTTCGACGCGTCCCGCACGATGGTCATGGAAACCACCGACGTGCTCGACCAGAAGGCGATGCTCGCCGGCCTGATGGCGCAGCCGGACCTGATGATGTTCACGGACGGCACGACGCTCACCTCGTTGCTGTCGCCGGACGACGCCAAGGTGGTCGACGCCGCCCTCCAGGCGCGCGGCATCCCGCCCGCAAGCGTGGCCAAGATGAAGCCGTGGATGCTGTCCTCGATGGTGGCGCTGCCCGCCTGCGAACTCACCCGCAAGGCCGGTGGCGCGCCGGTGCTCGACGTTCTGCTGGCCCAGCAGGCAAAGGCCGCCGGCAAGACGGTCAAGGGCCTCGAAAGCGCTGCCGACCAGCTGCGCGCCATGGCCTCGCTGCCGATGGAGTTCCACGTCCAGGGCCTGGTCGAGACGCTCAAGCTCGGCGACCGCATGGACGACGTCATCGAGACCATGGTCATCCTGTACCAGCGTGGCGACACCGGCATGTTCTGGCCGCTGTTCCGCAACGCCCTGCCCTCCGACTCCTCGGAGGACCAGGGATATGCCGCCTTCGAGGCAGCCATGGTCACCGCGCGCAACAAGACCATGGTCGAGCGTGGCGCGCCGATCCTCGCCGAGGGCGGCGCCTTCATGGCTGTCGGCGCCCTGCATCTTCCAGGTCCCGACGGGCTGGTCGAGCTTTTCCGCAAGGCGGGTTTCACGGTCACGGTCGCCGATCGCTGACCTCCGTTCGGACCTCTCCGATCCCCTCCCAAGCCGCCTAGTCGCCGGTATTCCTTCGCTATTTTCCGGTTTTCTTGAAACCGAAAGCCGTTTCGCGCGTTGATTGCGGTGTTCACGCAATGATTGCGGAGCG
The DNA here is from genome assembly GCA_001724355.1 of Mesorhizobium sp. SCN 65-20. Classification (GTDB taxonomy): domain Bacteria; phylum Pseudomonadota; class Alphaproteobacteria; order Rhizobiales; family Rhizobiaceae; genus Aminobacter. Next base: position 15,849 of record MEEF01000002.1, on the reverse strand, counting down.
TAGCTGAGGGAGACTCTCAATGGTGAACAATCCAGATCCGGGCCGGCCGCCTGTCCGCCAGTCCAACACGGGCAGCACGTGGCTGATCGCCATCATCGTCGTTCTGCTTGCGGCCGTGGCCTACTACATCTTCGCGCCGAGGTCGGCACAGGCCCCGGCGCCGGCGGAGCCGCCCGCGGCAAGCACGCCGGCACCCGCACCGTCGGCTCCGGCACCGGCCGAACCCGCCGCACCTTCTGGCGGCACGACCACGCAGCCTGCGGCTCCCGCGCCTTCAGGCGGCAGCACCACCGAGCCGGCCCCGTCCGGCGGCGGCACGACGGCGCCTGCGCCTTCGGGTGGCGGCACCACGGCCCCGGCACCTTCGGGTGGCTGATAGCCATCGCAAAATGCAAACGGCCCGCTCGATGGCGGGCCGTTCTCATGTGTGAGCTTCGCGCCGATTACATGTGGATCGGCTTGAAGAAGGTGGCGAGCGCCGCTTCCTTGACGGCTTCCGACATGGTCGGGTGCGCGTGGCAGGTGCGGCCGAGATCTTCCGACGAGCCGCCGAACTCCATCAGCACCGCCGCCTCGTGGATCATCTCGCCGGCGCCGAAGCCGACGATGTGCACGCCCAGCACCTTGTCGCTGTCCTTGTCGGCCAGCACCTTCACGAAGCCGTCGGTGTGCAGCATGGCACGCGCCCGGCCGTTGGCGGTGAACGGGAACTTGCCGGCCTTGTAGGCGACGCCGGCCTTCTTCAGCTCTTCCTCGGTCTTGCCGACGGACGCCACTTCGGGGCTGGTGTAGACCACGCCCGGGATGACGTCGTAGTTCACGTGGCCGGCCTGACCGGCGATGATCTCGGCGACCGCCACGCCCTCGTCCTCGGCCTTGTGCGCCAGCATCGGGCCGGCGACCACGTCGCCGATGGCATAGATGCCGGCGACGTTGGTGCGCAGGTGGCCGTCGGTCTTGACCCGGCCGCGCTCGTCCATCTCGACGCCGGCCTCCTTGAGGCCGAGGCCGTCGGTGTAGGGCCGGCGGCCGGTCGCCACCAGCACGACGTCGGCCTCGATGGTTTCGGCGTCACCGCCCTTGACCGGCTCGAACGTCACGGTCGCACCGTTCTTGGCCTTGGCGGCGCCGGTCACCTTGGAGCCGAGCTTGAACTCGAAGCCCTGCTTGGCGAGCATGCGCTGGAACTGCTTGGCGACGTCGCCGTCCATGCCGCCCAGGATGGTGTCGAGATACTCGACCACCGTCACCTTGGCGCCGAGGCGCGCCCACACCGAGCCGAGCTCGAGGCCGATGACGCCGCCGCCGACGACCACCATGTGGCCGGGCACCTTTTCCAGCGCCAATGCGCCGGTCGACGACACGATCACCTTCTCGTCGAACTCGACATTGACGCCCGGAATGCCGGCGACGTCCGAACCCGTGGCGATCACGATGTGCTTGGTCTCGATCTCCTGGGTCTTGCCGTCGTCGCCTGTTACCGCGACCTTGCCGGCGCCGAGCACCTTGCCGGTGCCCTTGAAGCTGTCGATCTTGTTCTTCTTGAACAGGAACGAGACGCCGTTGACGTTGGCGGCCACCGTCGCGTCCTTGTGCGCCATCATCTTCGTGAGGTTTAGCTTCGGCGTGCCGACCTCGACGCCGAGCGCGTCGAACGAATGCTGCGCCTCGGCCAGCATCTCCGAAGCATGCAGCAGCGCCTTGGAGGGGATGCAGCCGATGTTCAGGCACGTGCCGCCGAAGGTGTCGCGCTTCTCGATCACGGCCGTCTTCAGGCCGAGCTGCGCTGCCTTGATGGCGCACACATAGCCGCCTGGGCCAGATCCGATGACGACGACATCATAAGCCATTTTCTTGTCCTTCTGTTTGGGGGCCGTCAGCGGCCGCCGCTCACGTTCAAAATCGAGCCCGTCGTATATGATGCCTCTTCCGACAAAAGCCAGATGACGGCCTGGGCAACTTCTTGTGCTTTGCCTTCGCGTTTCATGGGCACGAACCCGCGAATGGCGGCGATTCGGTCGGGCTGCCCGCCAGACGCATGGATTTCCGTGTCGATGATGCCGGGGCGCACCGCATTCACCCTGATACCTTCGGTCGCAACCTCCTTGGCGAGCCCGATGGTGAAGGTGTCGATCGCGCCCTTGGAGGCGGCATAGTCGACATACTCGCCCGGCGAGCCGAGCGTCGCCGCGGCCGAGGAGATGTTGACGATCGCCCCGCCCTTGCCGCCATGCAGGGTCGACATGCGCTTCACCGCCTCGCGGGCGCACAGGATCGAACCGATGACGTTGATGCGCATCATGCGCTCGAGCCGGGCGCCGCTCATCTCGTCGACGCGCGCCTTCACGTCGACCACGCCCGCATTGTTGACGAAGGCGTCGAGCCGGCCGAATGCGCCGTCCACGGCGGCGAACATGGCCATGACATCGGCCTCGTTGCCGACATCTCCCTTGATCGTGATGGCCTCGCCGCCGGCAGCCTCGATCTCCGCCGCCAGCGCCTTTGCAGCCGCCTCGTTCGAGGCGTAGTTGATCACGACGCGATAGCCGGCCTTAGCCGCGAGCCGGCATGTCGCAGCACCAATGCCGCGACTGCCGCCCGTCACCAGGATCACTTTCGTTGCAGTGCTCATTCCTGACACCCCTGCAGTTCGAATACGTCCCAAGGCACTTTCGAGAATCCGTCCGGGCCGTAGGCCGCCGACATGCGCAGCGAATGGCCGAGATCGGGGAAGATCAGCGTCTCCGGTGCTGGGCTCTGGGTCCGCTCCTTTGGCAGCAGCCCGATATTGCCCTCGGCGTCGGCGCTGTAGATCACGCCTTGCCACACGGTGCAGGCGTCCAGCTCCTCGCCGGTCACGTCGCCTTCGGGGCACTGGTACATCAGCATGCCGTTCGGCCGACCGATCTCCGCAGACCACATCACCACGCCGTCGAGCACCGTGGAATTGTCCAGCACCATCTTGAAGCTGTTGGTGACGGCAGCAGATTCCAGCGTCGGGCGGAAATCGATCGTCGCCGCCCCGTCGCGGTCGCCATAGACCGCGAGCTCGATCGGGCATGCCGCCTGGGCCGGCGCGGAAGCCAGCACAGCCAGGCCCGAAAGGAGCGCGAGCGTCCGCATCAGCCGGCCTGCACGGTCGCGAGCTTCACGCCAAGCCCGATGAACACCATGCCGGTCGCCTTATTGAACCAGCGGCCCCAGGCAACGAAGCGCGCACGCACCGACGCCATGGTGAAGAACATCGACACGCCGACGAACCAGCCAATCAGCGTCACGGCCATCAGCAGGCCGTAGACGCCCTTCACCGCCGCCGGCGTCTCGTGGCTGACCATCGCCGTGAACAGCGGCACGAAGAACAGCACTGCCTTGGGGTTCAGCGCGTTGGTCACGAAGCCCATCAGGAAGCAACGCCCAGCCGAAGGGGCCCTGGCCTCGCCGGCGCCCTGCTGCACATCGATAGCCGAAAGCTCCATCGGGCCGCTGCGCAGCGCCTTGATGCCGAGATAGAGCAGATACGCCGCGCCCGCCCATTTCAGCATGGAAAACAGCAGAAGCGACTTCGACACGATCAGGCCGATGCCGAGGATGGTATAGCTGACGTGGAAAAGCAGCGACGTGCCGATGCCGAAACTGGTGATAACAGCCGCACGGCGGCCATGCACAACGCTCTGGCGCACGACCATGACGAAGTCGGCGCCGGGCACCACCATCAGCACCGCAAACACCGCCATCAGGCCGGCAAATTCGAATGCGTATTGCGTCATGCGTCGGCGCTCCCGGCCTGCGCGCCCAGCGGCGCGTTGAATGCCCATACATGGCCGAACGGGTCCTGGATCTTCGCATAGCGTGCGCCCCAGAACATGTCGTCAGGCTGCATGATGACCTTGGCACCGGCTGAAACTGCGCGTTCGACAGCAGCGTCCACCTCGCCCGGCAGCTTCAGGTTGATGTTCACCGTCAGCCCCGCACCTCCCCTGGTCAGCGGCGACAGCACGTCCGCGCCGAACTCGGGAAACTCGTCGTGCAGCATCACCTCGCTGCCGAACATGGCGAGATTGGCGTGCAGCACCCGCACCCCGTCCTCGGCCATCTGCTCGAAGGTCTCCACCGCGTCGAACGCCTTCTCGTAGAAGGCGATCGCCTCCTTGCCGCCCTTGACGCAGAGATGCACCTGGATCGGGGGAATTTCGGGTTCGAATGCCATGCGACCGTCTCGTTTCGGTTTCGTCAGGCGGCGAAGTTAGTTCATCAGGCGGACGACCATCAGGACCAGCCCGATGATCGAAACGAACCAGACGATCGTGCGCAGCAGGGGAACGCCGGCCACGTAGAGGATGGCATAGGCGACGCGTGCGAGAAGCCAGGTCATTGCGCCGACCGCGCCCAGATCGCCCGTCTTGCCCGTCACCGCGAGCGCCAGCGCCAGCGCGATGAAGGCGGGATAGGTCTCCAGCATGTTGCTCAGCGACCTGAGCAGGCGCCCGGCCACCGCGCTTTTCGACGCGCGGTTTTCGTCACGCGGGCCAAGCAGGTATTTGACGCTGAGGTCGCCGGCCAGATCGAGCGACAATGCCTGCACCAGTATGTGCGCGATCAGCAGCACGACGCTCCAGCCAAGGACCCAGATCTCGGTCGACGCCGCTGCCGCTTCCATCACCCCTCCCGCATCAGGCGCAAACCTGTTCAGTACGGCGTTCTCATGCACAGGTCAGTCCGCAAATGCGGAAATAGAGGTGCCCGGTCGCCCGGGCACCCTTGTCCGATCAGAGGTCGAGGACCAGGCGCTCCGGATCCTCGAGGCTGTCCTTGACGCGCACCAGGAACGTCACGGCTTCCTTGCCGTCGACGATACGGTGATCGTAGGAAAGCGCGAGATACATCATCGGGCGGATGACGATCTGGCCGCCGACCACGACCGGCCGCTCCTGGATCTTGTGCATGCCGAGGATGCCCGACTGCGGTGCATTCAGGATCGGGGTCGACATCAGCGAGCCGTAGACGCCGCCGTTCGAGATCGTGAAGGTGCCGCCCTGCATGTCGGCAACCGACAGCTTGCCATCGCGCGCGGCGAGGCCGAGGCGGCCGATTTCTTTCTCGATCTCGGCGATCGACATCTGGTCGGCATCGCGCACCACCGGAACCACCAGGCCCTTTTCGGTGCCGACGGCGACGCCGACATGGGCAAAGTTCTTGTAGATGATGTCGGTGCCGTCGATCTCGGCGTTAACAGCCGGGATTTCCTTCAGCGCATGCGTCACCGCCTTGGTGAAGAAGCCCATGAAGCCGAGCTTCACGCCGTGCTTCTTCTCGAAGATGTCCTTGTACTTCGAACGCAGCGACATCACCGCGCTCATGTCCACCTCGTTGAAGGTGGTCAGCATGGCGGCCGTCGACTGCGCCTCCTTGAGGCGGCGTGCGATCGTCTGGCGCAGCTTGGTCATGCGCACGCGCTCTTCGCGCGGAGCATCTTCAGTGCTCGACGGGGCGCGTGCGACGACCGGAGCCGGAGCGGCGGGAGCCGTTGCCGGAGCAGAAACGCCCTTGGCGATGGCATCGAGCACATCGCCCTTCAGCACCTGGCCGCGCTTGCCCGAGCCGGCAACCTGGTCGACCGCGAGATTGGCCTCGGCAAGCAGCTTGGCGGCTGCAGGTGCCGGCGGCATCTTGCGCTCTTCGATGGCCGGTGCGCCGGCGACGGCAGCCGTCTGGGCGACGGCTTCCTTGACGGTCGACGCAGCGGTCGGGGCCGAAGCCTGGGCGACGGCCTCCTGCTTGACGGCGGGCGCGCCATTGCCGGCCGAGATGGTGCCGAGAAGGGCGGCGACACCGACGGTCTCGCCTTCCTTGACGGTCTGCTCGGCCAGCACGCCGGCGGCTGGCGCCGGCACTTCGATGGTGACCTTGTCGGTCTCGAGCTCGACCAGCGGCTCGTCGGCGGCGATCACGTCGCCGACATTCTTGAACCACTTGCCGATGGTCGCCTCGGAAACGGATTCGCCGAGGGTGGGGACACGGATTTCGGTAGCCATTTTTTGCCTGTCCGTTTCTTTCAGTTATTCGCCGAGGGCGTCGTCGAGGAATGCCTGGAGCTGTGCCAGGTGCTTGGACATCAGGCCCGTCGCCGGAGAGGCGGCGGCCGGACGGCCGGTGTAGCGAACGCGCTGGTGCTTGGCGTCGATATGGGCGAGCACCCATTCCAGGTACGGGTCGATGAACGACCACGCGCCCATGTTCTTGGGCTCTTCCTGGCACCACACCATCTCCGCGTTGCGGAAGCGGCTGAGCTCGGTGATCAGCGCCTTTGCCGGGAACGGATAGAGCTGCTCGACGCGCAGCAGGTAGACGTCGTCGATGCCGCGCTTCTCGCGCTCCTCGTAGAGGTCGTAATAGACCTTGCCGGTGCAGAGCACGACGCGGCGGATCTTCGAATCCTTGACCAGCTTGATCGGCTCGTTGCCGAGATACTGGGCGTCGTCCCACAGAAGACGGTGGAACGAGCTCTCGCCAGACATCTCCGACAGCGAAGACACGGCGCGCTTGTGGCGCAGCAGCGACTTCGGCGTCATCAGGATCAGCGGCTTGCGGAAGTCGCGCTTCAGCTGCCGGCGCAGGATGTGGAAGTAGTTGGCCGGCGTGGTGACGTTGGCCACCTGCATGTTGTCTTCGGCGCAGAGCTGCAGGAAGCGCTCGAGGCGTGCCGAGGAATGCTCGGGGCCCTGGCCTTCATAGCCGTGCGGCAGCAGGCAGACGAGGCCCGACATGCGCAGCCACTTGCGTTCGCCCGACGAGATGAACTGGTCGAACACCACCTGGGCGCCGTTGGCGAAGTCACCGAACTGCGCTTCCCAAAGCGTCAGCGCCTTGGGCTCGGCGAGCGAGTAGCCGTATTCGAAACCGAGCACCGCCTCTTCCGAGAGCATCGAGTTGATGACCTCGTAGCCGGCCTGGGCGGCCGACAGGTTGTTGAGCGGGATGTAGCGGTTCTCGTCGCGCTGGTCGTAGAGCACGGTGTGGCGCTGCGAGAAGGTGCCACGCTCGGAGTCCTGGCCGGAGAGGCGGATCGGATTGCCGTCGAGCAGGATCGAGCCGAACGCCAGCGATTCCGCCGTTGCCCAGTCGAGGCCCTCGCCCGATTCGATCGCCTGGCGGCGGTTCTCGAGGAAGCGGCCGATCGTGCGGTGGACCTCGAAGTCCTTCGGCACCTCGGTCAGCTTCTTGCCGATTTCCTTCAGCGTCTTGACCGGCACCGCGGTCTTGCCGCGGCGCAGCTCGTCCTGGTTGTCGGCGGCGCGCAGCCCCGACCAAGCGCCATCCAGCCAGTCGGCCTTGTTGGGCTTGTAGGCCTGGCCGGCCTCGAACTCGGTCTCGAGATGGCCGCGCCAGTCGGCGCGCATCTTGTCGACCTCGGCCTGCGAGGCGAGCCCCTCGGCGATCAGCTTGTCCGCATAAACCTGCACCACGGTCTTATGGGTGCGGATGTTGCGGTACATGATCGGCTGGGTGAAGCCCGGCTCGTCGCCTTCGTTGTGGCCGAAGCGGCGGTAGCAGAACATGTCCACCACGACCGGCTTGTGGAACTTCATGCGGAACTCGGTCGCGACCTTGGCCGCGAACACCACAGCTTCAGGATCGTCGCCGTTCACGTGGAAGATCGGCGCCTCGATCATCTTCGCCACGTCGGACGGATAGGGCGACGAGCGCGAGAAGCGCGGGTTCGTCGTGAAGCCGATCTGGTTGTTGATGATGACGTGCAGCGTACCCGCGACGCGGTGGCCGCGCAGGCCGGACAGGCCGAGGATTTCCGCGATCACGCCCTGGCCGGCAAATGCCGCATCGCCGTGCAGCAGAAGCGGCATCACCTTGGCGCGCTCTTCCTGCGGCACGATCTCGCCACGGGCGCGGCCGAACAGCTGGTCCTGCTTGGCGCGGGCCTTGCCCATCACCACGGGATCGACGATCTCGAGGTGCGAGGGGTTGGCGGTCAGCGACAGGTGCACCTTGTTGCCGTCGAACTCGCGGTCCGACGAGGCACCCAGATGGTACTTCACGTCGCCCGAGCCTTCGACGTCGTCAGGCGCGTAGGAGCCGCCCTTGAACTCGTGGAACACGGCGCGATGCGGCTTGGCCATGACGTTGGTCAAGACGTTGAGGCGGCCGCGGTGGGCCATGCCGAGCACGACTTCCTTGAGGCCGAGCGAACCGCCGCGCTTGACGATCTGCTCCAGCGCCGGGATCAGCGACTCGCCGCCGTCGAGGCCGAAGCGCTTGGTGCCCTTGTACTTGACGTCGATGAACTGCTCGAAGCCCTCGGCCTCGATCAGCTTCTGCAGGATCGCCTTCTTGCCCTCGGCGGTGAAACTGATTTCCTTGTCCGGACCCTCGATACGGGCCTGGATCCATGCCTTCTCCTCAGGATCGGAGATGTGCATGAACTCGACGCCGAGCGTCGAGCAGTAGGTGCGCTTCAGGATCTCGAGCATCTCGCGGATGGTCGCGTATTCGAGCCCGAGCACGTGGTCGATGAAGATCGGACGGTCGTAGTCGGCCTCGGTAAAGCCGTAGGCCTCCGGCGAAAGCTCGTTGTAGTCCTCGAGCGGCTTGGCGATGCCGAGTGGGTCGAGGTTGGCGTGCAGGTGGCCGCGCATGCGGTAGGCGCGGATCATCATGATGGCGCGGACGGAATCGCGCGTCGCCTGCATGACGTCGACCGGCGAGACCTTCACGCCCTCGGCCGCGGCCTTGTCCTTGACCTTCTTCTCAACGACCTTCTCGACCAGGCCCCAGTTGCCATCGAGCGCCGAAACCAGTTCGCCGTTCGCCTGCAGCGGCCAGCTCGGCCGCGACCAGGACGCACCCTTGGCGTTCTTGCGGATGTCGCCTGCGTCGTCCTTCAGGGCGCCGAAGAAATCGCGCCACTCCGGATCGACGGATTCCGGATCGTCAAGGAAGGCGGCATGCAGCGCCTCGATGTAGTCCGCGTTGCCGCCGTAGAGGAACGAGGTGAGGGAAAATTGGTCGTTGGCCTGATCGGATCGTGCCATCTCAATGTCGGAGCTTCGCTCCGTCTCCTGTTTCAATGGGAGTAGGGCAGTATGGCAGTAGGGCAATCCGCTGATCAGATACCTACTGCCTTACTGCCCTATTCCCCTATTGCCTTGTAGCCCTTGCCTTAGCCCTTGATCGCCTCGACGAGCGTGGTGCCGAGACGTGCCGGCGACGGGGACACACGGATGCCCGCTGCCTCCATTGCCGCGATCTTGTCTTCCGCGCCGCCCTTGCCGCCGGAGATCACTGCACCCGCATGGCCCATGGTGCGGCCTTCCGGAGCCGTGCGGCCGGCGATGAAGCCGGCCATCGGCTTCTTGCGTCCGCGCTTGGCCTCGTCGATGAGGAACTGCGCTGCATCTTCCTCGGCCGATCCGCCGATCTCGCCGATCATGATGATCGACTTGGTCTCGTCGTCGGCCAGGAACATCTCGAGCACGTCGATGAACTCGGTGCCCTTGACCGGGTCGCCGCCGATGCCAACGGCCGTCGTCTGGCCAAGGCCGGCATTGGTGGTCTGGAACACCGCCTCATAGGTAAGCGTTCCCGAGCGCGAGACAACGCCGACCGAGCCCTTGCGGAAGATGTTGCCCGGCATGATGCCGATCTTGCACTCTTCCGGCGTCAGGATGCCCGGGCAGTTCGGTCCGAGCAGTCGCGACTTCGACTTCTCGAGCCGCGCCTTGACGCGCACCATGTCGGTCACCGGGATGCCCTCGGTGATGCAGACGATGAACGGGATCTCGGCGTCGATCGCCTCGATGATTGCTTCCGCGGCACCTGCCGGCGGCACGTAGATCACCGATGCCGTGGCACCCGTCCGCTCCTTGCCCTCGGCGACCGAGGTGAAGATCGGCAGCTGCGCGCCGCCCTCGACCGAGCCCCAGGTCTCGCCGCCCTTCTTGGGGTGGATGCCGCCGACCATCTTGGTGCCGTAGTAGGCCAGCGCCTGCTCGGTGTGGAAGGTACCGGTCTTGCCGGTCAGGCCCTGCACCAGGACCTTGGTGTTCTTGTCGACCAGAATGGACATGAGCCTTACTTTCCCTTCACCGCAGCGACGATCTTCTGGGCGGCATCGTCGAGGTCGTCCGCCGACACGGTGTCGAGGCCGCTCTCGTTGATGATCTTCTTGCCGAGCTGGGCGTTGGTGCCCTCGAGGCGCACCACCAGCGGAACCTTGAGGCCGACTTCCTTCACCGCGGCGATCACGCCCTCGGCGATGACGTCGCAGCGCATGATGCCACCGAAGATGTTGACCAGGATGCCCTTCACGTTCGGGTCGGCGGTGATGATCTTGAACGCCGCCGTCACCTTCTCCTTGGAGGCGCCGCCACCGACGTCGAGGAAGTTGGCGGGCTCGGCGCCGTAGAGCTTGATGATGTCCATCGTGGCCATCGCCAGGCCGGCGCCGTTGACCATGCAGCCGATGTTGCCGTCGAGCGCGACATAGGCGAGGTCGTACTTCGACGCCTCGATCTCCTTGTCGTCCTCTTCGGTGGTGTCGCGCAGCTCGATCACGTCGGGATGGCGGAAGAGCGCGTTGTTGTCGAACGAGATCTTGGCGTCGAGGACGCGCAGGCGGCCGTCGGTCATGACGATCAGCGGGTTGACCTCGAGCAGGCTCATGTCCTTCTCGACGAAGGCCTTGTAGAGGATCGGGAACAGCTTCTCGCCGTCCTTGGCAGCCTCGCCCGACAGCTTCAGGGCGCCGTTGAGCTTGGCGACGTCGGCAGCGGTCACGCCCGCTTCCGGGTCGATCGCAACCGTGATGATCTTCTCCGGCGTGTCATGGGCGACAGCCTCGATGTCCATGCCGCCCTCGGTCGAGACCACGAAGGCGATGCGGCCGACCGAGCGGTCGACCAGGATCGACAGATACAGCTCACGGTCGATGTCGGCGCCGTCCTCGATGTAGAGGCGGTTGACCTGCTTGCCGGCCGGGCCAGTCTGCTTGGTCACCAGCGTGTTGCCGAGCATCTCCTTGGAGAAGGCGACGACCTCTTCGATCGACCTGGCGAGACGCACGCCGCCCTTGGCGTCGGCGGGCAGTTCCTTGAACTTGCCCTTGCCGCGGCCGCCGGCATGGATCTGGCTCTTCACCACGTAGAGCGGGCCGGGCAGGCTTTTGGCGGCAGCCTCGGCCTCCTCGACCTTGAACACCGGCACGCCGTTTGCGACGGGAGCGCCGAATCCCTTGAGCAGTTGCTTGCCCTGATACTCGTGAATGTTCATCGGAACCTCTTACTTGCTGGCCAGGTTCGGCGCGATGGCGACGCAGGCGTCGCAAAGGCCCTTCACCGCCTCGACCGACTTCTCGAACATCTTCTGCTCGGCCTTGTTGAAGTCGAGCTCGATGATGCGCTCGACGCCACCGGCGCCGATCACCACCGGCACGCCGACATACATGTCCTTGATGCCGTACTGGCCCGACAGGTGCGTGGCGCAGGGCAGCACGCGCTTCTTGTCCTTGAGATAGGCTTCGGCCATGGCGACCGCCGACGAGGCCGGCGCATAGTAGGCCGAGCCGGTCTTGAGCAGGCCGACGATCTCGCCGCCGCCCTTGCGGGTGCGCTCGACGATGGCGTCGAGCTTCTCCTGGCTGGTCCAGCCCATGCTGACGAGATCCGGCAGCGGGATGCCGGCGACGGTCGAATAGCGCACCATCGGCACCATGTCGTCGCCGTGGCCGCCCAGCGTCATCGCCGAGACGTCCTCGACCGAAACCTTGAACTCGTCGGCCAGGAAGTAGCGGAAGCGGGCCGAGTCGAGCACGCCGGCCATGCCGACGACGTGGCTCTTGGGCAGGCCCGAGAACTTCTGCAGCGCCCACACCATGGCGTCGAGCGGGTTGGTGATGCAGATGACGAAGGCGTTGGGCGCGTACTTCTTGATGCCGGCGCCGACCTGTTCCATGACCTTGAGGTTGATGCCCAGCAGGTCGTCGCGGCTCATGCCCGGCTTGCGCGGCACGCCGGCGGTGACGATGCAGACGTCCGCACCCTCGATGCCGGCATAGTCGTTGACGCCGACATAGCGGGCGTCGAAGCCGTCGACCGGCGAGGACTCGGCGATGTCGAGGCCCTTGCCCTGCGGGATACCTTCGGCAATGTCGAACAGAACGACGTCGCCGAGTTCCTTGAGGCCGATCATGTGGGCGAGCGTGCCGCCGATCATGCCCGAGCCGATGAGGGCTATCTTGTTGCGTGCCATGAAGGAATTTCCCTTTGCCTTTAACGTCGCCGTGACGGCGGGTGTGGAACAGGTTTGGGCCAGAGAGGCCACGGAATGCGGCCAGAAATAGCGGCCCGCAATAGACCTGCGGGCAAAAAAATTCAACCGATTATTTCCAGCTCAACTTTTTCAATCGGTTAGAAACAACGGGATTTACGTAAACGTCAAAGTTTGTGACGAAACTGCAAACGAAAGATGAAGAAACGGCGATGACTGCGATCCAGATGCGCGGACTTTTCCCGGCGACAAGCCGCTGCTCGAAAGCGCCGCGCCCGAAGTCTTGAACGCCCCGGTGGGCTCAATTAGGTGAAAGCCTTTCCTTGCCGCGCCCGACCATCTTCTCTTCGTCGCGCTCGATGATGGCCAGGTTGTGGCGCAGGCGGCCGGCATGATCCAGCGCCAAGGCGGCTAAGCTCGGAGCGTCCCGAAAGGAGAACCGGTTTTCGGACAAGATCATACGCCGCAATCGCCTCTCGACGAGGTCGGCGGGATGGGAAGGATCACGCTAGCAATCTTTTCTTGCCTGTCAGCGAGGTTTGACCGTCATGGCATGGATCCCCGGGGCTCCGCAGTTCGCTTCGCTCCTGCTCCGCCCGAGGATGACGAAGGTATGGGAGCTCACGGCTAAACTCCACAGTTGGCTTCGCGGGCTTGAAATTGGTGTGTCAGGGAGTTCTCGACGACTGCAGAGCAACACAGGAACACTGGTGTTTCTGCCAGCCACAGACGCTGACGATTAGCTGCGAGCCCCGATGCCTTCGTCATCCTCGGGCGGAGCAGGAGCGAAGCGACGTGCGGAGGCCCGGGAACCCATGCCGTGAAATGACAACTGCCGCTGCAGTGCAGAATGCACCCTCCAACCAGGCGCAAACTGTCACCATCTGTCAGCAATCCGAGTGGACAAACCGCGCCGTTTTTCCACCTCCTCCAGTGCCTCCCGTACAATTCCCGTCGCGATCTTCCACGGGACCCCGGTGCGCACCGGGCATCGGGGGGAAGCGCCGGTGCCGGGCTGGCGGGAGGTCGGTTCTCCTCGCTGGGTGATGAGCCCCCAAGCCCGGGCCTTGCGGCGGCTGACGGCGGCAACGCCGAGGCGACTGAGCGGGGCAAGCAGCCGGGCGGGGCGCGAGGTTCGCGCCATTTATTTATCTATCGGAAGGCACGGCCTCGCGCCCCGCTTCCCGAACTTCCTCATCCTGAGCTTGTCGAAGGATGACAATGGCCAGGCGCGAAAGCGAGCGTGGCAGCGGAGGAACTTGCCTTCGCCGCCCCGCAACAAAAAACCGCCGGAGCTTGGCACCCCGGCGGCCGTTTCACATGAATCGCGCGTCGAGAAACTTACGCGGCGAGGTCGCGCAGGACGTACTGCAGGATGCCGCCGTTCTTGAAGTAGTCGAGTTCGTCGAGCGTATCGATGCGGCAGAGGATCGGCACCTCCTTCACCGAACCGTCGGCGAAGGTGATCTTGGCCACCATCTTCTGGCGCGGCTTGATGGTCTCGAGGCCGTCGATGGTGACGGTCTCGTCGCCCTTGAGGCCGAGCGTCTTCCAGGTGGTGCCCTCTTCGAAGGTGAAGGGGATCACGCCCATGCCGACCAGGTTCGAGCGGTGGATGCGCTCGAAGGACTGGGCGATGACGGCGCGGACGCCGAGCAGGTTGGTGCCCTTGGCGGCCCAGTCGCGCGACGAGCCGTTGCCGTATTCGACGCCGGCGAAGATCACCAGCGGCGTGCCTTCGGCGCGGTACTGCATGGCTGCGTCGTAGATCGGCATCTCTTCCTTCGACGGATAGTGGAAGGTGTAGCCACCCTCGCGGCCGTTCTCGCCCAGCATGTGGTTGCGGATGCGGATGTTGGCAAACGTGCCGCGCATCATCACCTCATGGTTGCCACGGCGGGTGCCGTACTGGTTGAAGTCGGCGACGCCGACGCCATTGTCCATCAGGTACTTGCCGGCGGGCGAGGCCGCCTTGATCGAACCGGCCGGAGAGATGTGGTCGGTGGTGATCTTGTCGCCGAACAGGCCAAGCACACGCGCACCCTTGATCTCGCCGATCTGGCCGGGCTTGGAGCCCATGCCGACGAAGTAAGGCGGGTTCTGCACATAGGTCGAGTTGTCGTCCCACGTGTAGGTCTGGCCTTCCGGCGCCTTGACGTTCTGCCAGTTCTCGTCGCCCTTGAAGACGTCGGCATATTTGCGGGCAAACAGCTCGCGGGTGACGTTCTTGGCGATGAACTCCTCGATCTCGGCGCTGGTCGGCCAGATGTCCTTGAGGAACACCGGCTTGCCGTCGCGATCCTCGCCCAGCGGCTCGGTCGTCAGGTCCTTGGTGACGGTGCCGGCGAGCGCGTAGGCGACCACCAGCGGCGGCGAGGCCAGGTAGTTGGCCTGCACGTCGGGCGACACGCGGCCTTCGAAGTTGCGGTTGCCCGAGAGCACGGCCGCACCGATCAGGCCCTTGTCGTTGATGGTCTTCGAGATCGGCGCCGGCAGCGGGCCGGAGTTGCCGATGCAGGTGGTGCAGCCGAAGCCGACGAGGTTGAAGCCGATCTGGTCGAGCTCCTTCTGCAGGCCGGCCTTCTCGAGATATTCGGCAACGACTTGGCTGCCGGGAGCCAGCGAGGTCTTGACCCACGGCTTCTGCTTCAGGCCGACGCGGTTGGCGTTGCGGGCGAGCAGGCCCGCACCGATCAGCACGCTCGGGTTCGAGGTGTTGGTGCAGGACGTGATCGCCGCTATCACCACGTCGCCATGGCCGAGGTCGAACTTCTCGCCCTCGACGGCATAGCGCTTCGACTGGTCGACGGTCTTCTTGTACTCGGCTTCGAGTGCCGTGGCGAAGCCCGAGGCGATGCCTTCGAGCGGGATGCGGCCTTCGGGACGCTTCGGGCCGGCCATCGACGGCACGACTTCGGACAGCTCGAGTTCGAGCAGGTCGGTGAAGACCGGATCGGCAGAGCTGGCGTCGCGCCACATGCCCTGCGCCTTCGAATACTCCTCGACGAGCGCGATGCGGTTTTCGGCGCGGCCCGACATGTTGAGGTAGCGGATGGTCTCGGCATCGACCGGGAAGAAGCCGCAGGTCGCGCCGTATTCGGGGGCCATGTTGCCGATGGTGGCGCGGTCGGCCAGCGTCATGTTGGAGAGGCCCGGGCCGAAGAACTCGACGAACTTGCCGACGACGCCCTTCTTGCGCAGCATCTGGGTGACGGTCAGCACCAGGTCGGTGGCGGTGACGCCTTCCTTTAGCTTGCCAGTCAGGCGGAAGCCGATGACCTCGGGCAGCAGCATGGAGACCGGCTGGCCGAGCATCGCGGCCTCGGCCTCGATGCCGCCCACGCCCCAGCCCAGAACGCCCAGGCCGTTGATCATGGTGGTGTGCGAATCGGTGCCGACGCAGGTATCGGGATAGGCCGTCGTTTCGCCGTCCTCGGTGTTCGTCCAGACGGTCTGGGCGAGGTATTCGAGGTTGACCTGGTGGCAGATGCCGGTGCCGGGCGGCACGACGCGGAAGTTGCGGAACGCCTGCTGGCCCCACTTCAGGAACTTGTAGCGCTCTTCGTTGCGCTC
>MEEF01000001.1 GCA_001724355.1 Mesorhizobium sp. SCN 65-20 | reverse complement strand
TGCATCACCACGAAGGGCAGACCGGTAAGGAGAACAGCTTCAGTAGGGCTGGCGTCTCGTCTGTGGTCAGCCCTGCAAACGCATTTGCAGGGCGTGGACTGGGCCGCGCTGGCGGTGGAGATAGAAATGCTCGATCACGCAGCCCTCCTTTCATAAACGAGTTGCGCAGCCTTCATAGTCGCAACCGCGGCACGAGGCAATGCTACTGCACGGTGAGTTCGGTACGTTCGCCCGCGTTGACCCGGGCGGTACCCTCTTTCTTTCCGGCATCGCCGCGGTCGACCTCGACGACATACTCGCCCACCGGCAATGTCGTCTGATGCTTCTGGTCGTAGGCGTAGCCGAAATTCTTGCGGTTGCCCTGGATGTCCTTCTTGGCCGAATAGACGCGGATCTCCTTGGCGCCCGGAGCGTCGATCGCCAGAACGCCCGCATCGAGCACCGCGGTCACCTCACCGGCTTCGCCGACCTTTATGTTGAAGGGTTGTTCGGTCTCGGCCTGATCCATGCGCACGACCGCCACGTAGTCGCCGGCAGGCAGGTCGAATTTGCCGTCGGGACCGAAGCCATAGGTGACCTGTTCGCGGCTGCCGTCGACCTTCTTCGCTGCCTTGTAGATCTTGACGTCGAGGCCCGATGCCTCGACCTTTTCGCCACCCTGGGCATAGAGCGCATTCACCACGACGCGGCCCACGCCGACAACGATGTCCTTCTCGACGGTCTGGCCGGCCGCGATCTCAATCGTTTCGCTCGCCTCGCCCTGGCCGATGGTGACCTTCACCTTCTGCTCGCCGGCCGGCAGCACCACCTTCGTCTCGCCGTAATAGGTCGACGGGTGCTCGGCGCCGGGGAAGTCGATGACAACTGCGGCACCGGTGTCGATGTCGCCACCTTCGCTCGGGCGTGGGCGCACGATCAAGGTTCCGGCGTCGAGTACGAAAAGCGGCGTGTAGCTCTGCCCGGCTTCCACCTTCAGCGGCTGCTCGACCGCCGCCTCGCCCAGCGTGGCACGGATGACGTAGTCGCCCGGCTCAAGAGACCCCTTGTAGTTGCCGTATTCGGTCGCAAGACGCTCGCCTTTGGTTCCGTCGGCCTTGGCCTTGTAGACTTCCCAGGCGTTGCCCGCGTCCTTGAGTGGCGCTCCGTCCTTGGCCATCGTCAGCTCGGGCACGAAGTTGAACTCCGGCCTTGCCGGCACCTGCTGCGGCTCCGGCGCGCGGGCCGGCTGGGGCGCGGCCACTGTCTGGACGAGTGCCTCCTCGAGCGCCTTGGCATCGGACGCCTGGATGTACTTGCCGCCCGTGTTCTCGGCCAGGCAGGCAACCTGCCTGCCTTCCTCGGCGGTCAGGCCAAAACCGACGACGTGGGCGGTGAAATCGACGCCCGACTGTTCGAGTTCCTTGCCGAGCGCGCAGGGGTCGGCGTTGCAGGTTTCCAGGCCGTCCGTGATCAGGACGACGGTCGCCTTTTCCTCGGTGTATTTGAGGTCCTCCGCCGCCTGTTTCACCGCAGCGCTCAGCGGTGTCTTGCCGAGGAACTTCATGCTGTCGGCGGCCGCCGTGATGACGGCGGCAGAGCCCGCCGCGGGCGGCACCACCAGTTCGATATCGGAGCAGCTGCCCTTTTCGCGGTGGCCATAAGCCATGAGACCCAGTTCGGTGTCGGCGGGTACGGTCTTCAGCACCGAGCGCAGCGCCTCGCGGGCGATCTCGAGCTTGGGCTTGCCGTCGATCTGGCCCCACATCGAGCCCGATGCGTCGAGCACGATGATCGCGCGATCTGCAGCCTGGGCGGCCGTCGCCGTCACGAGCGCGAGCGCTGCCGCCAGGATGCTTCGTGAGAACGCCTTCATGCCGCCACTCGCCCAATCAGTTCGCGCTTTTGGCGAAGCTAGACAAGCGCGCCTTGCGTGGCAACCGGGTGCCAATCAGTAAGTCGTCCGGCGCTCCTCGCTGGGCGGGCGGCCGAACTGGAGGCGATAGCTCTGGGCGAAATAGGAATGCGAGGTGAAGCCGGTGGCGATGGCCACGTCGAGGATCGGCATGTTGGTCTGGCGCAGCAGTTCACGCGCACGCTCGAGTCTCAGGCGCATGTAGTAGCGGCCGGGGGTGACATTGAGGTGGCGCAGGAACAGCCGCTCCACCTGGCGCACCGACAGCCCCGCGGTCTTGGCGAGTTGCACTGCCGACAAAGGCTCGTCGAGGTGATCGGCCATGAGTTCGACGATGCGCTTGAGCTTGTCCGACTTGCCGGTGAGGTCCCGCTCCGGGCCGACGCGCTGGCGGTCTCCCGCCGAGCGGATGCGCTCGTGCTGGAACTGGTTGGCGACCTCGTTGGCGAGGTTCGAGCCGAAGTCGCGACGGATGATCTCCAGCATGAGGTCGATCGACGTCGTCACGCCCGCGCAGGTGTAGCGCTTGCGGTCGATCTCGAAGACGTTGTTGGTGCACTCGATATCCGGGAACCTCTCGGTGAAGCCGGCACGGTTTTCCCAATGGATGGTGC
Organism: Mesorhizobium sp. SCN 65-20; assembly: GCA_001724355.1. GTDB lineage: Bacteria > Pseudomonadota > Alphaproteobacteria > Rhizobiales > Rhizobiaceae > Aminobacter. Next base: position 82,794 of record MEEF01000001.1, on the reverse strand, counting down.
AGCGGTAGCCGTCGAGTTGCCCTGCCTCGGCGAGGAGATAGGAGCCGACCGAAAGCGCACCCAGGGCCCCGCCCCGCCGCCCCCAGGAACGAAGCGCGCCGAGCACCTTGCTCTTGCCCGGGAACTCGGTGGCGACGCCGACGCAGACGAAGAGGATGTCGACCGCAGGAATATCGGCGACGCTGTAGTCGACCTTGAGCGGCAGGCCGTTGGAAGCGATGACGGCCTCGCCGTCCGCCGACACGGTCGTCCAGCTGTAGACGTCGCGGCCCAGCATGCGGTTGGCCGACCGACATGTGTCGATGGCGGCGACGAGCGAGAACATCGAAAACTTGTCGACCAGCAGAAAGGCGAACTGCCGACCTTCGGAACGGGGCTCTGACATGGCGGCCAATCTATAGAAAGAGCCGTGGCGGGCAAGGAAGCGGCGACGGCGCGAGCAGCGCCGTCCTCATTCAGATCGCAGGCCGTTCGATACCGGCGTGGCGGTAGGCAGAAACCAGCGTGTTGGCCATCAGCATGGCGATGGTCATCGGCCCCACTCCGCCCGGCACGGGCGTGATCGCGCCCGCATTCTCCTCGGCAGAGGTGAATTCCACATCGCCCACCAGCCGCGATTTGCCCTCGCCCTTCTCGGGCGCGGGAATGCGGTTGATGCCGACATCGATGACGGTTGCCCCGGGCTTCACCCAATCGCCCTTGACCATCTCCGGGCGGCCGACGGCGGCAACCAGGATGTCGGCCGTACGGCAGAGCGCAGGCAGGTCCTTGGTGCGGCTGTGGGCGATGGTCACCGTCGCATTCGCCGCGAGCAGGAGATTGGCCATCGGCTTGCCGACGATGTTGGAGCGGCCGACGACCACGGCATTGAGACCGGAAAGGTCCTTACCGTGGCGGCGCTCGATCAGGAGCATCGACCCGAAAGGCGTGCACGGCACCAGCGCGGTCTCGACCTCGCCGGTGGCAAGCTTGCCCACGTTGATGAAATGGAAGCCGTCGACGTCCTTGTCGGGGGCGATGGTCTGGATGATCTTTCCGGAGTCGATGTGGCCAGGCAGAGGCAGTTGGACGAGGATGCCGTGGATCGACGGATCGGCGTTCAGCTGCTCGACAAGCGCAACGAGCTCGTCTTCGGCGGTCTCGGCAGCCAGCGTGTGCTGGACCGAGTGGAAGCCGCATTCCTTGGCCATGCGGGACTTCGAGGCCACATAGACCTGACTGGCGGGATCCTCGCCGACGATGACGACAGCCAGGCCCGGCTTGACGCCATGCGCGGCGAGCGAAGCGGCCGATTTCTTGACACCCTCGACGACCTCAGCCGCGACACTCTTACCGTCGATGATCTCTGCCATGGCTAACTCCGTACGCCGTCAATTCGCTGCGGCATTGTCATCATATTTTCGACCTTCAACGCCGCCATTGCGGCGTCCGGTGCCGTAAACTCGAAATCGAGGCTTATTTCAGAAATAGCGGCGCGCGCGCCTCTCCCTGAGCAGGTTCAATTCCTTGCGAACCTCGCGCAGGCTTTCGCTGATTTCATCGATCTGGCATTGCGATGCCGGTCTCGGCGCTGCTGCCGAGATGTGCTGTTGCTGGCTGTCGCGCTGGGCGGAACCGACTAGGTCGGGGGCCGCATGGGCATGCGGCCGAAGATCAGGGGCGGTCTCCTCACCCCATCTTTCGCCATCGGACACGCTTTCCGGCGCAAGCGCCGTGGAACGGTGCTCGTCATGGCGCATCACGCCCGTCGGCCGAGTCTGCGCCGCCTCGACCATTTGCGGTGCGGTCGCGACATCATTGTCGAGAAGCAGTCCCGGTTGAGCCACCGCCACGCTCTCGAACCGTCGCCTGGAACGGCGATCGCCAAGCGTGCGCAGGCTCGTGTAGGCGCCGCGCATGCCGCCCAGGCCGACGCCCGCGGCGAAGCCCAGAAGCATCCCCGCAATCGCGATGGTCGAACGCTTCGGCCCCGTCGATTCGAGCGGCGGACTGGCGCGCGAGATAATTGTCACGTTGGTGGGGTTGATGTCCTTCTGCTCGCCGGTTTCGCGGGCACGGAGCAGGAAGGATTCGTAGACCGCCCGCTTGGCGGTCACGTCGCGGTCGAGTTCGCGCAGCGTCACCAGTTCGTTGCTGACTTCGCCCTGGCGCACCTTCAGCTGTGCCAGGCGCGCCGCAAGTTCCTGCTCGGTCTGCACGGCACGCCGGAGTTCGATCTGGATCGAGGCGACCACCCGCCTCAACTCGGCTGCGATGCGTTCGCGCGCGCCGGCTATCTGTGCATCGACGGCGAGCCGTTCCGGATGGCGGGGGCCAAGCTTGACCGAAAGCCTGTCGGCCTCCTGGGTGAGCGTTGCGTACTGCGCCCTGAGCTCAGTGATCGCTGCAGACGCGACAGCTTCCGGCAACGCACCGCTCAGCGCCGATTCGACATTGACGCTGCGGGTCGTCGCCGCGCGTGCGTTGAGTTCCAGCGTCCGGGCACGTGCCCCCGTCAGCTGTTCGTTCACGCGCTGGATCTCGTCGTCGGTGATCAGTCGCCCTTGGGCGTCGATGAGGTCGTTTTCGGCCTTGAAGCTCTCGACCTTGCGCTCCGCCGCCTCGACCTGCTTGCGCAGTTCTTCGAGACGGGCGTTGAGTTCGTCGGTCGCGCGTCCGGCGGTGCCGGCCTGCATCTCGCCATGCGTCTGGATGAAGACCTCGGTCATCGTGTTGGCGATGAGCGCGGACTTGTCGGCGTTCTGGGTCTTGGCGCCGATCGACACGACGAAGCTCTTGCTGCCTCGGTCGATGGTCAGCGCTCGGAAAAGATTGTCGACCGCCAGCACGTGGCGGCGATCCGGTCCGCTCGGCGCGGCAGGCGCGTCCCCGCGCGGCATGAGCTGACCGAAACCGCCTGACCCCCCGCCGTTGAATTCGGGATCGTTGGCAAGGTCGAGCTTGTCGACGACCTTGGTCAGCACCGAACCCGAGGTCAGCACGCGCACCTGATTCTCGACCAGGGTCAGGGTCGCGTCCCACGGCAGCCCGCTGTCGGTCAGCTCCCGCTCGGTGAGCTTGAGGTTGCGCGGATCGACGATCATTTCGGTCCAGGCCTGGTACATCTTCGGCGTGGACAGGGCGACGGCGACGCCTGCAAGCGCGCCGACCAGGGTCGTGGTGGCGATCAGCAGCTTGGACCTGGCTATCCCGCGCACCACCTCGATCGGCTCGATCATCGGTTCCCAGGGCTGGCTTCCCGCACCACTGGGCCCCTCGAGTGGCGGAGCCTCGGCCGGAGCCGGTGCATTCTCGATCGCAGCAATCTGGTCCGTTACCGGCGCCACGGCTTGCGTAAGCCGCTCCCGCCAGCCCGAGGGTGCGCCGTCAGCCTTGGGCTCGGCACCGGGAACGTCGGCCGACTCGTTCGGGCGCGAATCGGTGGCCCGTTCAGCCGAAACCTTCTCTTCGCGCGAAATATCGATCTGCGCTGCGCGCTCCGCGTCGCGATCGAAGCGCGCCAATCGATGACGCGTGGCGGCGTCGACCTTTTCGTCTGGTTCGGCCGGAGCGATCGAAAGCAACGAGCCGCCGCGCGGCTTGCCGGACGCATCGCGTCCGTGCCGCGGAGGCCTACGCTGCCAATCGTCAGGTTGTCCGGTATCCGACATTCTGGGCTGCTTCCAACGCGATGACCCCGGTCGGGTGCCGGGGGCTTAATGCAGGCTAAACAGACATGGGAAACAAAAGGTTAATTCAATGCCGCTGCGTAAGTATCGAGCAAGCAGCATTGAGATGAAATCACCCCACCCGTTGAAGAGCTTGAACGCCGCGACGGAGGGGGACATGCTGCCAAGATGATAACCAGGCGTCTGTTGCTCGCCCAATCGCTGGGTCTTGGCTTCGCTTCGCTGATCGGTGCGCGGCCAGGCAGGGCCGCTGTCTGGCCCAAGGTGGACGCGACGTTCCTCTTTGCCGCAGACATCCATGCCTGTCGCATGGCGAGCGGCCTCAGCCCCGATTGCCAGCAGGAAGGCAAGACCGACGAGAACCTCCGGCGGCATATCACGGCGATCAACGGAATTGCCGCGCATGATTGGCCGCGCGAAGTCGGCAGCGCAACGACCGGCCTGGCGAGCGCCGGCCAGCGTATCGGAAGGCCGCTCGGCCTGGTGATCGGCGGTGACATGACTGACGACGGCGGCGGACAGGTAACGCAGCCGCACGAGGGGACGCAACTGCTGCAGTTCAGCCAGCGCTACCAGGAGGGCATTGGCCCGGACCGGGTCAACGTGCCTGTCTATGTCGGGCTCGGCAATCACGACCTGGACCAGGATGGCCTCCCGCCGAATGTCGACTGGTACCGACGCGAGATGCGCGACTATGTCGAGCTCAACCATCGGCCCAGCGTGTTCTTCAAGCCGCCGGTTCCCGCCACCAACTACGACGCACTGTCGGACTGCTACTCGTGGGACTGGGGCGGGCTGCATCTCGTCCAGTTGCACCGCTTTGCCGGCGACGTGACCAAGGGCGCGGTGAGCGCGCTTGCCTGGCTTGGCGACGATCTCAAGACATACGCCGGCGACGGTAGGCCCGTCGTGCTTTTCCAGCATTATGGCTGGGACTCATTCTCCACCGAACGATGGGATCCCTCGTCGAAGACGTTCGACGATACCGGCGCGGGAAAGCCGCATTGGTGGAGCGACGAAGACCGGCGTGCCATGCGGGCGGCGGTCGAAGGCTACAACGTGATCGGCGTCTTTCACGGCCACCAGCACGAGACCCCGATGATCTACGCCCGCGATGGGCTCGACCTCTTCAAGCCCAAGGCGGCCTACATGGGCGGGTTCGCCTTGGTACATGTGACAGACGGGTTCATGGACGTCGTACTCGCGGAGGCCGGGCCTCATGGCGACGTCACGTTCACAAATGCCTTCACCAAGCGGCTGAACGACACACGTTGAAACGGCCTTGGCACTTCCTCCAAGTGGAAAGTCGGTCTATGTCAGGGTCAACGGAGGGCTTTGAATGACCATCAGACTGATCCTCGCCGGCTGCGGCAACATGGGATACGCCATGCTCAAGGGCTGGCTGAAATCCGGCAAGCTCGCGCCTGCCGAGACCTTCGTCGTCGAGCCCAATGCGGAGTTGAGGGCACGTGCGGCAGAGCTTGGCAGCCGCGTCGCCTCGGAAGTCGGCGGCATTCCGGCCGATGCCGTGCCCGAGATCGTTGTCATCGCCGTCAAGCCGCAGGTCATCCGCGAAGTCACCGCGGACTACCGCCGCCTCGGCAACGGAAAAACCACCTTCGTCAGCGTCGCCGCCGGCACGCCGGTCAGCACCTTCCTTGAAATCCTCGGGTCAAGCACCCCTATCGTGCGGTGCATGCCCAACACGCCGGCCTCCATCGGCAAGGGCATGATGGTGGTCTATGCCAATGACCACGTCACCCGGGAGGCGAAGGACTTCGTCGGCGACCTGCTGTCGGCCAGCGGCGAGGTGGCGACGATCGCCGATGAGGGTTTGATGGACGCGGTGACCGCCGTGTCGGGCTCGGGCCCCGCCTACATCTTCCACTTCATCGAATGCCTCACCTCGGCTGCCGAGCATGCCGGCCTGCCCGAGGACACGGCCCGGCTGCTGGCGATGCAGACCGTCTATGGTGCTGCCAGCCTGGCCGCCGAAAGCCGTGAGGACCCGGCCGTGCTGCGGCGCCAGGTGACCAGCCCCAACGGCACGACGGCCGCCGCACTCGCCGTGCTCATGGGCGAGGACAGGCTGAAGAACCTGCTCACCGAAGCCGTCGAAGCAGCACGGCTGCGCTCGATCGAGCTCGGAAAATAGGGTTACCGCCGGTCGGCTTCGGCCTGCAGTGCCCTGATGTGGGGCGCTGCAGCCTCGTTGACCGCACGCTCCATGTCGCGGAACTGGCGCACGACTTCCTCGCCGATCGGGGTCAGTTCGGCGCCGCCGCCATGCTTGCCGCCGGTCTTGGCGGCGACGAGCGGCTTGCCGAACATCTCCTTGAGTTCCTCGACCAGGTCCCAGGCGCGCTTGTAGGACATCTCCATGGACCGCGCGGCAGCCGAGATCGACCCGGTGGCGGCGATCTGTTCGAGAAGATCGACCTTGCCATGGCCGAGCCGGCCTGTCGGATCGAGGTAGAGGCGCAGGGTCAGGGATGGCATCGGCTACTCCAGTCAGTCGCTGGTTAGCACAGGCGCGGTCCCTCTAGAAAGATTGGCGCGGTCGAAGGCAACCGTCTTGATGACGGCGAAGACGTCGCGGCCGACGGCAAGATCAAGCGTCTTCAGCGACTGGCGGGTGATGCGCGAAACCAGCATGTCGCCGCGGCAGTCGAGCCGAAGATCGACCTGCGTGCCGTTGACCGCCCCGATATCGGCGATGCGTCCGGGCAGCACGTTGAGCGCACTCAACCCTTGCGGCCGTTCGGTGGCTATCATCACGTCGCGCGCCCTGATGCGGATGCGGACCGTCGCCCCCACGTCGAGGGAGAGGCGGGGTACCCGCATCTCGCCAGCCGCAGCGCCGAGGACGGTCATGCCGAACTCCTCGTCGTGGCGCAGAACCTTGAGATCGAGTACCGCACCGCCCTCGCCCACCTCCTCCGGAGGAAGGAGGTCGAGGCGCTGCATGATCTCCGCGGTCGGGCCGGCGGCGGCAACCTTGCCGTTGCTCATCATCACGATGTCGGTGGCGAGGCGCGAGACTTCGGCGATAGAGTGGCTGACATAGACGATCGGCACCCTCGTCTCGTCGCGCAGCCGTTCAAGATAGGGCATGATCTCGGCCTTGCGGGCATCGTCGAGCGAGGCCAGCGGCTCGTCCATCAGCAGCAGCTTCGGACTGGCCAAAAGTGCCCTGCCGATGGCCACGCGCTGCTTTTCGCCGCCCGAAAGCAGCGCCGGGCGACGCGCCAGCAGATGGCCGATGCCGAGCATGTCGATCACCCGGTCGAAATCGGCGTAGCGCTCCGAGCGCGGCGTGAACCATCGGCCGTAGAGCAGATTCGACTTTACCGTCAGATGCGGGAAGAGCCGTGCGTCCTGGAAGACGAAGCCGAGCCGTCTCTTGTGCGCGGGAACGAATTTCCCGGCTGCGGTATCGACCAGCGCCCTATCGCCGATCACGACCCGTCCAGCCTCCGGCCGGATCAGGCCGGCGATGATGTTGATGAGCGACGTCTTGCCCGAACCCGACGGCCCGAACAGGGCGGTGAGGTGCCCGGCGCTCTCGAAGCGCGCTTCAAGCTCCAGCGCGCCGAGGCGGTGTCTGACATCGACGAGCAGCGTCATTCGACGTCCATGCGCTGGCCGATCTTGCGCGCGAACATCTCCGACACGACCAGCGCTATCATGGAGATGGCGATCGATATCAGCGTGAGCCGCATCGCGCCGGCGTCGCCGCCCGGCACCTGGGTGAAGGTGTAGATCGCCGAGGGCAGTGTCTGGGTTTCGCCCGGTATGTTCGAGACGAAGGTGATGGTGGCGCCGAACTCGCCCATGGCCTTGGCGAACGACAGGATCATGCCGGCGACGATGCCGGGCAGGACGAGCGGCAAGGTCACCGTGGCGAAGACCCAGATCGGACCTGCCCCGAGCGTGCCGGCCGCCGCCTCGAGGCGCCGGTCGACCGCCTCGATCGAGAGGCGAATGGCGCGCACCATCAGCGGAAAGCCCATCACGGCGCAGGCAAGTGCCGCGCCCGTCCAGCGGAACGAGAAGACGATGCCGAAATTCTCGGCCAGGAAGGAGCCAATCGGCCCGCGCTTGCCGAAGCTCAACAGCAACAGGTAGCCGGTGACGACCGGCGGCAGGACCAGGGGCAGGTGGACGACGCCGTTGAGCAGCGACTTGCCCCAGAATTTGCCGCGCGCGAGGAGCAGTGCCACCAGGATGCCGAAGGGCAGGCTCGCGGCCATCGCCCACAGCCCGACCTTTATCGACAGGTGGACCGCATTCCATTCGTCAGGAGTGAGGTCCAGCATGTCCGGTCGCATTTCCCTTAAAACGTCCGTCCCACCCCGCCTGGCGGGATGGGACACATCCCGTCGAAGCGGGATCATAGCTGGAGGCGGTAAACCAATCCTCGCCTGAAGGCGTCAGTTCGACGCCACCGGTGCGAGCACGGTGAAGCCCTGCGCTTCGAACAGCTCCTTGGCCTTGGCGGACTGAAGATACTTCACGTACGCTGCCGCGTCCGCACTCTTCGAGTCCGCCGTCACACCAACCGGATAGACGATGGGAGGATGCGTATCTTCCGGGAAGGTGCCGATGATCTTGACGCCGGGCTCGGCCGCAGCGTCGGTCTGATAGACGATGCCCAGCGGCGCCTCGCCGGTCGAAACCAGCTTGAGGGCGGCGCGAACGTTCTCGGCCTGGGCGATCTTTCCTTCGACCGACGACCAGACGCCGAGCTTTTCGAGCGCCGCCTTGCCGTACTTGCCGGCAGGCACGGCCTTGACGTCGCCCATGGCGAGACGGCCGTCGCCGAGCAGTTTGGCCAAGTCGAAGCTGGGGGTGATCTCGGTGGTCGCAGCCGAATCCTTTGGTGCGACCAGCACGATGCGGTTGCCGAGCAGCTTGACCTCGGAGTCCGCCTTGATGAGCTTCTTGTCGGAAAGGTACTTCATCCAGTCGAGATCGGCGGAGATGAAGACGTCGGCGGGAGCGCCCTCTTCGATCTGCTTGGCAAGCGCGGAACTTGCCGCGTAGGAAGCCGTCGCCGACTTGCCGCTCTCGGCCTTCCAGGCCGCGTCGACGGCGTCGAGCGCGTTCTTCAGGCTCGCCGCGGCGAACACCACCACATCGCCGTCAGCACGTGCCGAAGGCAGGCCGATCGACAATATTGTCGCCAGACCGCCAACGGCGACCGCAAGGCGCAACCCAAAACCCCTACGCGTGAACATTGAACTCCCTCCCTGATAGTCGTCGCCATGCGAAGATTCGTTATATTCATACGAATATAACAATGGGCAGGCAACTACCCATCCAGGTGGTTCTCCAAGAAACTGTCTCGCAGGCAGCGACGGGCGCTGGCACGGCAATCAAGGCAAGACTGGCCGCCCGGTTCGTGCCATAGGTGCACCCTGCTTCGGGACGGCGGCGGGACGGTGTTGCCGGCTGTTCCCATTCCCAGGACCACCGCAGAGTTTCCCCAAAATGGCTGGCATCGAACTTTTCGACATCATCTGGCTCGCCGCGGCCCTGCTCGGAGCGGGTGCGGTCACAGGCCTGCTGGCGGGCCTGTTCGGGGTCGGCGGCGGCACCGTCATCGTGCCCGTGCTCTATGAACTGTTCCGGTTCGTGGGCGTGCCGGAAGAGGTTCGCATGCCGCTCTGCGTCGGCACCTCGCTCGCCATCATCATCCCGACGTCGATCCGTTCGTTCAACGCCCATAGGGCCAGGGGCGCGGTCGACATGACGATCCTCAGGCAATGGGCCGTGCCGGTCGTGGTCGGCGTCGCCATGGGCAGCTTCATCGCGCGCTACGCCCCGGCCGACCTGTTCAAGGCGGTGTTCGTCGTGGTCGCGGGCATCTCCGCCATGAGGCTTCTGTTCGGCAAGGACTCCTGGCGTCTCGGCCTCGACATGCCGGGCAAGGTCGTGATGAACATCTATGGATGGATCATCGGAGTACTGTCGAGCCTGATGGGCATCGGCGGCGGCCAGCTCTCCAACCTGTTCATGACTTTCTACGGCCGCACGATCCATCACGCGGTGGCCACGTCCTCTGGCCTCGGCGTGCTCATCTCGGTTCCCGGGGCGCTCGGCTATATCTATGCCGGCTGGCCGCGGGCGGCCGAATATCCCGACGTGGCGGCACTGCAGTTTCCGATGGCCATCGGCTACGTCTCGCTGGTCGGCCTGATCCTGTTCGTCCCGACCAGCGTGCTCACGGCGCCGCTGGGTGCCAGGCTGGCACACTCGCTTTCGAAGCGAAAGCTAGAAGTCGCATTCGGCGTGTTCCTCCTGCTCATCTGCCTGCGCTTCCTCGTAAGCCTCATCGGCTGACCGCCCAACACCTGCCCAAAACGAAAACGCCCGGCTGAGCCGGGCGTTCGCATTCGAGGGGATCAGGTCGGTCACGCCCTTTCGAGCGCGACGGCGATTCCCTGACCGACCCCGATGCACATGGTAGCAAGCGCCAGCTTGCCACCTCGCAGGCCGAGCTCCAGCGCCGCGGTACCGGCGATGCGGGCGCCCGACATGCCCAGCGGATGGCCCAGTGCGATGGCTCCGCCGTTGGGGTTCACGTGCTCCGCGTCCTCGGCAATGCCAAGTTCACGGAGCACTGCGATGCCTTGGGAGGCGAATGCTTCGTTGAGTTCTACGACGTCGAAATCGGTTGGCGAAATGCCCAGCCGCGCGCACAATTTCTTGGTCGCCGGCGCCGGGCCGATGCCCATGATGCGCGGCGCAACACCCGCCGCCGCGCCGCCGATCACCCGGGCGATGGGCGTCAGGCCGTACTTCTTCACCGCCGCTTCGGAAGCGACGATCAGCGCCGCCGCGCCGTCGTTGACGCCCGAGGCGTTGCCCGCGGTCACCGTGCCGTCCTGGCGGAACGGCGTCGGCAGCTTGGCCAGCGTCTCGAGGGTGGTGCCGGCGCGCGGGTGCTCGTCCTTGGCAACGACGATCGGATCGCCCTTGCGCTGTGGGATCGTCACCGCGACGATTTCCTTGCCGAGGCGGCCGTTCTCCTGCGCGGCGACCGCCTTGTTCTGGCTGCGCACCGCAAAGGCGTCCTGGTCGGCGCGGCTGACGGAGAAGTCCTCGGCCACGTTCTCGCCGGTCTCGGGCATCGAATCGACGCCGTACTGCTTCTTCATCAGCGGATTGACGAAGCGCCAGCCGATGGTCGTGTCATGGATTTCGGCATGGCGCGAGAAAGGCGTGTCGGCCTTCGGCATGACGAAGGGCGCCCGGCTCATGCTTTCCACGCCGCCGGCGATCATCAGTTCCGCCTCGCCGGCCTTAATGGCGCGTGCAGCGGAGATGAGCGCGTCCATGCCCGAGCCGCACAGCCTGTTGATCGTCGTGCCGGACACCTCCTGCGGGAGGCCGGCCAGCAGCAGCGACATGCGCGCGACGTTGCGATTGTCCTCGCCGGCCTGATTGGCGCAGCCGAAAATGACGTCGTCGACGGCCGCCCAGTCCACGGAAGCGTTACGCTCCATCAGCGCCTTCAGCGGAACGGCGCCGAGGTCGTCGGCGCGGACCGCCGAGAGCGATCCGCCGAAGCGGCCGATCGGGGTGCGGATGTAGTCGCAGATATAGGCCTCAGCCATCCTTGGATCCTCTCTTGGCGGAAACTGCCTCGCCCTTGTGGGCGGCGTCGGTGCGCGCCTTTAGATCACGCAACGTCTTCAGTTCCAACTCCGTGGGCGCCGGGGTTTCCTCCAGCCGGTCGGCGAACTTCACCGTCCAGCCGCAGGTCTCCTGGACCTTTTCCCGCGTCACGCCCGGATGCAGCGAAACGACCGTGAACTCCTTGGTGACCGGGTCCGGCTTCCAGATCGCGAGATCGGTGATCAGCAGCGTCGGCCCCTTGGTGTCGATGCCAAGACGCTGGCGGTGATCGCCGCCCTCGCCGTGGCCGAACGAGGTGTAGAAATCGATCTTCTCGACCATGCCGCGCTTGGTCTGCGCCATGGTGATGTAGATCTCCTTCGACGAGGTCGCGATCTCAGGCGCCCCCCCGCCGCCGGGAAGGCGCGTCTTGGGATGGGCGTAGTCGCCGATGACGGTGGTGTTGATGTTGCCGAACTTGTCGAGCTGGGCAGCGCCGAGGAAGCCGATCGAGATACGGCCGCCCTGGAGCCAGTAGCGGAACATCTCCGGCACCGACACGGTGGTGACCGCCGTATCGCAGAGTTCGCCGTCGCCGATCGAAAGGGGCAGCACGTCGGGGGCGGTGCCGATCGTGCCCGACTCGTAGATCAGCGTGATGTCGGGGGCGTGCGTCAGCCGTGCGACGTTGCAAGCGGCCGAAGGCGCGCCGATGCCGACGAAGCAGACATCGTCGTTCCTCAGCGCGCGCGACGCGGCGATGGTCATCATTTCATTGGGGGTGAAGCCGAGCTCGCTCATGCCGCGTTCCTCAGGTGTTCGACGCGGCCGGCAAAATCGTCGGCGGTCCGTTCGATGACGTTCTTCTGCATCCATTCGCGGAAGCGGTCGCGATCGGCGGCGATCTCATCCCATTCGAGATAGGAGGCGTTGTCGCGGTTGTAGTAGCCGTGCGTGTAAGACGGATGCGCGCCACCCGGGACAACCGAGATCGCCGTGACGGTCCAGTTGGGCAGCACGGTCAGGTTCGGGTGCAGGTCGTCGAAATCGTCCACCACTTCTTCGACGGTGACCACGGCCCGCTTGGCGGCGAGCACGGCCTCCTTCTGGATGCCGATGATGCCCTCGACCAGGACGTCGCCCTTCTTGTTGGCCTTCTGGGCATGGATGAAGGTGACGTCGGGACGCACCGCCGGAACGGCCGCCAGCACTTCGCCAGTGAACGGGCAGGTCACAGACTTGATGTTCGGGTTGACCTTGGCCAACTCGGCACCGCGATAGCCGCGGAAGATCGCGCATGGCAGGCCGGCAGCTCCCGCCTCATAGGCGTTGGCCATGGCGGCGTGGCTGTGCTCCTCGATCTCGAGCGCATGCGGGAAGCCGTTTTCGACTGCGTCACGCAGGCGGCGCAGCAGGCCGACGCCGGGGTTTCCGGCGTAGGAGAAGATCGCCTTCTTCGCCATGCCTATGCCGATCATCTGATCGTAGATCAGGTCCGGCGTCATGCGGACGAGCGTCAGATCCTTGAAGCCCTGGCGGATCGCCTCGTGGGCAGCCGCCGTGGGGATCAGGTGCGTAAAGCCTTCGAAGGCCACCGTGTCGCCGTTTTTCAGGTTCTCGGCGACCGCCCTCGACAAGAGGAGGAATTTGGTCATTGCGTCTCTTCCCGTCAAAAGTTCGTATTGCGAACAATTGTTTTATATGCGATACATTCTTGAAGCAAGACTGCCGCGGAGTCAACATCCGGCTGCGTGCACGGATATTGGGGAACAAGCCGAAATGAGCGACGAGGAAACAGGCCGAGACCACGTGACTTCGCTGGAGCGCGGCCTGGCTGTGATGGAGATACTGGCAGCAAATCCACGCGGCCTGACGCTGACGGAGACCGCCGAAAAGGCCGGGCTCACCCGAGCCGGCGCGCGACGCTTCCTGCTGACACTGGTGGCTACGGGGTATGCAGTGCAGACCGGTCGCAACTTCTCGCTGTCGCCGCGGTTGCTTGCCCAGGCCCGCATCTGGCTGCACGGCGTGCCGCTCTGGACCTTCGCCGAGCCGTTCATGAAGGATACGGCCGCCAATCTCCACGAATCCTGCTCCGCGGCGATCCTGTCGGGCGAGGACATGGTCTATGTTGCGCGTGTGCCGGGACCGCGCATCATCGCCGTCGACCTGCAGGTCGGCGCCCACCTGCCCGCCTTCTGCACCGCCATGGGGCGCGTGCTGCTGTCGGGCCTCTCCACGCCGGATCTCGACGCCTTCCTGGCGCGCGCGACGTTCAGGCAGCGCACACCCAAGACCGTCACCGACGCGGCGAAGCTCAGGGAGATCATCGACGGCGTGCGCGGCAGCGGCTACGCCGTCGTCGACGAGGAACTGGAGATCGGCCTGCGCTCGATCGCCGTGCCGCTGCGCGACCGCTCGGGCGCGGTCGTCGCCGCAATCAACGTGTCGACGCAGAGCTCGCGCCACAGCCCAGCCGAAATGGAAGCCGAGATCCTGCCAATCCTCAAGGAGACCGCAGCGCGGATCAGCGACTTCTTCGTGGTCCAGTGATCAGGGGCGCATCGAGCCGGTTTCGAGGTAGCGCTGGTGCCAGGACAGCGCCTCGTTGAGCAGCGACGGCGACTGCAGGCCGTAGGAGTGCTTCAGCGCCCGTTCGAAATAGTCGGCAAGTGCGGGCCTGTAGTCCGGATGGGCGCAGTTGTCGATGATCAGCCGCGCCCGCTGCTTGGGCGAAAGCCCGCGAAGATCGGCCAGGCCCTGCTCGGTGACCAGCACCTGCACATCCTGGTTGATGTGGTCGACATGGCTCGCCTGCGGCACGATGGCCGAGATCTTTCCGCCCTTGGCCGTCGACGGCGTCATGAAAATCGAGACATAGGCGTTGCGAGCGAAGTCGCCGGAACCGCCGATGCCGTTCTGGATGCGCGAGCCCATGATGTGGGTGGAGTTGACGTTGCCGTAGATGTCGGCCTCGATCAGGCCGTTCATGGCGATGCAGCCCAGGCGCCGGATCAGCTCGGGATGATTGCTGATCTCCTGCGGGCGCAGGATCATCTTGTCGCGATAGCGCCCCATATTTGCATTGAGGATCGCGGCCGCTTCCGGGCTCAGCGAGAAGGCGGTGGCGGAGGCCATGCGCAGCTTGCCGGAATCCAAAAGGTCGAGCATGCCGTCCTGGATCACCTCGGTAAACGCCGTCATGTTCTCGAACGGGCCGTCGACCAGACCGGTCAGCACCGCATTGGCAATGTTGCCGACGCCCGACTGGATCGGAAGCAGCGAGGCCGGCAGCCGACCCTTCTTCACCTCATGGGCAAAGAACTGCAGCAGGTGGCCGGCGATGGCATTCGCCGTATCGTCAGGCTTGGAGAACGGCAGGTTGCGGTCCGGCGCGTCGGTCTCGACGATGGCCACGATCTTTGCCGGGTCGCAGCGGAAGGAAGTGTCGCCGATGCGGTCGTCAGCCTTCACCAGCGGGATCGGCACGCGATGCGGCGGAAGTGCCGTGCCGTAGTAGATGTCGTGCATGCCGTCGAGTTCGGCATTCTGCCAGCGGTTGACCTCGAGGATCACCTTTTCGGCGCGGTCGAGCCAGGTTTTGTTGTTGCCGACGGACGAGGACGGGATCAGCGATCCATCCGGACGAATGCCTGAAACCTCGACGACGGCGGTGTCGAGCGGGCCGAGGAAACCCTGCCAGGCGACGGGCGCCACCTGGCTCAGATGCATGTCGAAATATTCCATCTCGCCGCGATTGATCTTCTCGCGGGCGATCGGATCGGAATTGTAGGGAAGCCGGAACTCGATGCCGTCGGCCTTGGCGAGCGCACCGTCAAGCTCGGGGCCGGTGGACGCACCGGTCCAGACGCGCAGGGAGAACGGATTGCCCTTGGCATGCTCGGCCTCGATGCGGGCGGCGAGAGCCAGGGGAACGGTCTTGGGATAACCGGAGCCGGTGAAGCCGCTCATGCCCACCGTGGTGTCGGGCTCGATCAGGGAGGCCGCATCCTCGGCGCTCATCACCTTGGAACGCAGGCTTTCGCAGCCAATCCGTGTCTGAACCATGCTTCGCCTCTCCAGCGCTTGTCGTTTCGTCCCTCTCCCATAGCCGGCATTGTTGCCGGGTTCCGTTTTGCCCGAGTTGATATGGCATGAAGCCGCCCGCGCAAAGGGGCGATCGCCCCTCCACGGCCTTACGTCGCGGCAGCTTCAGGCAGCCTCGGCGAGTCCGTTGCGCTTGCCGTTCAGGCGGATCACGGCCTTGATCGGAAGGTGATCGGAGGCGACGCGCGCCAGCGCGCTGTCATGCGCCTCGATGTCGACGAGCAGGTTGTGCGGCCGCGCCATCACCCGGTCGAGCGCCAGCACCGGGAAGCGCGACGGGAAGCTCGGCACGATGGCGTGCATCGGGCCGAAGGCCGGTTCGAGGCTGCGCAGCGACGAGCGCTTGCCTAGCCGCCACTCGTTGAGATCGCCCACCAGAACGGTCGGCTTCTCGCTGTGCAGTTCCGCTGCGGTCAGCAGCGTGCCGGCCTGCTGCTTGCGTGAGTGGCGCAGCAGCCCGAAATGGGCGGCGATCACCCGCAGCGGCCCGGCATCGAGCTCGAGGTCCACGACCACCGCGCCGCGCGGCTCGGCTCCCGGCAGCACGAGTTGCTTGGCGAGAGCGACCGACCCCTTGCGGTAGAGAACGACATTGCCGTGCCAGCCGTGGCTCATGCGCCGACCGGCCAACGGTACGGGGACCAGCCCCGTCTCGCGCTCGATGGCAGCGAGGTCGAGCAGGCCGGCGCGATCGCCAAAGCGCTGGTCGGCCTCCTGGAGGGCGATGACGTCGGCATCGATCTCGGAGATGACCCGCATCGTGCGAACCGGATCGAAGCGCCGGTCGAGCCCGACGCACTTGTGCACGTTGTAGGACGCGACGACGATCTCGCTGTGTCCACCCTTGGCCGAAAGCCATTCCGCGCCGAGCCGGCGAGGCGTTTCGGTCAGTTGCTGCGCTCCCGTGTCCACGGGACTCTCCAAGCCTTGTCTGCTAGCCATCACTTGTCTGGAATCTCTGGGAAATTCGTGTTCACTTGCGGCAGGCGTTATCGTCGTATGTAGCCTATATGGTTGAGGTGTTCGAGGTTTTCCACATGCATCATGGTCGCAATCAACCACATAGGTATGGTGAGTTTGCGGCGACTCGCACCGCCGGGCAAGACCCGGCATGAAGGTCTTCGCGATCGTGATCGCGGTGGCCGGAATTCTGGTCATCGCCTCCCTTCTGGCCGTCTACGCCTATGGCCGCTTCGCCAAACGGGCTCGCGGCGCGCCGTCATTCGCATTGCCCAAGGCGCCGGACGGGACGGAGTTCGATGCCGCTGTCGCACCGCTCCTCAAGGCCCATCCTGGGCAGAGCGGGCTGGCACTCCTGTCCAGCAACCTGCACGCCTTCGCCGTCCGGGCCTATCTGGCGCGGCACGCGCAGCGCAGCCTCGACCTGCAATATTACTACTGGAAGGGCGATCTCACCGGCGGGCTGCTCACGCGCGAGATCCTGGCGGCCGCCGATCGCGGCGTCCGCGTGCGCCTGCTGATAGACGACATCAACACCCGCGGCTTCGACCGCGACTATCTCGCCCTCGACAGCCATCCGAACATCCATCTGCGGCTGTTCAACCCGAGTTGGGCGCGCTCCTTCGGCCTGCAACGCGGACTGGAACTGGTGCTGCGCGCCGTGCGCACCACGCGGCGCATGCACAACAAGGCCTGGATCGCCGACGGCAGGCTCGCGATCGTCGGCGGACGCAACATCGGCGACGCCTATTTCGATGCCTCGGAGGAGGCCAATTTTCGCGACATGGATCTGCTGATCGCCGGCCCGGTCGTCGACCAGGCCGAATCCATCTTCGACTGTTTCTGGAACTCCGAGGCGTCACTGCCGATCCGCCCGCTCACCGGGTTCAAAAAGCCGGACCTGCCGGGGCTGCGCAAGCGGCTCGAGCGCAAGGCGAATGCGGGTCGGGCGGCGCCGTACATACGCCGCGTCGCCGAGGAAAGCCGCGAATGGTCGGCCTCTGGCATGGGACGACTGCGCTGGACCACGGACGCCTCGGTCGTCTCCGATCCGCCGGAAAAGTCGGTGGGTGCAGGCGAGGACGGCTGGCTGATGCGATGGCTCGCGCCGGTGCTGACTTCAGCCAAGCGCGAGCTCAAGATCGTCTCGCCCTACTTCATCCCCGGCGAGATGGGCACGCGCCAACTCGCGACGCTGGCCGAGAACGGCGTCGCGGTGAGCGTTCTGACCAATTCACTCGCCGCCACCGACGTTGCCGCAGTGCATGGCGCCTATGCCCGCTACCGCAAGCCGCTGCTCGACCAGGGCATCCAGATCTTCGAGCTCAAGCCCGATGACGAGCGCACCGACATCTCCCTGTTCGGCTCGAAGAGCGCCAGCCTGCACACCAAGGCCTTCGTCGCGGACGGATCGGCGGGTTTTGTCGGCTCGTTCAACTTCGACCCGCGCTCGGCGTCGCTGAACACCGAGATGGGCGTCTTGTTCCGCCAGGAGGAATTGGCGCGCGAGGTGGAGCAGGTCATCGCGGCGCAGACCTCGCCCGGGGCAAGTTTCCGGGTGACGCTCGATGACGGGGCGCTCAGATGGACCGACATGGCCTCAAACCGCCGGCGGGAACTCAGGCACGAACCTCAGGCGAGCCTGCGGCGCAGGCTGGTCGCCAAGATCATCGCCTGGCTGCCGGTCGAATCGCAGCTGTGAGGGCGGGAGAACGGGTACATCTTTTGGAAAAATGGTGCTGCCAGAGAGGATTGAACTCTCGACCTCTCCCTTACCAAGGGAGTGCTCTACCACTGAGCTACGGCAGCATCCGTGGACGGGGCGGCTTGTGCCACATGATTCCCGGGAGCGCAAGTTAGGAGTTGCAGGAAATTGCCTATCATTTTCCACAGGCCCCGTTACGCCACAATACTGGCCATTTCGGCTGCGATGCCGTTATGAACGAACGACAAGCGGGGACCGCCACATGTCGTCGACCAGAAAAACGCCCTCGTCCGGGGCCGACGTGCGCAAGTTGCGTCTCGCGGCTGAGCTGCGCGCCAATCTCATGAAGCGCAAGGCGCAGGCACGATCGCGGCGAACAGGCGAAGCCGACATGCGGCCGGAGGGGCTCGCCGCGGCCGGGGATGACAACGAGAAACCCGAGAAGGCCTGACCGGCGACGGCAGGCACTTGGCGCAGACGACGGCAAGGCCCTGTTTTCTTGAACAGGGGGGCGCGATGGTCTAGACGCGGCAAGAAAATTTCTCGCCAGGACCGGGCAATCCCGGAGAAACGACGCTTATGGATCGTATCAGAATTGTCGGCGGCAACCCGCTGACCGGAAACATCCCGATCTCGGGCGCGAAGAACGCCGCCCTTCCCCTGATGATCGCCTCGCTGCTCACCGACGATACTTTGACGCTCGAGAACGTGCCGCACCTGGCCGACGTCGAGCAGTTGATCCGCATCCTCGGCAACCACGGCGTCGACTACACGGTGAATGGCCGCCGCGAGCGCCAGAGCGAAGGCTATTCGCGCACCATCAGCTTCTCGGCGCGCAACATCGTCGACACGACCGCTCCCTATGAGCTGGTCTCCAAGATGCGCGCCAGCTTCTGGGTGATCGGGCCACTGCTCGCCCGCACGGGCGAGGCCAAGGTGTCGCTGCCTGGCGGCTGCGCCATCGGCACGCGCCCGGTCGACCTGTTCATCGACGGCCTGCAGGCGCTCGGCGCCGACATCGACGTCGACAATGGCTACGTGGTCGCCAAGGCCAAGAACCGCCTCACTGGCAACCGCTACGTCTTCCCCAAGGTCTCGGTCGGCGCGACCCACGTGCTGATGATGGCGGCGACGCTCGCCCGCAGCGAGACGGTGCTCGAGAACGCCGCCCGCGAGCCCGAGGTGGTCAACCTCGCCGAATGCCTCAACGCGATGGGTGCCAGGATTACCGGCGCCGGCACGCCGACGATCACCATCGAAGGCGTCGATTCGCTGTCGGGCGCCCGCCACCGGGTCATTCCCGACCGCATCGAGACGGGCACCTACGCCATGGCGGTCGCGATGACCGGTGGCGACGTGATCCTGGAAGGCGCGCGCGCCGACCTGCTGCAGAGCGCGCTCGACGTGATCGCACGCACCGGCGCCGAGATCACCGAGACCAATTCCGGCATCCGCGTCATGCGCAACGGCGCCGGCATTGCGCCGGTCGACGTGGTGACCGAGCCGTTCCCAGGCTTCCCGACCGACCTGCAGGCCCAGTTCATGGGCCTGATGACCATGTCGAAGGGCAAGTCGAAGATCACCGAGACGATCTTCGAGAACCGCTTCATGCACGTGCAGGAGCTTGCACGGCTGGGCGCCCACATCACGCTGTCGGGCCAGACGGCGATCGTCGAGGGCGTTTCCAAGCTCAAGGGCGCCCCCGTCATGGCGACCGACCTGCGCGCCTCGGTGTCGCTGGTCATCGCCGGCCTCGCCGCCGAAGGCGAGACCACGGTCAACCGCGTCTACCACCTCGACCGCGGCTTCGAGCGCCTCGAAGAGAAGCTGTCGCGCTGCGGCGCGGTCATCGAGCGCATCAGCGGCTGATTTAAGGGAATAGGGCGGTAAGGCAGTAAGGGAATAGGAAAGCCTACTGCCCTACTGCCCTACTGCCCTACTGCCATAGTCCCCTACTGCCTTACTGCCTTCCTCCCCTCCCCCGCGGTTGCGCACTGCACCAAGACCGCCTAACAAGACGGGAAGCATAGCATCCCCATAGGCAGCCGACCGGACATGAACCTGCTCAAGCTAGTCGCCCTCGACGAACGGGACCTGGAGGTAGTTTCGGCACATGTGCAGGACGCGACCGTCAAGGTTGGTGACATCGAATACCGCGCTGCGGCCAAACGCTTCGCGGTTGCGATGAACCGTTTTGCCTGGGAGACCAAGAAGGGCTTCATCCGGCCGAAATACGAACGGCGACGCTCGATCCTGCATTTCGACCGCGTGCTTTCGGCAAAGCTGTTCGGCATTTCGCGCGACAAGAAGGACGACGTTCTCGAGCTTCTCGCAGTCCGCTTCGCGGCGGCGCAGGAACCGGTGGGAACCATCGAACTCACCTTTGCCGGCAACGCGGCGATCCGGCTCGAGGTCGAGGTCATCGAAGCCCGGTTGACCGACACCGGCGCGGCCTGGGAGGCATCCTCCCGTCCGATCCACACTATCTGAGCATTTTTCGACCATGGCCATCACGATCAGCCAGTCCGACGCAGATTTCGAAAAGCGCTTCGCGGCTTTCCTCACCACCAAGCGCGAGGTTTCGCCCGACGTCGAAGCCACGGTACGGGCCATCATCGACGACGTGCGCAGCCGCGGCGACGCGGCGCTGGTCGAGTACACGAAGAAGTTCGACCGCGCCGACCTCGACGCGCTGGGAATCGCGGTGACACGCGCGGACATCGAGCAGGCCTACAAGGACGCCGATCCCGCGACGATCGACGCGCTGACCTTCGCCCGCGACCGCATCCGCTCGCACCACGAGCGCCAGATGCCCAAGGACGACCGTTACACCGATGCTGTCGGCGTCGAACTCGGTTCACGTTGGACGGCAGTCGAGGCGGTCGGGCTCTATGTGCCGGGCGGCACCGCGAGCTATCCGAGTTCGGTGCTGATGAACGCAGTGCCTGCCAGGGTGGCGGGCGTCGAGCGGATCGTCATCGTCGTCCCCGCCTCCGGCGGCGTGATCAACCCGCTGGTGCTGGTCGCAGCCGACCTCGCCGGTGTCTCCGAGATCTACCGCGTCGGCGGCGCGCAGGCGGTCGCGGCACTTGCCTACGGCACCGAAACGATACGGCCGGTCGCCAAGATCGTCGGGCCCGGCAACGCCTATGTCGCCGCGGCCAAGCGCCAGGTTTTCGGCACCGTCGGCATCGACATGATCGCCGGCCCCTCGGAAGTGCTTGTTGTCGCCGACCGCGACAACGATCCGGAATGGATCGCCGCCGACCTGCTCGCCCAGGCCGAGCACGACGTTTCGGCGCAGTCGATCCTGATCACCGACGACGCCGGCTTCGGCAAGGCGGTGGAAGCCGCGGTGGAACGCCAGATCAAGCAATTGCCGCGCCGCGAGACGGCCGCGGCCAGTTGGCGCGACTTCGGCGCCGTCATCCTGGTCGAGGATTTCGACAGCGCCATTCCGCTCATCGACCGCATCGCGGCCGAGCATCTCGAACTTGCGGTGGCCGACCCGGAGGCGCTGCTTCCGCGCATCCGCAACGCAGGTGCGATCTTCGTGGGACGCCATACGCCCGAGGTCATCGGCGACTATGTCGGGGGATCGAATCACGTGCTGCCGACCGCCCGCTCGGCGCGATTCTCGTCGGGGCTGTCGGTGCTCGACTTCGTCAAGCGCAGTTCAATCCTGAAGCTCGGCCCGGACCAGTTGAGGGCGCTCGCGCCGGCCGCGATCGCGCTCGCCAAGGCGGAAGGTCTGGACGCGCATGCCCGCTCCGTCGCCATCAGATTGAACATGTAGGGCGGCCATGTCCGACAAAGGCCACGCACGCTCCCGCCTGGTCGACGTCGAACTCGACGAATCGATCGGCCGTTCGACGCCCGACGTCGAGCATGAGCGCGCCGTGGCCATCTTCGACCTGATCGAGGAAAACAGCTTTCACCCGATCAACGACGACGGCCACGGACCCTACAAGCTCAAGCTCTCCTTGGTCGATTCGCGCCTGGTGTTCGCCATCTCGCGCGAGCACGGCGAGGCGGTGGTCACCCACATCCTGTCGCTGACGCCGTTCCGGCGGATCGTGAAGGACTATTTCATGATCTGCGAAAGCTATTATGAAGCGATCCGCAGCGCGACCCCGAGCCACATCGAGGCGATCGACATGGGGCGGCGCGGCCTGCACAATGAAGGCTCGCAGACGCTGCTCGACCGTCTCGCAGGCAAGATCGAGATCGACTTCGACACCGCCCGCCGCCTCTTCACGCTGATCTGCGTGCTCCACTGGCGCGGCTGACATATGGCGGAAAGTTCCCCGCGCTCGATCCTCTTCATGTGCCGGATGAACTCGGTCCGCTCGCCGATGGCGGAGGCGATAGCGCGGCGTGAACTCCCATCCTCCGTGTTCGTGGCGTCCGCCGGCGTGCGGGCTGGCGAGCGGGATCCGTTCGTCGATGCGGTGCTTGCCGAAGACGGAATGAAGCTCCTCGAACACCAGCCGCGCACGGTCGACGACCTCGAGGACGACTACTTCGACCTGATCGTGACGCTCGCGCCGGAGGCCCACCACGCCGCACTCGAATTCACCCGTTCGATGGCGATCGACGTCGAATACTGGCCTACCCCCGACCCCACCGCCGCGACCGGGACTCGCGACCAGATCATGGCTGCCTATCGCGACGTGCGCGAGCGGCTCAGGTCGAGAATGATCGCCAGATTCGCCGGAAAAGCGCCGAAATCCAACGCCGATTAAGCGTGTTCACAAAGCGCGCAATATCATATAGGTTCCGCGCAAATTCCGGCCGGCTCGCCGGGAAAGCCATCCAAACCAAAGGTACCTAATGCCGAAGGAAGAAGTCCTCGAGTTTCCTGGAACCGTGACGGAATTGTTGCCGAACGCGATGTTCCGGGTCAAGCTCGAAAACGAACACGAAATCATCGCCCACACCGCCGGGCGCATGCGCAAGAACCGCATCCGCGTGCTGACCGGCGACAAGGTCCTCGTCGAAATGACGCCCTACGACCTGACCAAGGGCCGTATCACCTACCGCTTCAAGTAAGGCCGCGCCGCGACCAGCGGCACTCGACCGGCTTCCACCGACAGGACCCCTGGATTGAGCGATCTGCAAAAGCTTGTGCTTGCATCGGGTTCGCCCCGCCGCGTCGAGCTGCTGCAGCAGGCGGGCATCGATCCCGACCGGCTGTTTCCCGCCGACGTCGACGAACGGCCAATGCGCGCCGAGCACCCGCGCTCGCTGGCCAAACGCCTGTCGGTCACAAAGGCGCAGCGCGCCCAGGACGTGATCGGCAAGGAGAACGGAGCGGCTCCCGGCTTCATCCTCGCCGCGGACACCGTGGTGGCCGTCGGCCGCCGCATTCTGCCCAAGGCCGAGACGGTCGACGACGCGCTGCATTGCCTGCAGTTGCTGTCCGGGCGCTCGCACCGGGTCTACACCGGCCTCGCGCTGGTCACCCCCGCCGGTAAGTTGCGCCAGCGGCTGGTCGAAACCCGCGTGCGCTTCAAGCGCCTGTCGCGGCAGGACATGGAAAACTATCTCGCCTCGGGCGAATGGCGCGGCAAGGCAGGCGGCTATGCCATCCAGGGCTTTGCCGGTACATTCGTCGTCAAGCTGGTCGGCTCGTACAGCAACGTGGTCGGGCTGCCGCTTTATGAAACGACGTCGCTGCTTTCCGGCGAGGGCTATCAGGTCCAGCTCGGCTGGCACACCGGCAACCATTAGAGTTCCGCTTACTTCGAATCGCGGCCCCCTCTAGCCTCTTGCTTTTGCGCAATTCCGGACGGAAAACCGCTTGCGCAATTTTCCTGGCATTGCTCTCGTGACCGACAAGACCAAAGATACCGTGACGCCTTTGCGCGCCAAGCTCCCCTGCCCCGAATGCGGCAAGCCTTCGGCGCGCGAGACCTATCCGTTCTGCTCGCCGCGCTGCAAGGCAGTCGACCTCAACCGCTGGCTTTCGGGCAGCTATGCCATCCCCGTGCGCGAGGAAGAGGACGAGGATTCGGCTCTCAAGCCGGAAGCCGGCGAAGAGCGCTGAGCCGCATTTTTCGCCTTCCCCAACGGCCTGTGATTTCTTTCAAGAAATCGCATCGGGGCGGGTGGACAGGGCAAAATCCCGTGCTATAACGCACGCGCTTTCGGGGGTGCAGGGCACCGCTTCGAAGCAGCCGGACAAGGCTCAGGCCATGTCCCGGTACCAGGCCCGGATAGCTCAGCTGGTAGAGCAGCGGATTGAAAATCCGCGTGTCGGTGGTTCGAATCCGCCTCCGGGCACCACTCCTTTCTCCTGTAAATCAATATCTTAGTTCAGATCGAATTGGGCGAATTTGCCTGCTTCTTTTTGCATCGTGTTGCATACAGCCTTTGGAAGGGGACACGAGGATGAAGGCAAGACTCTTGGCCCCAGTGGCATTGCTCACGGTCGCTGCCTGCACGACGCCCCCCGCCGAATATGCGGCAACGTTCTCGACCCAAGACCCCAAATGGCAGTCGCCGCAGTGCGAGGAAATCCGCGCCGCAGCCTCGAACTACGAGGCCGGAGAGACCATGAGCATTCCCGCCGGCCTGTTGCTCGGCCCGTACGGGCTTGGAATGGCACTGGCCGGCAAGGAGCATCAGGAAAAGAAGCGGAAGCAGTTCGCCCGCGACATGCACATGCGATGCTCGAGCCTGCCCCTGCCGAGAAATCTGCAAATCGGCCCAGGCGCCTGATACGCTTGCGCTTGGTGCGTACACCCGCGCATCCTTGCCGCCGCCGCAATTGCGGGCCATGATCTCACCGGGCTTTTTCGAGGGGCTTGCGACGGGGACTTGTCGTGAGCGTTGCGCCAATTCCTTCCTCAGTGGACCTGAGATCGGGGGCACCCCGGACTCGTGCGCCAACACGCTCCGTCGAACACTTCAAACCGTCAGACAAGCGGGAAACCCCGCGATCAACCACAGTCGATGAGTACAAGAAAAGCTGGTGACGCAAGCCGCGCCGGCCAGCTTCCAAGTTTGCCAAATTGATTTCCGATCGAACCACAGCAAAGGAGGAGTGCATGTACGCCAAAACGGTAGTGGGTATCAGCCTTGCCATCGCGGCCCTGACCGCAACGACCGCCGGAGCCCAGACGCTCAAGAAATACGGGTCCGAAGCGGGCTGGGACATCTTCATCAAGGAGGACATGGGGCCTGGGTGTCTCGTTGCGAAGAAACTGTCCAACGAGGCGCAGTTCCAGATGGGCATCGACGCCACCGGCGAGAAGCGCGGCTACATGGCGCTCTACACCAAGGCGGATGCCAAGGTCGCAGCCGGAGACGACATCGCCGTGCTGTTCGACGTGGACGGAGAGAAATTCAGCGGACAGGCCACAGGCCAGCAGATGGAGGGGATGAAAGGGGCCTATGTGCTCGTCAACAATCCCGACTTCATCTACGACCTTGCCAAGAAGAAGAAGCTGACGATCACTTCCGCCGGTCGCGAACCGATCGTCCTCAGTCTCACCGGAACCGATGCGGCCTTCCAGAGCCTCCGCGCCTGCCAGGAAGCACAATAGCCGCGTCTCGGACGTCGCTTTCGGCGATAGACGGCGCCGCCCTGCCGGCGGCGCCGACTATGCTCGTCACCCACCCAACGGGATATCCCAGACGAGCTACTCCCATTGGCTGAGGCGACATCGCCTGTCCGGTGCAGCACAATACGCAAGGGCCTGGTGGGGCAACGTGGCCGGCGCAGAGCCGACATAATCCGTGCTATAGCGATGCGACGGCCACTTGATAGAAACGCGCTCCGGCAATTGCTGGAGCGCGTTTCTTCTTGCATGGCACATAGGGGCCGCGACGTCGCCGACCGTGCTCGGCCGTTCGCGTCCGCCAGATGGGCCAAACAGAAGCCAAGCTACGCCCGCCCCTCCACTTGCAGCAGAATTTACTCAGGGCCGGAGCGGAGCGACACTTCGCCGTCGTCCAGTTGATTGCAATGCTTACCCGACAACAAGAGTGGAGGAACTGCCATGCGGACTGCACATCTCGCCAGTTGCGTCGTCGTTGCCCTCGCTGGTCTCTGGGGTGCCGGCCCGACGCCTGCTAAGGCCGAGGAACCCAACAAGGCCGAAATCGAAGCGGCGCGCAAAGCGCTGGAGAAATACCAGGACCCGTATCAGGCCGTGCGCGATCTCTACCTGTCGACGGTCGGCTGCGTGCACTATAGCGGCGAGAAGATGGAAGGACGGATGGAATATCCGAAGGGCGGCATGGGCGTCCACTTCGTCAATCTCACCATCAGGGGCGCGCCCGACCCGATGAAGCCGAACGTCCTGATCTACGAGCCGGACGGCGACAAGCTGCGACTGGTAGCCGTCGAGTGGCTGGTCCCGTTAGAGGCGGCCAAGGAGCGGCCCACCCTGTTCGGCCAGCCCTTCCAGGGGCCGATGGAGGGGCACGAACCCCTGATCCCCAAGGAATTCCACCACTACGACCTGCATGCCTGGCTGTTCAAGGACAACCCCGAAGGGATGTTCAGCCCGACCAAC
Source organism: Mesorhizobium sp. SCN 65-20 (assembly GCA_001724355.1). Lineage (GTDB taxonomy): Bacteria > Pseudomonadota > Alphaproteobacteria > Rhizobiales > Rhizobiaceae > Aminobacter. The sequence continues at coordinate 56,206 of MEEF01000001.1, read as the reverse complement.
CCGGACGTGAAGTGCGACGGTTACGCGTTCAGCCTGCTGGAGGAACCGACCATGATGGTGCACCCCTAGGCTGAGCCATCGGCGCTGAGCGCCGCAATTTCTGCCTGGGCCAGCAGCGCGCCATGGTGGCCGATGACGGTCGCTGCGACACGGGCGGCGAACGCCGCTGCAAGGCGCTCGTCGCCGGACTTTAGATAGTGCGCCAGAAAGGCGCCGTTGAAACTGTCACCGGCGCCTGTCGTGTCGACTATCCTCTCGGCGATCGCCGAGGGGACGAATGTCTGCAGGCCGCCGAAATTCAGTGTGATGCCCTCGGCGCCGTCCTTGACGACCAGCTTGTCTGCTCCCAGGCCGCGATAACGCGCGATGGTCGCATCCACGGAAGCGTCGCCGAAGTGCGTCGCCTCGTCCTCGAAGCTCGGCATGACCAGGTTCGCAGCACCGGCGCCGGCGGTGATCGTGGCGCGCATCGTATCGGGATCGCTCCAGAGACGCGGGCGGATGTTCGGGTCGAAGGCGACGAGCTTACCCGAGGCCTTGGCCCGGCGGATTTCGGCCAGGAAAGCCTCCGCAGCTTCCCGAGCGAGGATCGCCAAAGTGATGCCCGAGAAGAAGATCGTGTCGGATGCGTCGATCGCCGCGCGCAGGGCTGCCGGATCGTCGGCGAGCAGGCGCGCCGCCGAGGCTGATCGCCAGTAGGAGAAGCTGCGCTCGCCGTCCTTCAGATGGATCATGTAGAGGCCGGGCGTGCGTTCGGGCACGCGTCGGACGAAGCCTGTTCCGACACCGGTACCGTCGATGAAGGCCAGCATCTCATCCGATACGGGATCGGTGCCGACTGCGGTGAAGTAGTCGACCGGCGAAGCCTTCGGCAGGAATGCACGCAGGTAGAAAGCCGTGTTGAAGGTGTCGCCGGCAAAGCCCTTGCGCAGCAGCCCGCCCTCGGCCTGCCGCAGCTCCACCATGCATTCGCCGATCAAGAGAGCACGTCCCGCCATGCCGTGAGCCATCCAGATTGTTGGGTTTTCGTCTAGATTGTCAGCCGCGACCCGCTGCACGGGCCGTGGCGTGATCATCGTCGCCCATGTGGCCGAGCCGGCTCGACAGGTCCGCCGCAGCGGTCAGCAGCGTCTTGAGATAGCTCGCATGGTTCTTCAGCCCGTCCTCGCGCGGCGCGACCAGGCAGAGCGTCGCCACGCAAACGCGGTCGGCCTGGTAGACCGGCACGGCAAAGCAATGGGTGAAGTTCTCGACGGCGCTGTTGAATGTGTAGTAGCCGACCTTGGCAGCCTCGCGCACCTCGGCGATGAAGGCGGCCGGATCGAGCCACTGGCCGTTGGGCAGGCGGAAATCCTCCTGCGGAATGAAGTCGAGGATTTCATCGTCGCTCATGTGCGAGACGAGCAGCCGACCCGAGGCCGTCCACGGGATGGCGACCGGATCGCCGACGTTCGACGAGATGCGGAAGGGCCGCGAGCCCTCCTTCATCTGAGCGACGGTGTATTTGTTGCCTTCGAGCAGGCACATCTGCGCGGTCTCGCGCGTCTCTTCGGCGATATGCGTGAGAAGCTTGTCGCACTCGCGCATGAGGTCGAACTGCTCGGCATAGGCCATGCCGAGGAAATAGAGCTTGCGGCCGAGAAACACGCGGCCGTCCTCGCCACGGTATTCCAGGATGCCCTGCCGCATCAGGAGGTTTACCAGCTCATAGACCGAAGAGCGCGGCGCACCGATGCCCGACGCGATCTCGTTGGGGCGCAGCGGCGTGCGCTTGAGGCGCAGGTAGTTCAGGATCTCGAAGGCGCGGTCGAGACCGCGCGCCCGCCTGCTGGTCATGTCGTCCTGTATGCCGTCCATGCGCCGCCTTTGCCTCGTCTGAGCTACCGACTCAAGGTGCCTTGTAGGCCACGCAGTCGATTTCGACCTTGCAATCGACCATCATACTCGACTGCACGCAAGCGCGGGCCGGCGGATGGTCACCGAAATACTCGGCATAGACGCCGTTGAACGACCAGAAGTCGCGCGGGTCGTCGAGCCAGACTCCGACGCGCACGACGTGCTCGAGGCCGTATCCGGCCTCTTCGAGGATGGCGATGACGTTCTCCATCGTCTTGCGCGTCTCGGGGATGATGCCGCCGCCGACGATCTCGCCGTTCTCCATGGCGACCTGGCCGGATACGTAGAGCCAGCCATTGGCCTCGACGGCGCGGGCGAACGGCAGGGGTTGCTTGCCTGCCCCGGACTGGCCGGTGCCGTAGCGCTTGATCGTCATGTCTGCTCTCCGAATGCTAGTTGAAGGTTGAAGTCTTGAGGAACTCGGCCAGCCGCTCGGTCTGCGGCTTGATGAACATCTCGCGTGGGTTGCCCTCCTCGCCGATGCGCCCCTGGTTCATGAAGATGACGCGGTTGGACACCTCGAAGGCGAAACGCATCTCGTGGGTGACGAGCAGCATGCTCATGCCGTCGCGGGCGAGGTCCTTGATGACCTGCAGCACTTCGTTGACCAGTTCGGGGTCGAGCGCCGAGGTCACCTCGTCGAACAGCATCAGCTTGGGGTTCATGGCGATGGCGCGGGCGATCGCCACGCGCTGCTGCTGGCCGCCGGAGAGCTGGCCGGGGTAGCGGTCGCGGCGCTCGGCCAGGCCGACGCGGTCCAGCCATTTCTCGGCAACGCCGCGCGCTTCGTCGCGGGCCATGCCCTTGACCTTGACCAGGCCGAGCATGACGTTTTCGGCAGCGCTCATGTGCGGAAACAGGTTGAACTGCTGGAAGGCCATGCCGGTCATCGCGCGCTGGCGGGCGATTTCCTTTTCCTTCTTGCGGCGGCGCGCACCGCCCATGGTCTCGTAGCCGATCTCCTCGCCATCGATGCGGATCGAGCCGCCCTGGAATTCCTCCAGCATGTTGATGCAGCGGAGCATCGTCGTCTTGCCCGAGCCGGACGAGCCGATAATGGAGATGACGTCGCCCTGCTGCATGGTGCAGTCGACGCCCTTGAGGACTTCGACCTCGCCGTAGCGCTTGTGCAGGTCGCGAATTTCGAGAAGGTTGCCGGTCATGGGGTCGGCCTCACGAGGGGATCGAGGTCTTGCGTTCGACGTATTTGCCGAAGCGCTCGATGCCATAGTTGATGACGAAATAGAGGAAGCCCGCGAAGAGATAGAATTCGAGGCTCATGAAGGTGCGCGAGATGAGTTCCTGCGTGCGCAGCAAAAGCTCTGCCACGCCGATGATCGACAAAAGCGTCGAGGCCTTGACCATCTCGGCAGCCGTGTTGACCCAGGCGGGCAGCACCTGGCGCAGCGCCTGTGGGCCCAGCACATAGGCGAATGTCTGCGGGAAGGTCAGGCCGATGGCTTTTGCGGCCTCGGTCTGGCCCTTGGGGATCGACTCGAGGGCGCCGCGCACGATCTCGCCGACATGCGACGAGCAGAATACGGCGAGCGCCAGAACGCCGGCCTGGAACGGCCCGAGGTCGATGCCGATGGTGCCGAGCACATAGTAGCTCGCGAGAACCAGAACGAGCACCGGCGTGCCGCGGATGAAGTCTGTGTAACCACGCACCAGCCAGCGCACTGGACCCTTGCCGTAGGTCAGCGCCAGGCCGACACCGACGCCGAGGATCGTGCCGACGAGGATCGCGAGCAGCGAGATCGAGACGGTAACGCCGAGGCCCTTCAGGATCGGGATGCGCGCCAGCCAGAGCGTTTCGAGGAATGCGACGAGTTCCATGTCGGTCACCTCGGGATGGACATGCGCTTCTCGAGCCGGCGCAGGAGTGCGGCCAGCACGGAGCAGGTGGCGACATAGAGGCAGCTCGCGACGATCCAGGTCTCGATGACACGGAAGGTCTCGACGTTGATCTTGCGCGCCTCGAAGGTGAGCTCGGGCACGGCGATAGCGGCGGCCAGCGAGGTGTCCTTGAACAGCGAGATCATCGTGCTCGACAGCGACGGCAGCACGTTGCGCAACATCAATGGGATGACGATCGAATTGCGGATCTGCGCCTGCGTGAGGCCGATGGCCAGGCCCGCCTCCTTGAGCCCGTTGGGCACGGCGAGCAGGCCGCCGCGGAAGACCTCGGCGAGATAGGCGCCGGAATAGACCGACAAGGTCGCGACGAAGCTCTCGATCTTGCCGAGGCGAATGCCCATCTGCGGCATCGCGAAAAATGTGAACAGCACCAGCACCAGGATCGGCGTGTTGCGGATGATGGTGACGTAGATGCGCGCGGGGTGGCGCAACGCCCCCTGCTTCGACAAAAGGCCGAAGGCGGTGATGAGCCCGAGCACGCAGCCGATGGCGATCGCCACGAAGGCGAGCGCCAGACTGAGCCCGAGGCCCCATAGCAGTTGGTCGAAACTGCGCCAGACCGCCGAGAAATTGAGCGTGTAACCCATGGTGCCGTCAGGTTCCGGTCAGAAGAGTTGGCGCGGCCACATTTGCCAGGGGCCGCGCCACTGTTGGCGAGTTTACTTGTACTCGACCGGGAAGCCGATCTGCGGCGGAGCCAGTTCCTTGCCGAACCAGGTCTTGTAGGAGTTGGCGTAGAAGTCGAACTCGACGCCGGTCATCGCCTCGTGCAGGGCGGTGTTGACGAAGTTCAGCCAATCCTGGTCGCCGCGCTTGACGCCGCAAGCATAGGTCTGCGGGTTCCAGCCGTAGCCGGCGTCCTTGTAGCGGTCCGGGTTCTGCTTCATGTACCAGGCGAGCGACGACTGGTCGGTGGCAACGGCATCCGCACGGCCCGATTCCAGCGCCTGGTAGATCAGGTCGACGGATTCGTACTGGTCGACCTTTGCTTCAGGCAGTGCGGCATGCACCATGGCCTCGGCATAGACGTTCTGCAGCACCGAGATGGTCACGCCCGAGCCGGCGCCCTTGAGCGCGGCATAGTCGGCGTACTTGCCGTCGCCCTTGAGCATCAGGCCGACACCCTCGCGGTAGTAGGGAATGGTGAAGGCGATCTGCTGGGCGCGCTCGCCTGTTACCGTCATGAACTGGCAGGTCAGGTCGACCTTGTCGGTGGTGATGTTCGGAATGCGCGCGTCCGACGACTGGTTGACGTATTCGATCTTGTCCGGGTCGCCGAACAGCGCCTTGGCGACGATGCGGCCCATGTCGACGTCGAAGCCCTGCAGCTTGTCGTCGGCGCTCTTGAAGTGCCACGGCGCATTCGTGCTGCCAGTGCCCATGACCAGGTGGCCACGCGCCAGAACCTCATCGAGCTTGCTTTGTTTTTCCTGCGCGCCGGCAGGCATTGCGACCAGAAGCGCCATCGCGGCTACCGCTGCGGAAAGAGTCGCCTTCATCTCACCGTTCCTCCTAAAAGAAATCCCCAAAATCAATGTCCATTATTGTGGACATATGTCCTGAATAATGGATTGACGTATCAAATGCCACGCGGCATTGTTTGTCAAGCGGTTCGGAGCCAAGCTCGCCCGACATCCGGCATTGGAGGAAGACATGTTCGACGAGATCCAGACGCCCGCCGTGCTGGTGGATATCGATGTGGCGAAGCGGAATATCGAGCGCTTCCAGGCATATGCCGACGCCCACGGCCTGAAGGTCAGGCCGCACATCAAGACCCACAAGCTGCCGGCCATCGCCGAAATGCAGATCGACGCGGGCGCCGTCGGCATCACCTGTCAGAAGGTTTCGGAAGCAGAGGCGATGGTCGCCGGCAGCGGACGCCTCGACGACGTGCTGATCACCTACAACATCCTCGGCGACGACAAGCTGCACGCACTGGTCGCACTTTCGAAAAAGGTGAGGCTCGCCGTCGTCGCCGACAATGCGACGGTGATCGACGGCCTGGCGGCAGCCTTCGCAGCAGCGGGCGGAACGCTTCGCGTCTTTGTCGAATGCAACACCGGTGCAGACCGCTGCGGTGTCGGCGCGCCCCAGGAAGCAGCTGAGCTTGCCGCCCGCATTGCCTCGGCACCCGGCCTCGAGTTCGCAGGCCTGATGACTTACCCGCCCGTCGGCGGAACCGGCAAGGTGCAGGCCTTCATGACCGAATCCAAGGCACTGATCGAAGCCAAGGGAATCGCTGCCCCCGCCATCACCTCGGGCGGCTCGCCCGACATGATGTCGGCGCATCTGGCGCCGGTCACGACCGAATATCGCCCGGGCACCTATGTCTACAACGACCGCTCGCTGGTCGCCCGCGGCGTCTGCGGCTGGGACGACTGCGCGCTGACGGTGCTTGCCACAGTCGTCTCGGTTCCCGCGCCCAACCGGGCCATCATCGACGCCGGCTCAAAGACGCTGACCTCGGACCTGCTCGGTCTCACCGGCCACGGCCATGTGCTCGGCCGCCCGGACATCGCCATCGACCAATTGTCCGAGGAGCACGGCCGGCTGCGCGCCGAAGGCGACATCGGCCTCAAGGTCGGCCAGCGACTGCGTATCGTGCCCAACCACGCCTGCGTGGTCACCAACATGGTCGACGCGCTCTACGTGGTCGGCAAGGACAAGGCGCCCGAGCTGTGGCCGGTGCCGGCGCGCGGCAAGATCATCTGATCCCACCCCGCAACGAAAAGGCCTCCCGGATTCATCGCCCGGGAGGCCTTTTGATTTCCGGGTTAGCCGATCAGCGGACGACCAGAACCGGCACCTTGCTGTTGGTGAGCACCTCGATGGTCTGGCTGCCGAGGATGAGGCGGCCCAACCCGCGCCGGCCGTGCGACGCCATGACGATCAGGTCGCAGCCGCGGTCCTGGGCTATCTGGTTGATGGCCTCCGCCGCCCACATTTCCTCGACCCGCAGCGTATCGGCGTTCACACCGAGCTTGTCGGCCTGCGCCTTGGCCGCGGCCAGCACCTTGGAGCCGTATTCCTCGCCGGCCTTCTGGTAGGAGACGATGTCCTCGGCGGTGGCCACCGGACCATACATACCCGCCGATGCGAAGATCGGAGCCGGTTCGGTGACGTTCATCACGGTCAGCTTGCTGCCCAGGCTCTTGGCCAGGTTGAGGGCGTGGTCGAGCCCCTTCTGTGCCAGCTCCGAGCCGTCGGTGGCGATGAGGATATGGGTGTACATGAGCTAACTCCTAGGCTGAGCTGATTTCGGCGCCAGCCTCGCCGACGGCGACCCCAACGGTCAAGGCAAAGCCTCGACAAATCGGATGGGACAGCCGGCGATATCCGCTTGACCGTTGTATTCGTCCAAACATAACAATGCGCAGTCGTTATATTCCACTGAATATATCCCGCAGCCTTGTTCGGACAGGTGCCCATGAAACGCCGCCATCTCCTGCTCTCGCTCCTGACCGTCACGGCAGCCGTCAACGGTTTCGCGTCCACTCTTGCCGCAGCAGAGCGTATCTTCACCGACGCCGCCGGCCGCAAGGTGGCGCTGCCCGAGAAGATCACCCGCGTCATGGCCGCCGGCCCGCCTGCTTCGGTGTTGCTCTACTCGGTCGCGCCCGATCGCATGGTCGGCTGGGTGCGCGAGTTCAAGGAGGACGAGAAGGAGTTCATCGCAGCCCCCTATCGCGACCTGCCCGTCCACGGCCGCCTCACCGGCAAGGGCGACACCGCCAACATGGAAGCCGTGCTGGCGATGAAGCCCGACATCATCCTCGATGTCGGCACGGTCAACCCGACCTACGCCTCGCTCGCCGACAAGGTGCAGGAGCAGACCGGCATTCCCTACGTGCTGATCGACGGCAGCTTCGCCAACACACCGAAGTCGCTGCGCGAGATCGGCGAACTGTTGGGCGAAAAGGAGCAGGCCGAAAAGCTCGCCGCCTACACCGAGGCAGCAATGGCACGGCTCAACAAGGTCGTCGCCGAGGTGCCGGCCGACCAGCGTCCGCGCGTCTATTACGGCCGCGGCCCCGACGGACTGGAGACCGGTCTCGCCGGCTCGATCAACATGGAAGTGCTGTCCGCTGTAGGGGCCACCAATGTCGCCGAAGCCGCCGGCAAGGGCTCGCTCGCCAATGTCTCGCTGGAACAGATCCTGTCGTGGAACCCCGACGTCATTCTGACGCTCAGCCCGAAGTTCCAGAAATCGGTGCTGTCAGATCCGTCATGGGCAGGCATCACGGCGGTGAAGGACGGCCGCGTGTTCCGTGCGCCCGCACTGCCCTTCGGCTGGTTCGACGCACCTCCCGGCGTCAACCGCGCCATCGGCGTTTCCTGGCTCACCTCCGCGCTCTACCCCGGCAAGGCCGAGGTCGACCTGAAGGCCGAGACCCGCGACTTCTACAAGCTGTTCTATCATGTCGATCTCACCGACGAGCAACTCGGCAAGCTGCTTGCCGACACCGGCCCGAAGCCCTGAGCTTCGGCCGGAAGCCGACAAGTTGCAGCAGCACCCAAAAACCCAGCGCGCCGGGCCGATCGCCATCGGCGCGCTGACGGTGCTGCTCGTCGCCGTCATTCTCATGGCCACGCTGACCGGCAAATATCCGGTAACGCCAGGCGACATCCTCGCTGTGGTCATGGCCAAGCTGTCAGGCAGCGAAAGCAGCGTCGCGCCGACGGTCGATACCGTCGTCTGGAACGTGCGCCTGCCACGCGTCGGCGCCGGCATCCTCGTCGGCGCCTCGCTTGCGGCGGCGGGTGCGGTCTATCAGGGCCTGTTCCGCAATCCGCTTGTCTCTCCCGACATCCTTGGCGTTTCCGCCGGTGCCAGCTTCGGCGCGGTGGTCGGCATATTCCTGTCGATGTCGGTGCTTGCGATCCAGGGCCTCGCCTTCGCCGGAGGCCTGGCGGCTGTCGCCCTCGTCTACGCCATCGACTCGATCGTGCGCGAGCGCGACCCGATCCTCGTGCTGGTGCTGACGGGCGTCGCCATCGGCGCTCTGCTCGGTGCCTGCGTGTCGCTGCTCAAGGTGCTCCCCGATCCCTACAACCAGCTGCCGGCCATTACATTCTGGCTGCTCGGCAGTCTCGCCAGCATCAACCACGCCGATCTCCTCTCCATCCTGCCTGCGGTGATCGTCGCACTTGTGCCGATGGTGCTCTTGCGCTGGCGCATGAACCTGATGACGCTCGACGACGAGGAGGCGCGTGCGCTCGGCGTCGAGACCCGCTGGATCCGTATCGTCATCGTCGCCGCCGCCACGCTGATGACCGCCGCTGCCGTCTCGATATCAGGCATCATCGGCTGGATCGGCCTGCTGGTGCCGCATGTCGCGCGCATGTTCGTCGGGCTCTCGCGCCTGCTGCCGGCCTCGATGCTCATCGGTGCCGCCTACATGGTCGGCGTCGACACGCTTGCCCGCAGCATCGCTGCGATCGAGGTTCCCTTGGGCATCCTAACGGCCGCCATCGGCGCCCCGTTCTTCCTCTATCTACTCCTGACGACCCGGCGAGGCTGGCAATGATGCTTCAGGCAACCGATCTCGCATTCGGCTATGGCCGCGTCAAAATCGGCCAGGGGGTCACGCTGTCGGTCGACCGTGGCGAGGTGCTGTGCCTGCTCGGCCCGAACGGTTGCGGCAAGACCACGCTATTCAAGACCCTGCTCGGCCTTCTGCCGCGCCAAGGCGGCAGCCTCGAGCTCAACGGCAAGGAAATATCGACCTTTTCGCGCTCGCAGTTCGCGCGCCACATCGCTTATGTGCCACAGGCCACCGGAGCCTATTTCCCGTTTTCCGTCTTCGACGTGGTATTGATGGGCCGTGCCAGCCGCATCGACACCTTCGCCTCGCCCACCATGGCCGACCGGGCGATCACGCAGGAGGCGCTGGCCGCACTCGGCATCGGCCATCTCGCCGCCCGCCCCTTCACCGACATCAGCGGCGGCGAGAAGCAGATGACCTTGATCGCCCGCGCGCTCGCCCAGGAGCCCGAGCTGATCGTCATGGACGAGCCGACGGCCAGCCTCGACTTCGGCAACCAGGCCCGTGTGCTCAGCCGCATATCGAGCTTCGCCGGCTCGGGCATGGCGGTCGTCATCTCGACTCACGACCCCAGCCACGCCTTCGCCTGTGCCAGCCGCGTCGCGCTGATGCAGTCGGGCGCGCTCGTTGCCGTCGGAACACCTCAGGACGTGCTGACACCCCAATCGCTGCAAGCCCTCTATGGCGTCGGAGTTGCAGTGGCATATCTCGAACAGGCCGGACGCCATGTCTGCACCCCAACCCTCACTGAAAGGAACGCGTCATGAAGCTCAGTGCCCGCAACCAGATCAAGGGGAAGATCGTCGACGTGACCAAGGGCGCCACGACTTCGCACGTCAGGATCGACATCGGCGGCGCGGTCGTCATGGCCTCGATCACCAACGAGGCCGTGGACGAACTGAAGCTCGCCGTTGGCAAGGAAGCCTATGCGGTCATCAAGGCCTCCGACGTCATGGTCGCGGTCGACTGACGATGGTCCGCGAGAACGAGATACGCGACGGCGAGAGCGCCGTCGCGTTGCCGCCGCGATACGACGTCGAGGTCTATTTCATCGGCCGCATCCGCACGCCCTGGGAATCGCGCCTGATGACGCCGCGCCAGGGCCGCGCCGATGGCCCTATCTGCCACATCGAGATCTTCGAGCCATGGGTGGCGGCACTCGAAGGCGTCACCCAGTTCGAGCGCCTGGAAGTGCTCTACTGGCTGCACCTGTCGCGGCGCGACCTGGTGCGGCAGAGCCCGGCCAACGACGGCACCGCGCGCGGAACCTTTTCGCTACGCTCGCCTGTGCGCCCCAACCCGATCGGTACCCAGATCGTCCAGCTGGTCGGCATCGAGGGTAACATCTTGTCGGTGCGCGGCATGGACTGCCTCGACGGCACGCCGCTGATCGACATCAAGCCCGACCGCACGCTGTTCACCCCCATCGCCCCGCCGCAGCCAGGCGATTTCGAGACCGGCTAGTTCCGGCAGATCTCGGTGGCCAGCCCGTCCGCACTGCGCTTTGCCTCGGCTCCGACCGAGAAGGTGGCGCATTCGAGCGTATCGGCCATCTTGGTGCCCCCGAGGTCGAATTCCATCGACCGCGCCCCGTTGGGGAAGACCTGGCGCTCGAGGATCCAGGTCAGCTGGTTACGGACGATATCCGGATCCATGTCGGGCGAACGCCTGATCACCGCGTCGACACCGAGTTGGGGATTGGCCAGGCAGTCGTGCCAGGACTGACGCGTGATAGCCTGCAGCTTGCCGGCAAGGCCCGGCTCCTTCTCCAGCACCGAGTTCAGCGCCACCAGCGCGCCTGAATAGGTGTCGAGCCCGTTGTCGGCGAAGTAGAGGAACTCGAGCGCGCTGGTGTCGTAGCCACGCATCTGCATGGCAAATTTCAGCGTCGCGTCGAAGCAGGTCGCGGCAAGCACGGAACGGGAGGCTACCAGACGGTCGCGCTCCTCCGGCTGGACGCCGAGATAGGTGTAGCTGTCCGGCGCCAAGCCGTTGCGCTTGAGCAGCAGTGGCAGGAGCCGCGCCGAGGTGTCCCCGTTCGGCCCGCACAAGGTGCAGCCTGGAACATCGGCCAGCGTCAGGCGCTTGCCGTCGGAGATGTAGCCGAGACTGCAAGGCGTATGCTCGTAGATCGGAACGAGACAAGAGATCTCGGTCTCGCCGGTGCGCAGCGCGCGCTCGAAGACGGAGGATACATCACCGAATCCGATGTCGGCTTCGCCGCCCACCAGAGCGCGTGTCACCAGCGACGAACTGAAGCCCTCGACGAAGGTGCAGGACAGGCCGTGATCGCCGAAATAGCCAGCATCGACGGCGTGCAGAAACGGCGAATTCTGCCCCTGAAACAGGTAGTTGAGCTTGAAACGCAGTTCCATTCCACAAATCCTCGAACTTTCGGAACGGCCATCCTTGAGAAACAGATTCTCCGGAAAGTATCGTATACAAACCGGCTGCCGTCCTTGGTAGCTTTAGCGGTTTGCGATATAACCCAAACATTCTGTTTTCAAGCAGCCCGTCAAAGGAGTGATCATGGGAATTGCGCGGACAGCCCTGCTGGCCCTCATAGCGTTTTTCGGCGTGAGTGCAGCAAGTGCGCAGGACTACAAGGCCGCCCTCGTTACCGCCGACACCATCACGGTCGGCACGTCGGGCTCGGCTCCGCCCTTCAGCATGACCAACGCCGCGGGCGAGCTTGAGGGCTTCGACATCGACGTCGTCAACCTCGTGGCCAAGCAACTCGGCCTCACCGCGAAATTCGAAAAGCTAGACTTCGCCGGCCTGCTGCCGGGCCTGACCGCCGGCCGCTTCGACCTCATCGCCTCAGGCGTCACCCGTACGCCGGAGCGCCTGTCTTCGAAGGACTTCTTCCTGCTGTCGCCCTACATCGTCAACGGCGCGGCCATCACCCGCCGCGAGGCCGACACCGACATCGCCGGTTGGAAGGACGTCTGCGGCAAGACCATGGGTGCGGTGCGCGGCGGCGTCTTCCAGAAGGTTGTCAAGGAGAAGCTGCCGGCCGACTGCGTCACCAAGAGCCGTGAGTATCCCGGCGCGACCGAGCTGTTCCTCGACCTCGAGAACCAGCGCATCGACTTCGCCGCCCATGACTTCCTCGGCCCGAAATACCTTGCCAAGTCGGGCAAGTTGACCGGCGCGGTCACCCTCGACGACCTGCTCTCGACCATCACCCAGAGCGTCGCCGTCAACAACAAGAACAAGCCGCTGGCCGACGCCATCGACGCCCAGTTCGAGACCTGGCGCAAGGACGGCACCCTACAGGGCCTGGCCGACAAGTGGTTCGGTGCCTCCATCGACTGGTCGAAGGCCCAGTAAGGGCTTTCTGCGAGGGGCGGCGGAAGATGGAAATAGCGCTTGCGTGGCTGCCGCGACTGTTGGTTGCGGCGGCCCTTACCATTGGACTGTCGGCAGTGGTCTTCACCCTGTCGGCAGTCTTCGGCTTGCTGTTGTCCCTCGTCCACTACGGCCGCGAGAAGTCCTGGCTCAGGAACGGCATCGAGGCGTTCAGCGCCTTCTTCCGCTCGGTGCCGGAGCTCGTGGTGCTGTTCCTGTTCTTCTTCGGCGGGCCGCAGGTCGGCGTCGATTTCGGCCCCATCGGCTCGACCATCATCGCGTTTGCGCTGGTCGGCATCGCCTTCGACTACCAGGTTTTCAAGGGGGCGCTAAAGGCGGTTCCATTCGGCCAGTATGAGGCGGGGCTCGCGCTCGGCCTGCCGAAGCGCATCGTGTTCCTGCGGGTGCTGATCCCGCAGGTCCTGCCCTTGGCGCGCAAGGGCTGGATCACCTATGCCATCGGCACGGTCAAGCGCATGTCCATCGCCTCGGCCGTTTCGGTCAGCGAAATCCTCTACGTCACGAAGCAGGGCATCGCGGCCACGAATGCGCCTTTCACCTTCCTGACGCTCGCCGTCGGCCTCTACATCCTGATCGTCACGCCGCTGCTCGTCTTCAACGAGCGCAAGCCGAAACAGGTGGTGGCGCGATGAACATCCTCCTCGAGCCGACCTACCAGCAGATGCTGCTCGACGGGCTGGTGATGACGCTATTCATCTCGGTCGTCGTCATCGTCGTGTCGAACCTGCTTGCGCTGCCGCTGGCCATCTACATGCAGCGGCCCAAGGGCGCGTTTCGCCGCGTCATCATCGGCTACAGCTTCTTTGCCCGCGCAGCACCCGTGCTGGCCCTTTTGTTTGCGCTCTATTACGGCCTTCCCCGACTGGGCATCTATCTCGAGCCGGTGCCGTCGGCACTCATCGGCCTGATCTTCGCCTCAACCGCCTACAATCTCGAGTTCCTGCGCTCCGGCTTCGAGAGCATTCCCTCAGGCCAGCTCGACGCGGCCAAGGCGCTCGGCCTCAGGCCGTTCGCGACCTATTGGAAGGTGATGATCCCGCAGGCATACAGGCTCGCCGCACCGTCGCTGTTCTCCAACGTCATCCAGATGGTCAAGGGCAGTTCGCTCGCAAGCCTCGTCGCGATCGACGAGTTGACGGCGGCATCCACCGTCATCATCTCCGAGACCTACAAGGCCATCGAAGTGCTGCTGGTGGTGTCGGTCTTCTATCTGGTCATCGCAGCCGTGATCATCGCCCTGCAGTATCTCTACGAGTCCAGGCAGAGCGCACGCCGGCGCTAGCATTTGCGTCGGGTGGACGCTCGACGGCGAGGCAGGCCGTCAGCCCTTGTAGGTGAGCCCCTCGGGATCGATCTCCGGCTTGCGCCCGGCAACCAGGTCGGCGAGGAACTTGCCGGAACCGCAGGCCATGGTCCAACCGACATGGCCGTGGCCCGCATCCAGGTAGAGCCCCTTGTAGCGCGCGGGACCGATAACGGGCACCGAGCCCGGCATCATCGGCCGGAGCCCGGCCCAGACCTCGGCCTTGGCCGGATCGAAGGCACCGGGGAACAGCTCCTTGCCGGTCTCGAACAGACGCTTGAAATCGGACGGCTTGTGGCTGCGGTCGAAGCCGGCGAACTCGGCCGTCGAGGCAAGCCGCAAGCGGTCGCCGAGGCGCGAATAGGCGACCAGCCGGTCCTCGTCGACGCCGCCCATGGTCGGGCCCTTCGACGGATCGTCCATCGTCACGGTCGCCGTGTAGCCCTTGACCGGATAGACGGGCAGGTCGATGCCGTTGCGGCGGCCGAGCAGGCCGCTTTCCGGCCCCATGGCGATCACCACCGCATCGGCGTCCAGCCGTCCCGCCGAGGTCTTCACGCCGACCACCCGATCGCCCTCGACGATCAGGTCCTCGACATTGGTGTCGAACATGAACTTCGCGCCGAGCTTCTGTTCGGTATGGGCGGCAAGCGCCTCGACAAACATGCGGGAATCGCCGGTCTGGTCCATCGGCGAGAAGACCGCGCCCGCAATGCCGTCCTTGGCGGCAGCGAGCCCCGGCTCCAGTTCGGCCATGCGGCTTCGGTCGACGACCTCGATGTCGAGCCCATGCTCGGCCAGGAAGCCATACATCTTCGCACCGTGGTCGAGGCTTTGCTCAGAGCGGAAGAAATACATGATGCCGCGGGCGCGCTTGTCGTAGCCAATGCCGGTCTCGACCGAGATCTCGTTTATGCAGAGGCGCGAGTAGAGCGCGAGCCTGAGCTTCGCCTTGGTGTTCTCGCGGACCCGCGCATTGGTGCACTGGAACAGGAAGCGGAAGCTCCAGGCATAGAAATAGGGATCGAACCCGAGCCGCACCTTGATGCCGAGATCGGGCGTGTAGAGCGACTTGATGAAGGTCTTCAGCGCCGCCGGCGAGGCCCAGGCGGTGGCGTCGCCGGGCGATACCAGGCCGGCATTGGAATAGCTGGTGCCGCGCGCCGCCGCCGAATGGCGTTCGACGACGGTCACGTCATGGCCGTCACGAGCCAAGTAGTAGGCTGCCGCGGTTCCCACCACGCCCGCGCCGAGAACGAGGATCTTCATGTCGTATCCTGGTCGACATCAGGCTCTGTCGGGAACCCTTTACCGTCGGGAGCCTCGCTCCTCAGGCGCAGCTTTAGCGCCTGAGGCCGCAGATTTCGAGGGATGGCAGCGGAATTCCGCCGCCTGGTTCAATCAGGCTCCAGCGGAGTTCTTGCGGGTCAGCAGCCGCTCCCAGTTGAGAGCGTCGCGCACGATGCCGTCGAGGTCGTCATGGGCGGGCGTCCAGCCGAACTCGCGGCGGGCGAGATCGGAGTTGGCGACCACCGAATCCGCGTCGCCCGCCCGGCGTCCGCCGGTCGAAACGGCGAAGTCGCCGCCATGCACCCGGCGCACGCTGTCGATCACTTCCAGCACCGAATAGCCATGGCCGTAGCCGCAGTTGGCGACGAGGTTGCCTTCACCCGCACGCAGGCGCTGCAGGGCCAGACGGTGTGCGGCGGCGAGATCCGAGACGTGGATGTAGTCGCGCACGCAGGTGCCGTCGGGCGTCGCGTAATCGGTGCCGAAGACCTGCATCGACGGCCGTTTGCCGAGCGCTGTCTCGGAGGCGACCTTGATCAGGTGCGTCGCGCCCTTGGTCGACTGGCCTGTGCGGCCCTTGGGGTCGGCGCCGGCGACGTTGAAGTAGCGAAGTGCTGTATAGCGGAGCGGATGGGCAGCGGCCGCATCGCGCAGCATCCACTCGCTCATCAGCTTGGACAGGCCATAGGGCGACTCGGGCGCAAGCCGCGCATCCTCGCGCACCGGCTCGATGCCTGCGGCACCGTAGACGGCCGCCGTGGACGAGAAGATGAAGTGCTTCACGCCTTCGCGCACTGCGGTTTCGATCAGGCCGCGGGTCTTGCAGGTGTTGTTATCGTAGTAGCCGAGCGGATCGGCGACCGACTCGGGCACCACGATCGAGCCGGCGAAATGGATGATGGCGTCGATGCCGTTCTCGCGGATCAGGCGCCCGACGAGTTCCTGGTCGGCGATGTCGCCCCTGACGAGCTTCGCCTCGGGCGACACGGCCCAGTCGAACCCGGTCGACAGGCGGTCGATCACCACGACGTCCTCGCCGGCATCGACCAGTTCCCAGACCATATGGCTGCCGATGTAACCCGCGCCGCCCGTCACCAAAACCGCCATGCTAACCTCTCCGTGCAAATTCGGTTGCGCAATGCTGTAACTCGAAAGATCGGGCAAATGCGAGGCGGTTTCTTTGCAATCGGCACGAGTTCGAGCAAACTGTCGCTGTTCAGCTTGATCCACGTCAAAGGACTTTTTGGGGATCCGTGCTCGTTAGGCGACAGTCGAGGGCGTGGCATTTTGACCGGAAACGGTTGATGGACGCCGAACCGGCCGTTGATTATGCTCACGGTCGAAAAATTGGGACGTCGATATGAACTACCAGCGGTTTTTCGAAGAAGCGATCGACCAGATCCACGCTGAGCGCCGTTACCGTGTTTTCGCCGATCTGGAGCGCGTCGTCGGAAAATTCCCGCGGGCGATCTGGCGGGCCAACGGCAAGGCCCAGGAAATCACCATCTGGTGTTCTAACGACTATCTCGGCATGGGCCAGCACCCGGACGTGGTTGCGGCCATGCAGAAGGCGGCGGGCGACATGGGCACGGGCGCCGGCGGCACCCGCAACATCTCCGGCAACAACCATCCGCTGGTCGAGCTCGAGCACGAACTCGCCGACCTGCATGGCAAGGAAGCCGGCCTCGTCTTCACCTCGGGCTTCGTCTCCAACGAGGCCGCGATCTCGACCATCGCCAAGCTTCTGCCCAACTGCCTGGTGCTTTCTGACGAACTCAACCACGCCTCGATGATCGAGGGCGTGCGCCGCTCCGGCGCCGAGAAGAAGATCTTCCGCCACAACGATGTCGCCCATCTCGAAAGCCTGCTGCAGGCGGCCGGCCGCGAGCGCGCCAAGCTGATCGTGTTCGAGAGCGTCTACTCGATGGACGGCGACATCGCCCCGATCAAGGAGATCGCTGACCTCGCCGACAAGTACAATGCGATGACCTACATCGACGAGGTCCACGCAGTCGGCATGTACGGCCCGCGCGGCGGTGGCATCACCGAGCGCGAAGGCCTCGCGCACCGCATCGACATCATCGAAGGCACGCTCGCCAAGGCATTCGGCACGCTCGGCGGTTACATCACCGGCACCCGCGCCGTCGTCGACGCCGTGCGCTCCTTTGCGCCGGGCTTCATCTTCACCACGGCGCTGCCGCCGGCGATCGCGGCCGCGACCACCACCTCCATCCGTCACCTCAAGAACTCGACGGTCGAGCGCGATGCACAGCAGCGCCAGGCGACCCGCGCCAAGCACGTGCTGGCCGAAGCCGGCCTGCCGGTGATGGAGTCGGCCACCCACATCGTGCCGATCCTGGTCGGCGACCCAGAGCTCTGCAAGATGGCGACCGACCGCCTGCTGGGTGTCCACGGAATCTACATCCAGCCGATCAACTATCCGACGGTCCCGCGCGGCACCGAGCGGCTGCGCATCACGCCGACGCCGTTCCATGACGACGGGCTGATCGAGTCGCTGAAGGAAGCGCTGGTCGAGACGTGGAATGCGCTCGGCATCCCCTATCGCACCGAAGGCCACCACGAAGTCGCCAAGAGCGAGCGCATCGTGCCGCTGCTGGTGCCCAAGTCCGGCGGCTGACTGGTTAAAAGCCAGAGCCAGAGATCGCAAAAAGGCCCGGAGCGGTTCGCTTCCGGGCCTTTTTCGTCAAAGCTCCCTGATCCACTTCGCCAGGCGATGCGACGCCTCCTCGACCTGGTCGAGGCGGCGATGGAAGCACAGCCGCAGGAATCCCTCGCCGCCGGCGCAGAAGGCGGTGCCCGGCGCCACGCCGACCGCAGCCTTGTCGACGATGTCGAAAGCGGCGCGCTCGGCATCCTTCATGCCGTCGACGCTGAAGAACAGGTAGAAGGCTGCCGGCGGAACACTGAACCGTACCCGCCCCGTCTCGCCCAGCACCCGGCAGACGATGTCGCGCGCCTGCCTAGCGCGCGCGACCTGCTCGGCGATGAAGCCGTCGCCCTCGTCGAGGGCGGCTATCGCGCCGCGCTGCATGAACTGCGCCACGCCGGAGCTCGAATATTGCACGAGGTTCTCGAACATGCGGCTGAGTGAGGGATGCGTCTTCAGCCAGCCGACGCGCCAGCCGGTCATCGCCCAGTTCTTCGAGAAGGTGTTGACGAACAGGATCTTGTCCTCGGGCTCCATGATGTCCATGAAGGATGCCGCCCGGCCGCCGCCATAGTAGAACAGCGCGTAGATCTCGTCGGCGATGATCCAGAGATCGTTCTTGCGCGCGAGGTCGAGGATCGCCTGCAATGTCTCGCGATCCGCGGTCCAGCCCGTCGGGTTGGACGGCGAATTGACGAAGATGGCCTTGGTGCGCGGCGTGATCGCTGCGGCAAGCTTTGCGGCATCGCAGGACCAGCCGTTGTCGGTCATGTCGAGCAGCACCGGCACCGGCTTGACGCCCGCAACAATGGCAGCACCCGCAAAATTCGGCCAGGCCGGCGCGAGATAGAGTGCTTCGTCGCCCGCGCCCGCCGTTGCCGCCAGCGCCATGGTGATCGCCTGCATGCCGCCGACGGTGACGATGAACTCGTTGTCGCCGAAGCTCTTGCCGAAGTGGCGCTGGTGATAGCGGGCGATCGCCTGGCGCAACTCGGGAATACCGGCCTGCCAGGTATAGAAGGTCTCGCCGTTGGCAAGCCCACGCGCCGCGGCATCGCTGATGAAGGCGGGCGTCGGCATGTCGCCTTCGCCGGCCCATAGCGGGATGAGGCCGGCGCGGTCGCGCCCGTAATTTGCCACCGCCTCGATGCCGCTGACAGGCGCAAGGCGGGCTTCGGGGCGTACCATATCGATGAGGCTCATGATCTTTCCGCTAGACGTTGGCGTGGGCCACAGTCCTAGCGCGCTCCTGAAGACTAAAAAACCCCCGGTGGACCAGCCACGCGGGGGTTTTTCTGAATGCCAGCGAGCCGGTTACTTCTTGGCCAGAAGATCGCGGATCTCGGTGAGCAGAACCACGTCGGCCGCGGGCGGAGTTGGTTCGGCCGCCTTTTCCTTTTCCAGCTTCTTGCGCATGGTGTTCACGCCCTTGACCATCAGGAAGATGATCCAGGCGAGGATCAGGAAGTTGATGACAACGGTGAAGAACTTGCCGTAGGCGAACACTGCCCCCTGCTTCTTCGCCTCTTCCAGGGTCACCGCGGTGACAGACGACGACAGCGGCAGGAAATAGTTGGAGAAATCGAAGCCGCCGAAGATGGCGCCGACGATCGGCATGATGATGTCGCCGACCAGGGACGACACGATAAGTCCGAAAGCACCGCCGATGATCACACCGACGGCAAGGTCCATCACATTGCCCTTGGAGATGAACTCCTGGAATTCCTTTAGCATCGAACCCTCCTTGTGATGATCTGCTGCGCCACGAATCGCAGCGTCTGGCCCGCTTCAACTTGCGCCAACATAGCAAAAACACCGTTCGGCAAAACCCGTACGACAACAGAGGTCGAAACTGCCCCTGCGGGACCTCTTCTAGGAGACAAGGATAATGGACTTGCCCGTGAAGCTGTGATTGCCTTCGCTGCAAAGGCGAAAGACCTTTTTGCAGGGAGTGAGTGCTAAGAATTGCAGGGCCTGGCCGTCGTCCTCATCGCCATCGCCTATGTCACGCTGCTGTTCGCCATTGCGAGCATCGGCGACCGCCGCTCCGCGAGTTGGGGGCCGGGCCGGCCGCGGCCCTTCATCTATGCGCTCAGCCTCGCGATCTACTGCACTTCCTGGACCTTCTTCGGCTCGGTGGGTCTAGCCTCTGAACGCGGGCTCGAGTTCCTCGCCATCTATATCGGCCCGATCCTGGTCTTCATCTTCGGCTTCCCGCTGCTCGGCCGCATCATCAAGCTGGCCAAGGCCGAGAAGATCACCTCGATCGCCGACTTCCTCGGCGCACGCTACGGCAAGAGCTTTTCGGTCGCCTCCATCGCGACGCTGATCGCAACCGTGGGCGCGATCCCCTACATCGCCCTGCAGCTCAAGGCGATCTCAGGCTCGGTCAGCCTGATGGTCGAGCACTACACCGGGTCCCCGCCGTCCTTCGATCCGTTCGTGAGCGACATCTCCCTGGTCGTCGCGCTGCTTCTGGCGCTCTTCGCGGTGCTGTTCGGGACGCGCCACGCCGATGCTACCGAGCACCAGAACGGACTGGTGCTTGCGGTCGCGGTCGAATCCATCGTCAAGCTGGTGGCTTTCCTCGCCATCGGACTGCTGGTCACGTTCAGCCTGTTCGGCAGCCCCAGCGCGATGTTCGACAGCTTCGCCAACAGCGAGCAGGTCCGCGATGCCATGGGCTACGGCACCTCGCTCGGAACCTGGCTCGTCGTCACCGTCATGAGCGGCTTCGCCATCATCATGCTGCCGCGCCAGTTCTACGTGATGATCGTGGAGAACCGCAGCGAAAGCGAATTGCGCACCGCCGCCTGGGTGTTCCCGGCCTATCTGGTGGCGATCAATCTGTTCGTGCTGCCGATCGCCTTCGCGGGCATCGCCATCGTCGGCTCCGCCACGACCGGCGACCTCTACGTGCTGTCCTTGCCGCTGTTCAAGGGCCACGATTTCCTGGCGATGGTGGCCTTCGTCGGCGGCCTGTCGGCGGCGACCGCAATGGTGATCGTGGAAAGCGTCGCGCTGTCGATCATGATCTCCAACGATTTGGTGATCCCGATCTTCGTGCGCCGGCTGATCAAGACCAAGTCCGGCGATACGGAGGACTGGTCGGCGATCATCCTCAACATCCGCCGCGCCTCGATCTTCATCATCCTCTTCATCGCCTTCCTCTACTATCGCGAAAGCACCAACAACACGCGCCTGGCATCCATCGGCCTTATGTCTTTCGCTGCGATCGCGCAGTTCGCGCCCTCCTTCATCGGCGGCCTGATCTGGCGCCGCGCCAACGCCCGAGGTGCCGCCCTCGGCATGACTGCCGGCATCGCCACCTGGTGCTACACGCTGCTGTTGCCTTCGCTGGCATCCCCGGACGCCTCGATCATCACCGACGGCCTGTTCGGCATAGAGGCCCTGCGCCCGCAGGCGCTGTTCGGCACGGCGGCCGAGCCGCTCAACCACGGCGTCCTCTGGAGCCTGGCGATCAACACGCTATTCTTCGTGTTCGGCTCGCTTACGCGCGCCTCGGTGCCGCTCGAGCGCATCCAGGCCTCCATCTTCGTGCCGCGCGACACGAGCCCGATGCCCAGCCTGCGGCGCTTCCGCACGGCGATCACCATCAACGACCTCAAGGACACGATCGCCCGCTATCTGGGCGTCGAGCGCACCGAACGGTCGTTCCAGACCTTCGAGAACGAAAGCGGCAGCAAGCTCAACGGCAACGAGCAGGCGGGCATGGACGTGATCCGCTTCTCGGAGCAATTGCTCGCCAGCGCGGTGGGCTCGTCATCGGCGCGGCTGATCCTGTCGCTGCTGTTCAAGCGCGGCGACAACTCCGCCAAGGACACCTTCCGGCTGCTCGACGATGCCACGGAAGCTCTGCAGCACAACCGCGACCTGCTGCAGATCGCGCTTGACCAGATGGAACAGGGCATCACCGTCTTCGACCAGGACTTCCGGCTGATCTGCTGGAACCGGCAGTACCGTTCGCTGTTCGACCTGCCTGATGACATGGGACAGGTCGGCGTCTCGATCGACCGCATCCTCGGCTACCTGGTCGCCCGCGGCGACATCCCGCAGACCTCGCGCGTCATCACGCTGAACCGCCTGACAGGCTTCGGCGGGCCATGGCAGATCGAACTCAAGACCAGCGGCCGGATTATCGAAATGCGCTCGAACCCGATGCCGGACGGCGGCATCGTGGCGACATACACCGACATCTCGGCGCGTGTCGCCGCCGACCTAGCGCTCAAGCGGGCAAACGAGTCGCTCGAACAGCGCGTCAAGAGCCGCACCGCCGAGTTGACCCGGGTCAACGAGGAACTGGCCCAAGCGCAGATGCTCGCCGAAGAGGCAAACCTCGGCAAGACGCGCTTCCTGGCTGCTGCCGGCCATGACATCCTGCAGCCGCTCAATGCCGCGCGCCTCTATTGCTCGTCGCTCATCGAGAAGGCCGGCAAGGGGAACGCGGGCCAGGCGGCGCGCAACATCGAGTCCTCGCTCGAATCGGTGGAAACGATCCTCGGTGCCGTGCTCGATATCTCGCGCCTCGATGCCGGTGCCATGAAGCCCGCGGAAACAGTGTTCCGTCTCGACGGACTGCTGCGCCAGATCGGCACCGACTTCCTGCCCATGGCGCGAGCCAAGAACCTCGACCTCGTGATCGTGCCGTCGAAGCTGGCCGTGGAAACCGACCGCAACCTGTTGCGGCGGCTGATCCAGAATCTCGTCTCGAACGCCATCAAGTACACCCGCGGCGGCAAGATCCTGGTCGGGGTCAGGCGACGCGGAGAGCTTGCCGAAATCCAGGTCATCGACACCGGCATAGGCATCGCCGCCGACAAGCTTGGGACGGTGTTCCGAGAGTTCACCCGCCTCGACGACGGCATGCGCGAGGCGCAGGGATTAGGCCTCGGCCTTTCGATCGTCGACCGCATCGCGCGTGTGCTGCGGCTCGAAATCCAGATCCAGTCCGAGAAGAACAAGGGAACCCGCTTCTCGGTCATCCTGCCGGTGACGACCGCCGAGGCGCTGCCTGCGACGACCTCGCAGCGGCCGCGCATGCAGGCGGCGACGGCGCTCAACGGCATGTCGGTTATCTGCATCGACAACGACGCCCGCATCCTCGAGGGCATGCGGCTCCTGCTCGAGGGCTGGGGCTGCGTCGTCCGGACCTATTCCGGCTCTGCAGAGTTCGCGGCCGACCCCGAGGGAGTTCTGCCCCCCGACATCATCCTCGCCGACTACCATCTCGATGGCGAGCACGGGCTCGACGTGATCCGCACCATGCGCGGGACATTCGGGGAAGCCACACCGGCGGTGCTGATCACCGCGGACCGGTCAAACGAGGTGCGGGCCGCGGCCGACGAGATCGACGTTGCGGTAATCAACAAGCCGCTCAAGCCTGCGCAGTTGCGCTCGCTCATGAACCGCATGCGGCGCATGGCTCACGCCGCCGAATAGGGTCAGACCGCAGGCCGCGGCTCGCCGCCGATCTTGGACAGCAGGATCACTGCCTGGGTGCGGCTGTCGACGCCCAGCTTCTGCAGGATCGCCGAGACATGTGCCTTGATGGTCGCTTCCGAAACGCCGAGCTCGTAGGCGATCTGCTTGTTGAGCAAGCCCTCGGCGAGCATGCCGAGCACACGCGTCTGCTGCGGCGTGAGCGACTGCAGACGCTTGATGAGATCGGAAATCTCCGGATCGCGCTCGACGCCGAGGTCGATGTCGCCGGGCGCGGTGATCTCGCCCGACAGAACGGTTTCCACCGCGTTCCTGATCTCGTCCATGCTCGCCGACTTCGAGATGAAGCCCGAGGCGCCCAGTTCGAGCGCACGCCGGATGGTCTCGGGGTCGTCGTGGGCGGAGATGATGACCACCGGCACGGTGGCATGGATGCCACGCAACGAGATCAGCCCCGAAAGGCCACTGGCCCCCGGCATCGAAAGATCGAGCAGCACGATATCGAGATCCTCGTTGGCCGCGACGATCGCCTTGACGCTTTCGAAGTCACCCGCTTCGAGCACGCTGGACACGTCGGCAAGGCCGGCGATCGCCTGCTTGAGGGCACCGCGGAAAAGCGGATGATCGTCCGCGATGACGAACTTGTGGCCAGCCGACACTGTGTCCCTCCCAAAGTCCCGGCCATCTGCGCGCCCGGGACCGTCCGGCGCGATTATGCGGTCCGTCGGCGTCATTTCAAGCACTTAAAGACAAAACGGCCACCGAAGCCGTCGGTCATGCTCAACTTTAAGGCAAATGGCCCATCTCGGCGTTCAGGTCTTGTCCGGAGCCGGCGCGGGCTGCCCGGCCTTGTCCTCCTTTTCGAAGTCCTTGACGATGCCCATGAAGCTGCGGAAGAACCGCTCCATGTAGCCCATCGTCTTCTCGAACTCCTCTTCGGTCGGCAAGGTCGATTCGAGCTTGGCCGTGAGCGAGCCCTCCAGTTTCACTACTCGCTCTTCGATCGCCTTGAGTTCCGTCTGCAGCCGGCCGATCTCGTCCTGCAGCGCCGAGCGCTCGTCGGCGGCGAGCTTGCACACCAGTTGGCCGCTTCGCTCCTCGCAGATCGACATCTCGCCCGTCTGGGTGTCCATCCGAACGTAGCCGTTGTCGGTCTTCTCCATCTGGAAGCGCTGCGTCTCGGCCGCCAAGGCTGGTCCGGCGCCAAGTCCGGCAAGCAGGGGGATCAGCAGGAAGGCGCTGGAACGCATGGTTATTCTCCATTCACACGGCAGCGGCATTGTCGCGCCGCAATAGGCCCAAATTGCGGTGGGGCGGGCCTCGGCCACCCTTCCCCGCATCGTGCTTTCAGCCTATAGCCCGCGTATGACCAAGATTATCTACAAGATCTGTCCCGAGCCGATGTGGCGGGAGGCCGAGCGCAAGGGCGTGTTCGAGGGCGCGCCGGTCGACCTCGCCGACGGCTTCATCCACTTCTCGACCGCGGAGCAGGCGAAGGAGACGGCTGCCAAGCATTTTGCCGGACAAAGCGGCCTGCTGCTGGTGGCCATCGACGCCGGCAAACTCGGCACTGCGCTGAAATACGAGGTCTCGCGCGGGGGTGCCCTCTTCCCCCATCTTTACGCCCCGCTAGAGACGAGCGCTGCCATCTGGGCGAAGCCGCTGCCGCTCAATGCGGAAGGCATCCACGATTTTCCGGAGTTCGAACAGGAATGAGCGCACTCGACAGGCTGGGCCGCCACGTCCTCTTCAGCTTCGATCCGGAGGCCGCCCACGGCCTGTCGATCAAGGCCCTGCGATGCGGCCTGCCCGTCGGCGGCCGTGCTCCCCACGACGCGCGCCTCCAGGTCAGGGTCGCCGGGCTCGACTTTCCCAATCCGTTGGGAATGGCGGCCGGCTATGACAAGAACGCCGAGGTTTCGGACGCCCTGCTCGGCCTCGGTTTCGGTTTCGCCGAAGTCGGGACCGTGACCCCGCTGGCGCAGTCGGGCAATCCCAAGCCGCGCATCTTCCGGCTGGTCGAAGACGATGCGGTCATCAACCGCCTGGGCTTCAACAACGAGGGTCATGACGCCGCTGAAAGGCGGCTCGCCGCGCGCGCCGGCAAGCCCGGCATCGTCGGCGTCAATGTCGGTGCGAACAAGGACAGCACCGACCGCGTCGCGGACTACGCTATCGGCGTGAAGCGCTTCGCCCGCCACGCCTCTTACCTCACCGTCAACATTTCCTCGCCCAACACGCCGGGTCTGCGCAACATGCAGGCGCGCGAGCAGCTTGCCGAGTTGCTGGCCGCCGTCGTGGCCGCGCGAGCCGAAACGGGCCTGACCGTACCGATCTTCCTCAAGATCGCACCCGATCTTCACGAAGCCGAACTCGAGGACATCGCCGCAGTGGTGACGGAGAGCGCGCTGGAAGGCGTGATCGTGTCGAACACCACGATCACGCGTCCGCCGCTCAGCAGCCGGGCCCATACCGGCGAGACGGGCGGACTGTCCGGCAAGCCGCTGTTTGCGCGCTCGACGGCGGTGCTCGCCCGCATGCGCAAGCTGCTCGGCCCCAAGCGGGCCATCATTGGCGTCGGGGGCGTCGATTCCTCGGAGACGGCACTCGAGAAGATCCGTGCCGGCGCAGATCTGGTCCAGCTCTACACCGGAATGATCTATGCCGGCCCGTCGCTGCCGGCGCGCATCGTGCGCGGCATGTCCGACTTCGCCCAGCGCGAGGGCCTCAAGAGCATTGCCGAATTGCGCGACAGCAAGCTCGATCAGTGGGCAGCGACGCCCCTCTGAAAGGTCGCCCGGGCGCGCGGTCGCAGCAATGCCAGGAGGCAGAGGCCGCGCGCGATCAGGAACAGATGCAGTGACGCCCACAGGCCTGCATTGCCGAATGCCGGCGCCAGCGTCAGAAGTGCTGCGACGAAGATGCCGAGCGACAGCATCATCATGTTGCGCATGTCGCGCGACCAGGCCGCCCCGATGAAGACGCCGTCCATCTGGAAGGCCAGGACCCCGCTCAGCGCCGTGAAGGCAGCCCAGGGCAGATATGCCACCGCGGCCGCACGGACATCCTCGGCCGTCGAGATCAGCGCGATGAGGTCGGCCCCGAACACGAGCAGGACCGTGGTCATCGTGCCGGCCAGAGCAAAGCCCCAGATGGCGCATAGCGAGACCGCCTTGCGGAAGGCAGGTTCGTAGCGGGCCCCGACGGCACGGCCGGCGAGTTGCTCGGCGGCCGTTGCAAAGCCATCGAGGAAGAAGCCGGCGGCGAGGAAGAAGTTCATCAGCACCGCATTTGCCGCGAGCGTCACCGTGCCGAACTGCGCGCCCTGCCTGGTGAACAGCGCGAAGGCGGCAAGCAGCGAAAACGAACGGATCATGATGTCGCGGTTGAGAACGAACATGCGGCGGAAAGCCTGGACATCGAGCAGTTGCGAGCGCTTCAGCCGTGTGCCTTTGGAAAACCGATGCAGCAGCACTGCCAGGCCGACCATCATGCCCACCGCCTCACCCACCACCGCAGCCCAGGCCACCCCTTCGACACCCCAGCCCATTTCAAGGCCGAGCAGGATCGAGAGCGCGATGTTGACGCCGTTGAGCGTCACCTGCAGCAACAACCCGAAGCCGCCCTCGCCGCGGCCGAGGACGTAGCCGAGTATGGCGTAGTTCATCAGGGCGAAGGGCGCCCCGAGCATGCGGATGCGGACATAGGTGTCGAGCGTTTCGTTGACCCGAGCCTCCGCCGACATGAACCACTGCCCGGCAAGCGAGGTCAGCGGGGCGGTGAGCGCGAGCACAATGCCGGCGACCACTGCGATGATCGCCGCCCGCCAGAAAATTGCCTGCTCTTCCGCTGCGTCGTCGCGGCCAAAGGCCTGCGCTACGAAGGCGGTCGTGCCCGCCC
Source organism: Mesorhizobium sp. SCN 65-20 (assembly GCA_001724355.1). Lineage (GTDB taxonomy): Bacteria > Pseudomonadota > Alphaproteobacteria > Rhizobiales > Rhizobiaceae > Aminobacter. The sequence goes on along the minus strand of MEEF01000001.1, from coordinate 28,854 downwards.
GGAGGAAATTGAAGCTGGTGAAGACCACGTCGAAGGCGACCGCACCGGCGGCGAGGCCTCCGAGCAGCGCCGCGTCGCCGAACTGGCCAACCACGCCCGTACCGACGAGGCCGATGAAGGGGGTTGTGAGGTATGCGAGCGTCATCGGCACCGCGATCGCGAGCACCGTGCGATTGTTGACGTCAAACGCCGAGATACGTTTGACCTGCGACGCTGCTTCCAATGTATTCCCCTCCCGCGGCGTGATTCCAGCCGGCGGCGCAATTGCACCGGTTTCGCCCGGCAGTGCAACCGTCTACGCTCGGCGTCCAATCCAATGCCAGCCCTGGTTCAGCAGTCGTCATGCCACTTCAGATCGTCAGCCACCCCGACTACGACGCAGGCTTTCCAGCCGGCCATCGCTTTCCCATGGGCAAGTACCGGCATCTCATGCAGCAACTGGAAGCGCTCGGGCTCACCTCGGGCCTTACCGCCGCCGAGCCTATTTCGCCGGAATTGCTCTGCCTGGCGCACGACCCCGCCTATGTCGCACAGGTGCTGGCCTGCACTGTTCCGGCGCTTGTCGAGCGCGAGATCGGGTTTCCGGTCGGCGAGCGCGTGTCGCGCCGCGCCCAACTCGCCGCCGGAGGTACGTTGCTTGCCGCGCGGCTCGCGCTCGCCCATGGCATCGCATGCAACGCGGCAGGCGGCAGCCATCATGCACGGCGCGGCCAGGGCGCCGGTTTCTGCACGTTCAACGACGTCGCCGTGGCAGCGCTGGGGTTGCTGGCCGAAGGCCGTGCCGAAAACGTTCTGGTCGTCGACCTCGACGTCCACCAGGGCGACGGCACCGCGCAGATCCTCGCCGGCAACGCGGCGGTCTTCACCTTCTCCATGCATGCCGAAAAGAACTATCCGGTGCGCAAGGTTGCATCCTGCCTGGACATCGGTTTGCCGGACGGCACCGGCGACGATGCCTATCTGGAGGTCTTGGCCGACGCCCTCGATGACCTGTCGCGGCGTAGGCCGTGGGACATCGTGTTCTACAATGCCGGCGTCGACCCGCACCGCGACGACCGGTTGGGCCGGCTGGCGCTCAGCGACGACGGGCTCCGACGGCGCGAACGCCTCGTTTTGGAGCATTTCCGCGAAGCCGGCGTGCCGGTCTGCGGCGTGATCGGCGGAGGCTATTCGAGCGATGTCGAAGCCCTGGCCAGGCGCCACGCGATACTCTTCGAAACGGCCGCAGCTTTTGCCTGAGCCTATTTGCGGAGACTGAACAGCCTCAGGATTATGAAGGCGGGTACAACGATCGCAGCGCCGAGAAGGATGTAGCCGAGGAACCGGTCGATGGCGCGGAACCCAGTGCGCCAGAGGTCGAGGAAGAAGTCCCGGACGCCGTACAGGACGTCGTAAGGCGACCAGCCGAACGCATTCATCACGATGCCGACCAGGAAGGAGATCACGAGCAGCTTGACGATTACCCTGATCGGGCTATCGCCGAGAAAACGCGCCAGTCCGTTCAAGCTCACTCTCCTGCGATTCTGGATCCCAACCCGGAATATCGCGATTGCGGAGCATGCTTCAAGAGCGGGGAGACTTCCCGCCACAGCTTGGCTTATGCGACGCCGCAGTCTTCGGTAGCATAAATCAGGGTTTCCAGCGCCGAGACAACGGCTTCAGATCGATTTCCGTTCACAGCGCGAACGCGAATTAGATCGCCGATTGCCGTTGTGCGCGACTGATGCTAACCAAGTTGGTGCGCGGGTATGATGTAATGGTAGCTTGTCAGCTTCCCAAGCTGAACGCGCGGGTTCGATTCCCGCTACCCGCTCCACTTCCCGGATCACTTTCTCTCAAGCCCAAGCGGTAGCGCCTCATGGCCCTGCCAAGCCGGCGCGCCATGCCAGGTTCCGCCGTGAGCGGATGCCACGGCTTGCCGCAAACTCCCCCGCTGCCCAGCGAATGGCCACAGCGCAAGTCAACGAGACATTTTGTCTTTGGAGTCAAAGGCCTAGCGCCACAATTCCGTGACATTGCTAGCCATGTTGCGGGCCGGCGCTCGACGCCGGAATTCGCAACAAGAGCCCCGGGACCAGCGCGGGGACAATGGAGGTCTACGATGTTTGCCTTGAGGTTCTGTCAGTCATGCGCAGGACCACGCCCACGAGCCGCAGTCCGGTGCCCCTGGTGTCGGCGCGAGTACGACACGCCACGCAGCCAGCCGGAGCACCTGTTCGGAGAACTGCGCGGAGAGCCGGGGCACGCATCGAAACGGAATGCCGAAGCAGAGGCGGCAGGCCTGGGTTAGCCGCCTCGACCAGACAACCGACCACTGCTGGCCGGACGCCGACGCGTTCGGCCTTCCTCATGCGCTCCGGTCCAAGCTAGCGGCGCAGTTCCCGATCCGGAACGCTGCGCAATTCGCGGAGACGAAGCTCCTTCTGCCCGGTGGCGTAGTTGAAGCTGATGCCTTCGCCATAGTAGCTCGGCTGGAAGGCGGTGACGTAGTCGTAGTTGTCCGACATGCAGCCGGACAGGGGCGCCAGGAGTCCGATCGTCAGTGAAACGAGAATGTAGCGCATGGCTGCTTACCTCCGCTCGACGAAGATAATGCGCCCGATCTGCTCGCTCGGCTAGTGATTGCCGATCATATAATTAACATCGGAAAGGCCGGGCAGTGCCCGGCCTTTCCTTTTCGGCTCGTCAGTCTTGCGCGCCGTAGATGTCGAAATCGAAATATTTGGCGTTGATCTTGGCGTAGGTGCCGTCCTTGACGATGGCGTCGATCGCCGCGTTCAGCTTCTCGCGCAGCGGATCGCCCTTGCGCACCGCGATGCCGGTGAGAGACTCCGTGCCCTTGAGGTCGCCGATCAGCTTGCAGCAGTCCTGGCCGGTGGTCTTCATCCAGTCGACCAGCACGAACTTGTCCGACACGACGGCGTCGAGACGCCCGTTGGTCAGGTCGGCCATGGCCTCATCCTGCGTCGGATAGAGTTTCACGTCAGCGCCAGCCTTGGCGTAGTGGTCCTCGGCGTAGATGCTCTGCGTGGTCGACGCCTGGGCGCCGACGGTCTTGCCCTTGAGCGCATCCGGCTCCGGCGAGGTCAAGGCGGAATCCTTCGGCGCGATCAGCGCCAGCGGCGTCGTGTAGTACTTGTTGGTGAAGTCGACCTGCTGCGCGCGCTCCTCGGTGATGGTCATCGAGGCGATGAGAGCGTCGAACTTGCCGCCCTGAAGGGCCGGAATGATGCCATCCCAATCCTGGGTGACCCACTCGCACTCGACCTTCATCTGTGCGCACAGCGCATTGCCGATTTCGACGTCGAAGCCGACCAGCTTGCCGTCGGCGGTCACGCTGTTGAAGGGCGGATACGCGCCTTCAGTGCCGAGCTTGAGCTTTCCGCCCTCCTGTGCCGATGCGGCTCCCGCCACCGCCATCAGCGCCGCGACAGCGGCGGAGAATGCGAATTTCCTGGCAATCTGCATGATTTTCTCCCGTTTACCGGGCGCTCTTTCCGAGCGTCCCTGGTGGCCAGCCAACCACAGTGCCGGCAAAGGGACAAGCAGACTAAGGGTTACCCTTCGTTTACCTTAGGTCATGCGGAAGTGCTTGGAGAGCTTGAGCCCCTGCGCCTGATAGTTGGAGCCGAGGTCGCTGCCATAGAGTGCGCGCGGGCGCGACAGCATGTGCTCGTAGACCAGCCGCCCGACGATCTGACCATGTTCGAGGATGAAGGGCACCTCGTGGCTGCGCACTTCCAGCACCGCGCGACTGCCCGTTCCGCCAGCCGCCGAATGGCCGAAGCCGGGATCGAAGAAGCCGGCGTAGTGCACGCGGAACTCGCCCACCAGCGGATCGAACGGTGTCATCTCGGCGGCGTAGAGCGGCGGAACGTGCACGGCCTCGCGCGAAACCAGGATGTAGAACTCATCCGGATCGAGCACGAGTTCGCCGGCTCCATGGTTGTAGATCGGCTCCCAGAAATCGACGATCTCGTGGGCGGCGCGCCGGTCAACGTCGACGAGGCCGGTGTGGTGTTTACCGCGATAGCCGACGATACTTCCGGGAGGCCCGGCCAGGTCTATCGACAGCGCGATGCCGCCGCCGGAGATGTTTGGCGGATCGATGGCCACCAGCCGGTCCGAGGCGTGCAGCGCGTTCAGTTCGGCTTCGCTCAGCAGCGCGTTGCCCTTCCTGAAACGTATCTGCGACAGGCGCGAGCCGGCGCGAACGACGATCGGGAAGGTGCGCGGGCTGACTTCGAGATAGAGGGGGCCCTTGTAGCCGGCCGGGATCTTGTCGAACTCCTGCCCGAGATCGGTCATGACGCGGGTGAAGATGTCGAGGCGGCCCGTGGAACTCTTGGGATTGGCGGAAGCGGAAACGTCAGCCGGTAGCGACAGCGCTTCCTGAAGCGGTACGATGTAGACGCAACCCGTCTCCAGAACCGCGCCATTGGCGAGGTCGATCTCATGCAGCTTGAGGCGGTCCAGCTTGGCCGAGACCAGGTGGTTCGGTCCGGGCAGGAAACTTGCGCGGACGCGATAGGCCTTGGCGCTGAGCCGCAGGTCGAGGCTTGCGGGCTGGATCTGGTCGGCGTCCAGCGGCGGCGCCGAGAGCGCGCCCGACGCGAACAGCGCCGCGATATCCTGATCCGGAAGAATGCCCGACTGCCGCATTGGCCAACTCCTTCGCAGCGCCGCCCCGACCGCGCGGCATGGGCGCTGCAACACTCGATACACCTCGACCCGGATTGCGGATCATGCGCGTGGCCCAAAACGTTTAGTCGAGCCCGCGATTGACGCAAGCCGGCGACAGGTCTAAAGGACCTTTATCCCGTGGTGATTTGCCGGTCGGCTTGCAGCCACGTTAAACAAGTCGCTAAAGGGCCGCGTTTGGACCGGTTTGCGACTTTTCGCGACCGGTTTTTTTGTATCTGGAAGTCGCTATGACCACCGATAAGAAACGCAACTGGAACCCGCAGACCGCCCTCGTTCACGGCGGCACCCTCCGCTCCGAGTTCGGCGAAACCTCCGAAGCCATCTACCTGACACAGGGCTATGTCTACGACACCGCCGAGAGTGCGGAGGCGCGCTTCAAGGGCGAGACGCAGGGCTTCATCTATTCGCGCTACGCCAACCCGACCGTCGACATGTTCGAGAAGCGCATGTGCGAACTGGAGGGCGCCGAAGATGCCCGCGCCACAGCATCGGGCATGGCAGCGGTCTCTGCCGCCATCCTCTGCAGCCTGAAGGCCGGCGATCACATCATCGCCGCCCGCGCCCTGTTCGGCTCCTGCCGCTGGGTCGTCGAGACGCTGGCGCCGCGCTACGGCATCGAGGCGACGCTGGTCGACGGCACCGACATCACCAACTGGGAAAGGGCCGTCCGCCCCAACACCAAGCTGTTCTTCCTGGAAAGCCCGACCAACCCGACGCTCGAAGTGATCGACATCGCGGCGGTTGCGGCACTCGCCAACTCGATCGGCGCGCGCGTGGTGGTCGACAACGTCTTCGCCACGCCGATGCAGCAGAAGCCGCTCGAGCTCGGTGCCCACATCGTCGTCTACTCGGCCACCAAGCACATTGACGGCCAGGGCCGCTGCCTGGGCGGCGTCATCCTCTCCGACAAGAAGTGGATCGACGAGAACCTGCACGACTACTTCCGCCACACCGGGCCGAGCCTGTCGCCGTTCAACGCCTGGACGCTGCTCAAGGGCCTGGAGACGCTGCCGCTGCGCGTACGCCAACAGACCGAGAGCGCAGGCAAGATCGCCGACTTCCTCGCCTCGCGTCCGGAAGTGTCGCGGCTCATCTACCCCGGCCGTGCCGACCATCCGCAGGCCGACATCATCAGCAAGCAGATGAAGGGCGGCTCGACGCTGATCTGCTTCGACATCAAGGGCGGCAAGAAGGCTGCCTTCGCCTTCGAGAACGCGCTCGAGGTGATCCTCATCTCCAACAACCTCGGCGACGCCAAGAGCCTGATCACCCATCCGGCGACCACGACGCACAAGAACCTCACCGACGAGGCACGCGCCGAACTCGGCATCGACGACGGCACGCTGCGCCTGTCGGTCGGCCTGGAAGACGCCGACGACCTGCTCAACGACATCAAGGACGCGTTGAAGGCAGCGCGCTGAGACGTCAGCGTCTTGAAGACAATGGCGCGCCGGTAATTTCCGGCGCGCCCTTTTTGCTGCCTACTTCAGCTCGGTCTCGTAGACGTAGAGCTTGCTCTCGTTGTCCTCGGGCGCGGCCGTAAGGCGAATGCCCGTCTCGGTCTTCTCGACCAGAACCGGGTTTCCGGTGATTGACTTGCCCTTCTCGCTCCAGATCTGCACGGGCACCTGGAACAGGGGCCGCCCCGCCTTGAGATCGATGACGTCGATGCCGCCGAGGCGGAACAACTGCCCGTCGGAGCCGGGCCGGTACTCGGTGATGCCGGTGCAGACGGCCTGTCCGGCCTTCAGCAGCCCGCAGTCCTGATAATCGATGTAGTGCGAGGGATTGAGCGTGCGGGTCTTCTCCGGATCGAGGGCTGCATCCGGAACGGTCAGGTCCTCGGTCACCTTCCAGGTGTAGAACCGGCGCGAGCCCCAGCTCACGGCATGCAGCGTGCTGCTTTCGGGATCGAACACGACCCCGCCAATGTGGTCGGGAAAGCGGAAGACTTCCGTCGCCTCGAGCGTTTCGGGATCGACGCGGTACATGATCGACTTGCTGTTCGGCCGGTATTCCGCCACCGGCACCCACAGCCAGCGGCCGTCGAAATCTATGCCGCCGGGATGGTAGATCGCGCCATCGCCGAGCTTCACCTGGCCGACGAGCTTGCCGTCGGCGTCGAGCTTGAACAGGTGCCCGGCGCCCTTGCCTTCGTCGCGGTCCATGCCGTCCTTAGGCGTCTCGTACTTCTTGGTGCGCTCGACGATCTCCACCGACGACATGAAGATGAAGTCGCCGGCGCGCGCAAAGCCCTGCGGATGGTACGTGTCGAAGTCGAGCCTCGGGGATTTGACGAGCTTCCACTCGGCCCCCCTGGTCAGTTGCGCGACGTTGTCCGCCAGGTCGCCGGCATGTGCTGCCGGGACGGCAAGGCAGGCTGAGGCGAGCAGGGCGGCGAAGAAACGTTTCATTTCAAGTGATTCCTTGTCGTTGGACGACGCGGAAACTCGCCCTGTCGCATGACGCAGGGGTGACACATATGTGTCGGGTATGCGAAACCCGCCACGCCTTCATCACAATCGGCGTGAACAAGGCGTTCGGTAGTTGACCGCCCCTTGCAAGGGGCGGACCCTGACGCAAGGACCATGGAGCGCCTGCATATGTATCGCGCGGTAACCCGCAACATCGCGGTTCAGGTCGAGCCCTTCTATCTGGAAGAGCGGTCCGAGCCTGACGAGAACCGATATGTATGGGGCTATCGGGTGACGATCGAGAACAACTCGGACGAGTTCGTCCAGCTGTTGTCGCGCTATTGGCACATCACGGACGCCACGGGCCGGGTCGAGGAAGTGCGCGGCCCGGGCGTGGTCGGCGACCAGCCTGAGCTCAACCCCGGCGACAGCTACCAGTACACGTCTGGCTGCCCGCTTTCGACGCCATCCGGCATCATGACGGGGCGCTACACCATGCGTAACGAGGCTGGCGAGCTGTTCGACATCGCCATCCCCGCCTTCTCGCTCGACCTGCCGGATGCCCGGCCACGGCTCAACTGAATCAGGTTATTCCGCCGGAACGAACTCGCTCGACTCGTATTCGTAGGCCTTCGAACAGAATTCGCAGTTCACGCGGATGCGGCCGTCCTCGGTGCTCTCCTTGATCTCCTCAGCCGAGAAGCCCTTCAGGATGCCGCGGATCTTGCCGTCCGAGCATGAGCACTGGTCGGCGACGTGCACGCCCTCGTACACACGCACACCGTGCTCGTGGAAGAGGCGATAGAGCAGCCTTTCCGCACCCACGGTCGGATCGATCAGTTCGGTCGGTTCGATGGTCGCGACCAGCGCCAGCAGTTCCTGCCAGGCATTGTCGTCGGGCTGGACCGAGATCTCGCGCAAGTCGCCGTCGCCGCCATGGATGTCGGCCACGCGTCGGCGTTCGGGCGAATCCGGCAGGAACTGCGCCAGCAGCCCGCCCGCGCGCCAATGCTCGCCGCCACCCTCACCCGGACGGACGAGCTTGGCCACCGAGAGGCGCAGGTCGGTCGGGATCTGCTCGGACTGGCGGAAATAGGTCCGCGCGGCTTCCTCGAGCGAGATCCCGTTGAGTTCGACGATGCCCTGGTAGCGCTGCGTATGCGCGCCCTGGTCGATGGTCAGCGCCAGCACGCCGGTGCCCAGAAGATCCTCGGGCGCAGTCATGCCCGCCTTGGTCGCCTCGGCGACGCGGTCGGCGTCGAAGCGGGCGTATGCACGCAGCGAGTGCGGTGTGGTGAAGTCCGCCACAAGCATGTCCACCGGCCCGTCGGTGCGGGTCTGCAGGATGAACTTGCCCTCGAACTTGAGCGACGTGCCGAGCAGCACGGTGACCACGCAGGCCTCGGCAAGCAGCCTTGCAACGGGCTCCGGATAGTCGTGCCGACCGAGGATCTGGTCGAGCAACGGCCCGAGCTGCACGGTGCGGCCGCGCACATCGAGCGGCTCCACCGCGAATGGAACGACATGGTCGTCGCCGGCGAACCCGAATTCGCCCAGCTTGAGTTCAGTCTCAGCCACTGGAACTTATCCCATACATAGGTTTCGCGACTCGTCGGCCTGCCGATGGTCGCAGAACAAGGCGTTATCGCCAACAGATTGTCTTGATCCCGCCCCAGATAGGAGTGCGGCGTCACGCATTCAAGCGCCGAGGCACCATGCGAGCACGGCCTTCTGCGCATGCAGCCGGTTCTCGGCTTCGTCGAAGACCACCGAGTTCGGGCCGTCGATGACCTCGTTGGTGACTTCCTCGCCGCGGTGGGCAGGCAGGCAGTGCATGAACAGCGCGTCCGGGTTGGCGTGCTTCATCAGGTCGGGATTGACCTGATACGGCAGGAAGACGTTGTGGCCGCGCGCGCGATGCTCCTGGCCCATCGACACCCAGCAGTCGGTGACCACCGCATCCGCCCCGGTGACCGCCTCTTCGGCGGTCGCGGCGAAATTGACCGTGCCGCCGTTGGCGCGGGCCCAGTCGACATATTTCTGCGCCGGCTCGCTGCCTTCCGGCACGGCCACGTTGACGTTGAAGCTGAAGCGCGCGGAGGCCTCTAGCAGCGAATGCAGCACGTTGTTGCCGTCGCCGGTCCAGGCAAAGGTCTTGCCGGCAACGGGGCCGCGATGCTCCTCGAAGGTGAGGATGTCGGCCATCAGCTGGCACGGATGCGTGTCGTCGGTGAGACCGTTGATGACCGGGATGGTCGCGTTCTCGGTCAGCTCGATCAGCCGCTCATGCGCGGTCGTGCGGATCATGATCGCATCGACGTAGCGCGACAGAACCTTGGCGGTGTCGCCGATCGACTCCGAACGTCCGAGCTGCATCTCCGTGCCGGTCAGCATGATGGTTTCGCCGCCGAGCTGGCGCATGCCGACGTCGAAGGAGATGCGCGTGCGGGTCGACGGCTTGTCGAAGATCATCGCCAGCACCTTGCCTTCGAGAGGTTTGGATCGTTCGCCGGCTTTGAGGCGCGCCTTGCGCACCACCGCGTCGTCCATAATCCCGCGTAGGTCGCTCCCGGAAACGGCCGAGAGGTCGGTAAAGTGGCGAATCCCGCTGGTCATGTAACGTCCCTGGGTTCAGCCGCCGTTTGCGGCGGCCTTGGAGAGGCTGGCTGCTCCCGCGCGAATGCGCTTCAGCGCCTCCTGGATGTCCGCGTCCGTCGTCGTCAGCGGCGGCAACAGGCGCAGCACGTTCTCGCCAGCCGGCACGGCCAGCAGCTTCTGGTCGCGCAGCGCCATGTTCACCTTGGTATTGGGCATGGAGCACTTGACGCCAAGCATCAGGCCGGTGCCGCGGATCTCGGAGATGACATCCGGGAATTCGTCGGCGATCGCGGCGAGACCCTGCTTCAAGAGCAACGCCTTGCGGCTGACTTCCTCAAGGAAACCCTCCTCGAGCACGACGTCAAGCACGGCGTTGCCGACCGCCATGGCGAGCGGATTGCCGCCGAAGGTGGTGCCGTGGACGCCCGGGGTCATCGCGCTGGCCGCCTCCTCGGTGGCAAGGCAGGCCGCGATCGGGAAGCCGCCGCCGATGCCCTTGGCGATGGCCATGAGATCCGGCGAAACGCCCGACCATTCATAGCCATACAGCTTGCCGGTACGGCCGATGCCGCACTGGACTTCGTCGAAAATGAGCAGCAGGCCATGCTTGTCGCACAGCTGGCGCAGGCGCTTGAGCGAGGCGGTCGGGAACGGACGGATGCCGCCCTCGCCCTGCACCGGCTCGAGCAGGATCGCAGCCGTTTCCGGGCCGATCAGCTTCTCGGCAGCGTCGATGTCGTCGAACGGCACCTGGTCGAAGCCGTCGACCTTCGGGCCAAAGCCTTCGAGGTACTTGGCCTGGCCACCGGCGGCGATCGTCGCCAGCGTGCGGCCGTGGAAGGCGCCTTCGAAAGTGATGACACGATAGCGCTCGGGATGGCCGTTCTTGTAGTGATAGCGGCGCGCGGTCTTGATCGCGCATTCCAGCGCTTCAGCGCCGGAGTTGGTGAAGAAGACGCGGTCGGCAAAGGAGTGCTCGGCGAGGCGCTCGGCCAGCCGGTTCTGGTCGGGGATTTCGTAGAGGTTCGAGACGTGCCACAGCTTGGCGGCCTGCTCGGTCAGCGCCTTGACGAGGTGCGGATGGCCATGGCCGAGCGAATTGACGGCAATGCCGCCGGCGAAATCGAGATATCGGTCGCCGTTCTCGCCGATGAGCCAGGAACCCTCACCTCGCTCGAACGCCAGGGGTGCGCGAGCAAACGTCTCGAAAAGCGCCGATCCGCTCATTATATGCATCTCCGGAACCGGAAAATCAAAAAGCCGCCTCAAGCGGCGGCTCTGCGGGTATATCAGGTTTTCCGGACATGAAGTCAACGAAAACGTCGTCTAGGACCAAGCGAAGGCTCTCCCTGGCTTCCGCCGTCGTCCGCGGGTCAGGCAAGTTGGGGAAAACCGCAAAAACAGAATCACGATGCACCCTCGGACTCTTGTCACGGAGTCAGCGCATCGGTAATTGTAATTGAGAAATAACTAGATTTCGTGCGGCGGACACAATCACTGAATAGATGTGGTAGCCACCCGGTTCCCCGGGGTGGCGACGGATTCCGAATTCTGCGCGCCAAATCAGGAGTACGGTCTCATGAACTGGACTGACGAGCGGGTCGAACTTCTCAGAAAGCTGTGGTCGGAGGGTCTGAGCGCCAGCCAGATCGCGGCACAGCTCGGCGGCGTCAACCGCAACGCCGTCATCGGCAAGGTGCACCGCCTCAAGCTGTCGAGCCGGGGCCGCGCCACGGCTGCGCCTGCGCGCCAGAAGAAGACGACCCAGGCGGCCACCGCCACCAAGACCGTTTCGCGCACCGTAACGGCAACCCGGACCGTGACTGCTACCATCGGCGCCACGGCGCTGCAGGCGCAGTTCGAGGTCGAGCCGGTGGCCCGCCAGTACATCCGCCCGGTCTCGAACGTCGTGGTGCCGATCTCGCGCCGCCTGCAGCTGGTTCAGCTGAGCGAGCGTACCTGCAAGTGGCCGAACGGCGATCCGCTGAGCGAAGACTTCAGCTTTTGCGGCAACGAAACCGGCGAAAGCGGGCCCTACTGCGGCTATCACTCCAAGATCGCCTTCCAGCCGGCCTCGGAGCGCCGCAAGGCGCGCTGAGCGCACACCGTATTCCCTTCTCTGAGCCCCGGATCGCTTTGGCGGACGGGGCTTTTTTTCGCTCGCTACGCCCCGCTCACAACCAGCCGTTCTTCTTGAACCGCCAGTACAGCACCGAGCAGACGGCGACGATGGTCACCAGCACGGCGGGATAGCCGTAGGCGAACTGCAACTCGGGCATGTCCGAGAAGTTCATGCCGTAGATGCCGGCAAGCGCGGTCGGGACCGCCAGTATGGCCGCCCAGGAGGCGAGCTTCTTGGCGATGGCTGTCTCCTGGCTTTGGCCCACGAGCAGGCTGGCCTCGAAGGCGAAAGCCAGCACCTCGCGCAGATTGTCCACCTTCTCCAGCACCGTGCGGATGTGATCGGTGACATCCCTGAAGAGCGGGTGCATGGCCGGCCGCAACTGCGGCAGGTCGGCGCTGGTCAGGCGCCTGCACACCTCGACCAGGGGCCCCGCGGCGTTGCGCAGGCGCAATAGATCGCGACGGAGCATGTACAACCGCTCGATGTCCTTGGAGGTCATCGGCCGCGCCAGAACGCCATCCTCGATCGCATCGACCTCCTCCTCGATCTGCTCAAGCACCGGCATGTAGTTGTCGACGATGAAATCGAGGATCGCATAGAGGATGAAGTCCTCGCCCTTCGCGAGAGCGGTCGGGCAGGTTTCCCAGTGCTGGCGGACGGCAGCGTAGGACGTCGAGACGCCGTGCCTTACACTGACGAGATAGCCCTTGCCCAGAAACAGATGGGTTTCGCCGAAGTCGACCCTCCCCTGCACCAGTTGCGCGGTGCGGGCGACGATGAACAGCGTGTCGCCGTACTGCTCGATCTTCGGGCGCTGGTGCGGGTTCTCGGCATCCTCGATGGCGAGGTCGTGAAGGCGGAACTGCCGCTGCACGCGCAGCAGCAGTTCACGGCTAGGCTCGAGCAGCCCGATCCAGACGACGTGCCCTTCCTTGCCGGCCCAGGCGCCGGCCTCCTCTATGGAGATGTCGGCGACGCGCCGGCCTTCGAAGTAGACACTGGAGGCGACGACGCCGCTTTCCAGTTCTGGGCTCTTGTCGAACTTCCTGGCAAGCTCGGTCATGGCACACCCGGCTCGATCGGGACCACTCACTTGGAGATATAGTCTAGACCCCGACCGGCAAGGGTAGAAGAGCCTGCTTGAGCGGGCTCAGGCGGGATTGGCTCCGCCGGACACCGTCACGCGGTGGCTCTCGTCTTCCTTCGGCCGCTCCGGCGGCATCTGCTCGCCGGTGACGATGTAGTAGATCGTCTCGGCGATGTTGGTCGCGTGGTCGCCGATGCGCTCGATGTTCTTGGCGACGAACAGCAGATGGGTGCACGGCGTGATGTTGCGCGGGTCTTCCATCATGTAGGTCAACAGCTCGCGGAACAGCGAGGTGTACATGGCGTCGATCTGCTCGTCCCTGTCGCGAACGAAACCGATCTTCTCCACCGAACGCGAGGCATAGACGTCCAGCACCTCCTTGAGCTGCGTCAGCGCCAGTTCGGCCAGCGCCTGCAACCCGCGGAACAGGCTGTTCGGCTGGCGTCCCTCGGCAACGGCGGACACCCGCTTGGCAATGTTCTTGCCGAGATCGCCGACCCGTTCGAGATCGGCGGATATGCGGATGGCGCCGATGACTTCCCTCAGGTCCTTCGCCATCGGCTGGCGGCGGGCGATGATGAGGATGGCCTTGTCGTCGATCTCACGCTCGGCGTCGTCGAGCTGCGCATCGTCGGCGATCACCCGCTGCCCGAGTTCGGGATCGCCATTGACCAGGGCGGCAACCGCCTGATCGACCATGCGTTCGGCCTGGCCGCCCATGGCCGCAATCTTGCGGGCGAGGAACTTCAGTTCCTCGTCATAGGCGCTGACGATGTGAACGGACTGCATATCTGCTCTGGACCTCCTAAAGGTTCGGATGAATCGGCTTCTGAAATCGAAAGCCTAAGCTAGCCTGATGACAGAAAAAAGAAACGCCCGGCCCGGCCAGCACATTTTGCCGGCTCAGCGCAAAGGCAAGTGCACCGTAAAGGCCGAACCCTGGCCGAGTTCCGACTTGATCGACAGACGGCCGTTGTGCCGGCTCAATATGTGCTTGACGATGGACAGGCCGAGACCGGTGCCCTTGTGGGCTCGGCTCGTCTCCACATCCACGCGGTAGAAGCGCTCGGTGACGCGCGGAATGTGCTCGGCGGGAATACCGGGGCCGAAGTCGCGGACACTCACTTCGACCTCGGGCTCGCCCTCGCCGACGGTCCGCCGCATCGAGACGATTACGCGACCGCCGGACTGGCCGTACTTACAGGCATTCTCAAGCAGGTTCTGCACCACCTGGAACAGTTCGTCGCGGTCGCCATGCACCTCGAAAGGCCCCTCCGCGAAGTCGCGTTCGACCACCACTCCCGTCTCGGCGGCGAGCGGCGCCAGCGAGGCGATCACGGCCTCGACGGTCTGCCGCAGGTCGACCCGCGCCCCTGGCTTCAGGTAAGGCTTCATTTCCAGCCGCGACAGCGACAGCAGATCGTCGATCAGGCGCGCCATCCGGCCCGTCTGGTTCTGCATGATTTGCAGGAACTGGTCGCGCGCGTTCGGATCGTTGCGGGCAGGACCGCGCAGCGTCTCGACGAAGCCGGCGATCGACGCAAGCGGGGTGCGCAACTCGTGGCTGGCGTTGGCGATGAAGTCGGCACGCATCCTGTCGATGCGTCGCGCCTCGCTCTGGTCCCTGAAGGCAAGCACGAAAAGCCCGGTGCCGCGTCCGACCGCGGAGCCGGTGACGCGATAGACGCGCTCGAAAGGCACGCGCTCGACATAATCGGTGGCGTGTCCGTTGCCTTCTCCGCCCAGGACGGCCTCGATGAGGCTCTGCATCTCGGGTGCGCGAAACTTGAGCAGCAACGGCAGGTCGGGCGGGATCGCGCCGAAGGCCGATTGCGCCGCTTCGTTGGCGTGGACCACCATGCCGTCGCGGTCGAAAATGATGAGCGGATCGGCAACGGCAGCCGCGAGTTTCTCGCCGGACAGCCTGTCCAGCGGCGATCGTTCGGTGCGGGCGGCCTCGTCGGCCAGCCTGCGTGCCGCAGGTGTTCGGGGCGCGACCAGGGCAAACAGCGCCAGCGCGCCGATCACCATTGCGGTGAAGGGTACCGATCGGTAGCCCGCGACATGCATGGCGAGCACGGCGATCACGCCCGCGGCCAGCATCCACCGGTTCTGATAGAGGCGGCCAGCGCTGAGTTTCGCCGTGCGCTTCGCCCTTGTATGCGTGCTGGTCTCAGCCATCCATAGTTCCGCCGCTGCAGCGTCCGCGGCCCAAGACCTGGATCTGGCCTGGGGACCGCCTTGCAGCCACCCAATAGCATGCTTCGCATTGCTGCAAAGCTGCCGGCTCGATGAAAAGGGGATAGGGAGGGGGAGACGAACAACGCGGACGGCAGAAGCCGGGGCAACTACCTTTGTGGCGACAAGCTGGCCCGGATCAGAGCGCTCGCGCCCTGCGATGCGGCGTCTTTGCCCAGTGGTGTGGGCGCCGGATGAGATCCACGAGCGCGCACCACGCGGCGCCCGACAACATGACCCAATAGATCGGCGTAAACAGAACGACCTTCCAGAACCCTTTCCTGTCGCTCGGGCGGAGCACGACCCAGCCCAGGAGCAGGAAGGATGCGTAGCCCAGGAAGATGCTGATCAGGTCGAGCACCAGCAGTGGCGTCTGCCATAGGCCGAACGAAAACCCGGATGCCAGCTCGATCGCCAGGCCGGCCACCATGATCAGCAGCAGCGCATGCAGGAGGGACGACAGGACCATACCAACCACAAGGATCTGGGTGACGGCAAAGGTTGCAGGCGACAGTTCGCGGGCCAGCGCCCGCGGCTGCCGCATGTGCACAAGCCAGGTCTGCATCCAGCCCTTGAACCAGCGAACGCGCTGTTGGTGCCAGGTCGCGAGGTCTTCCGGCGCGTCTTCCCGCGTGGCGCATTGCAGCGTCTCGCAGCGATAGCCGCGCCTGGCAAGGCGAACGCCCAGGTCGGCGTCCTCGGTGACGTTGTAGGGGTCCCAGCCGCCGACCGCCTGCAACGCCTCCCGCCGGAAATGGTTCGAAGTGCCGCCGAGCGGTAGCATCAGGCGGCTGTGGGCGAGCCAGGGCAGCAGGCCCCGGAACAGCGCCGCATACTCGAACCCGAACATGTTGGCGATCATGTTGGCACGACGATTGGATACCTCGAGCGGCGCCTGCAGGCAGGCGAGTTCGGGGCCCGCTTCGTTGAACCGTTGCAGCGCCTCGGCGAGTTGCATCGGATGCGGCCTGTCCTCCGCATCGTAGAGCACCACCAGTTGTCCCCTCGTCAGCGGCAACGCGTAGGCAAGCGCCTTCGGCTTCGTACGGGGGAGCGACGGTGGAACCAGCACCAATTCCACGCAGGGGTGCAACTGGAGGGTATTGACGGCGGCGATGGTCTCCGTGTCGTCCTCCTCGCAGACGAGCTCGATTTCGAGTTTGCTGCGCGGCCACTGCAGCTTGCCGAGAGCTACGAGCAGTTCCGGCACCACCTCTGCCTCGCGGTACAGCGCGACGAGCACCGAATAAACAGGGACATCCGGAGAAAGCGGCAATGACACCGGCGCCGACGCCATTTTCGGCAGACGTATCGCCGCAACCGCGCGGAGCACCGAGCACGCGATGAAGAAGCTGACCGTAAGGAAATGAATGAGGACAAACAGGAGCCCCGGCACCAGGGCAAGCGAGATTAGCGCGAGCGAGGTCAGCATGCCGAGCCCGTATGCCTGCCAGGGCCAGACGACATCGCGGGCAGAGCACTCCGGCCGACTTGCCAACAGCCCACCTTGCGCTTCCCGGGTAAGCGCCCGACGCGAGCGCGCTATGAGCGCGGCCCGCAGCGCCGAAGGGGCCACGACCTTCAGGCGGCGCTTCATCTCGCGATCGTCACGGCGGGCTATGCTGCCCCAACCCGGCTGATTGGGCGCGACCAAGTAGGTGAGTTGTCCAGCATCGTCGAGATAGCGCGCAGCGAGCACCCCATCCCGTTCGCCCAGCATTTCTACGCAGGCTTCGTCGTCAACGAACACCAGGCGGCGCGGATCGATATTTTCCCGAAACCCGACGCCCACTTCCCGCGCCATCTGCGCAAAATAGGCTCTTTCCTCGACCTCTCCCGAAGCCAACAGCTCGGACTGCAAGCTGGTGCTGTGGAATGCAGCGCACGATGCCAGCCGCAACCTTTGCATCAGCGGAATGCCAAGACGATCAAGAACGTGTCGCAGGCGGGATTCGTCATGCAGTGCCCAGCCGGAGAGCGCTGGAGCATTGCCGTTAGCAGCATCGAATTGATGAGGCTCGGGCTCGTTCCCGACAAAAAAAGAGGGGCGGATGGTTGCCTGACCAAGGTCCGCAACCATCACGCACCCACGGCCTGCGAGCCGCAAATTTGGATACTACAACGATAGTCGAACCATTCCCCACCGGTCGCGATATGCGACCCACACGCTCTCGCGTGCCCTCCCCGCGGCGACTGGCCCAGTGCCATTGCAACACCCCCAATGCTGCAATCCCCGTGCGCATCTATGCACATCGTTTTGGCAGGCGCCATGCCCCGAACGGGTGAAAGTATAGGCGGAACATATATCCAGATATGCATTCCGACACGAACTCTGCCAAGCCGCACAATGGCTTTGCCTCGCGTCGAGACCGGCGCTAATGCTCTGTGAATTCCAAAGGGGATGGCCGGAGCTCAACATGAAACTGGGGCCGCTTACGCTCGCAATCGCCATGTCGCTGGCTGCCTTGTCCGCGCCCGCCACGGCCCAGCCGCAGGTGCCGGTGCTCTGGGACGTGAAGGAGCGCCTGCCGAAGCCTGACCTCTCCGCCCTGCCGCGGCTTCGCTTCCTGACGACCACCGATTTCCCGCCGTTCAACTTCATCGACAAGAACGGCCGGCTGTCCGGTTTTCACGTCGATCTGGCGCGAGCCATCTGTGCCGAACTCGGCGTCCCGGAGAAATGCCAGATCCAGGCGCTGCCCTGGGCCGAGCTAGACGCGGCCCTCAACGCCGGCGATGGCGAGGCGCTGATCGCAGGGGTGCCAGCGACGGCCGAGAACCGCGAGAAATACGCATTCTCACGGTCCTATCTGCAGTTTCCGGCCCGCTTCATCATGAAGAAGGCACAAGCCGTCACCGAGCCCGTGGTCGACAAGCTCCAGGGCAAACGCGTGGGGGTCATGGCCGGGTCCGCCCACGAGCGTGTGTTGCGCGACTATTTCGGCGGAGTTCAGGTCGTCACCTACACGAAGCCGGAATGGCTGTACGGCGATCTCAAGGACGGCAAGACCGATGCCGTGTTCGGTGACGGCATGCGCCAGTCGTTCTGGCTTGCCGGCACGGACGCCGCCGCCTGCTGCCGCTTTGCCGGCGGGCCTTATCTGGCGCCGGAATATCTCGGCACTGGCCTCGCGATCGCCGCCAAGCCCGGCGAGCCCGATCTCGCGGCCGCCTTCGACTACGCCCTGCACGAGATATCGGCGAAGGGTATCTTCGCCGAACTCTATCTGCGCTATTTCCCGGTGAGCTTCTACTAAGCTCAGGTCAGCGTGCGGTGGCGGGCCTTGGTCGCCCGCTCGATCGCCGCGATCGTCAGGGCATCGACACTGAGATGCTTGCGCAGCAGCTGCAGGACGCGCAGCTCTTCCATGCGCATTTCGAGATCGACCGAGGCAACTTCGAATGCCGCCGCATAGGCGGTTTCGTGGAGCCGCTCCGGGATCGCCCGGCGGGCGAATTCCAATACACCCTCGAGCCCGGACTCCGCATGCAGCAGCTCCTGGCACTCCTGGGCCACGCTAATCAGGCGCTTTTCGTCGAAATCCATGAAGATCGGCCAGGTGCGCACCACCTCGCCGATGCGCGCGAGCTCGACGTCGGTCATGTCGCGATCGGAAGCGGAGGTGATGACCATCAGATGGATCAGCGCCTCATGGGCGGTCGGCAAGGGCATTGAATTCTCCAGAGGTTGAATGCCCGCAGAACTTAGAAATGCCAAAGGCCCGCCGCAATGAAAAATGCCCGCAATCGTTGACGCCCGCGGTATGCGCGCATAGAGCATGGCCGTCTTCGGCGGAAAATCCGCCCAACGAAAAGGGCTCTCGACATGACGAGATCAAACATGATCGATCTCAACCCCGAACTCCTGGCGGCCGCAGCCGAAAGCAAAGCCTGGCCGTTCGAGGAAGCCAAGAAAATCGTCGAGCGCTACAAGACAACCGGACTGCCCGAGACGGTGCTGTTCGAGACCGGCTACGGCCCGTCGGGCCTCCCGCACATCGGCACCTTCGGCGAGGTGGCGCGCACCACCATGGTGCGCCATGCCTTCCACGTGCTGACCGAGGGCAAGGTCAAGACCAGGCTGCTGTGCTTCTCCGACGACATGGACGGGATGCGCAAGATCCCCGAAAACGTGCCGGACCGCGCCGCCCTCGAGCCGTATCTGCACATGCCGCTGACCTCGGTGCCGAACCCGTTCGGCGGCGACTACGAGAGCTTCGGCCACCACAACAACGCGATGCTGCGCCGCTTCCTCGACACCTTCGGCTTCGACTACGAATTCGCCAGCGCCACCGACTACTACAAGTCGGGCAAGTTCGACGCGATGCTGCTCAAGGCGGCGGAGAAGTACGACGACATCATGAAGGTGATGCTGCCGACGCTGGGCGAAGAGCGTCAGGCGACCTACAGCCCGTTCCTGCCGATCTCGCCCAAGAGCGGCCGCGTGCTCTACGTGCCGATGAAGAATGTAGACGCCAAGGCCGGCACCATCACCTTCGACGACGAGGACGGCGCCGAGACCACGCTGTCGGTCACCGGGGGGCGGGTCAAGCTGCAGTGGAAACCCGACTTCGGCATGCGCTGGGCGGCTCTCGACGTCGACTTCGAGATGTTCGGCAAGGACCACCAGACCAATGCGGCGATCTACGACCGCATCTGCGTCATCCTCGGCGGCCGCGCACCCGAGCATTTCGTCTACGAGCTGTTCCTCGACGAGAACGGCCAGAAGATCTCTAAGTCCAAGGGCAACGGCCTGACCATCGACGAGTGGCTGACCTACGCGCCGACCGAGAGCCTCGGGCTCTACATGTTCCAGCGCCCGCGCCAGGCCAAGAAGCTCTACTTCGACGTCATCCCCAAGGCGGTCGACGAGTATTACAGCTTCCTCGCCGCCTACCCGAAGCAGGACTGGAAGAACCGCCTGGGCAACCCGGTCTGGCACATGCACAACGGCAACCCGCCTGTTATCGACCTGCCGGTGCCGTTCTCGCTGCTGCTCAACCTCGTCAGCGCCTCCAATGCACATGACAAGAGCGTGCTGTGGGGCTTCATCTCGCGCCACGCTCCCGGCGTGACGCCCGAGACGCACCCCGAACTCGACAAGCTGACCGGCTATGCCGTCCGTTACTTCGACGACTTCGTGAAGCCGACGAAGGTGTTCCGCGCGCCCGACGATGTCGAGCGCGAGGCACTCGCTGCCCTCGAGCAGGCGCTCGCAGCACTTCCGGCGGGCTCGGATGGGGAGGCTATCCAGAACGCCTCGCTCAACGTCGCCCGCCAGATCGAGCGCTACCAGGATCATTCGAAGCAGAGCCCGGAAGGCGGCCCCGGCGTGTCCGTCGCCTTCTTCCAGATGATCTACCAAGTGCTCATCGGCCAGGAACGCGGCCCGCGCTTCGGCTCGTTCGCCGCACTCTACGGCATCGCAGAGACACGCGAATTGATCCGCAAGGCGCTCGAAGGCAAGCTGGCTGCCTGACGTGACAGTCGCCGGCGTGGTTGCGGCTTTTGCCTTCGCGCCGGCCCGTGAGGCCGATTTCAAGCGCCTGTTCGAAATCAGGCTTCTCGCCATGCGCCCGAGCCTCGAGCGCATCGGCCGCTTCGACCCCGAGCGGGCGCGTGCCCGTTTTCGCGGCTCGTTCAGGCCGGAGCACACGCGCCTTATCCTCGCGCCCACTGGGCAGTTGATCGGCTGCGTCGCCTTCGGCCCACACGACGGCGCACTGCTGCTCGAACACTTCTATATGCTCCCGGAAGCTCAGGGTGGAGGCATCGGCAGTGCAGTTCTGCGCCAACTGCTCGCGGAGGCAGATGCCGCGGGCCTGCCGATCCAGCTCGACGTGCTGCGCGAGAGCGACGCCAAGCGCTTCTACGAACGCCACGGCTTCGCCGAGACGCATCGCGACGAACTCGACATCTATATGGAACGTTTGCCCGGCCGCGCCTGAACTACTGCGCCGGCAACTCGATCGCAGGCTCGCCTGGCGGCGCCTCTACCGCAGGCAGGTTGGTCGTGTTGAGGAGCTCTGGCGGTGGGCCAAAAATGCCCTTCTTGTCGGCCTCGGCCCTCTTGCCGGCCTCGGCATAAGGGCCGGCGTCGTCGGCCCTGGCCCAGCCATTGGCGACCAGCCACTCGCCGACATCCTGCTTGCCGATCCTGCATTTGGCGACGATCACGCCGCGTTCCGTCTCCGGCGGCACATCGCAGACGACCGAGCGGCCGCGCAGGAAGCCGCGAAAAGCCGTGCGGGCGCGTGCCCCGCAATTCCACTCCTGGCCGTCTGACGTGCAGCTTTCGCCGGCATCCAGCGGCTTGACGCCGGCGATGGCCACGTTGAACCCGTTGCCCTCGATCACGCCCGCAGCGGATGCCACTGGGTGGAACAGGGTGGTGCCCTTCCAGTCCTCGGGCATGCTGCGCGACGGCGGCAAGGCGAGGCTCAACTCGCTCAGGGGAGCCCGCGGCGCCTCACGGGTAAGGCCGCCCTGCTCCGGTTGCTGCCCCTCGTCTGCCTTCTCTGCCGACGACTCGTCGGGTTGCGCCGGCGCAGGTTCCGACGGCACGACCGCTCCGGTGCGCTCGTCCCCAGGCGCGTCTGGCATTTCGCCCAGCAGTTCGCTTTCGTCGATGGTGTCGACCGTCGGTGTTTCGATCGCCGCAAGCCTCTGACCGCCAATGGTTGCCAGCATGAAAGCGATGACGAAGCCGCCCGCGGCGACAGCTAGCGCTGCAGGTTTCATTGCTTACTGGCTCGCCCACACGATGCGCGCCACCCATTCCACTTCGGCGGACTTGAACTGGCGCTTGGGATGTTCGGGATTGAGCGATACCAGTTCGATCGCGCCCTGGGCCTGGCGCTCCAGGACCTTGGCCATGACCTCCCCCGAAACCGTCTTCACCACTACCCGGTCGCCCTTGCGGATCGCCGCGCCCGGCTCGACGATCAAAACGTCGCCATTGCGGTAGAGCGGCAGCATCGAGTCGCCCTGGACCTGAAGCGCGTAGGAGGTTTCAGTCGCCCGGGCCGGCAACTCGATCAGGTCCCAACCCTCGCCTGCCGGAAAGCCGGCATCGTCGAAGAACCCGCCAGCGCCGGCCTGCGCAAAGCCAAGTAGCGGAACGCGCGCCTGAATTTCTCGGCTCCGTGGCCGCGCCGACTTGGGAGCCTCGACAAACTGGATGAACTCCTCGAGCGAGGAATTGGTCGCCTCGATGATCTTTGCCAGCGACTCCGTCGAGGGCCAGCGCGGGCGCCCGTCGACCGACAGGCGCTTCGACTTGTTGAAGGCCGTGGAATCGAGGCCCGCCTTCTTGGCGAGACCCGATGCCGAAAGCGAATAGCGCTCCGCAAGAGCGTCGATGGCGGCCCAGACACGTTCGTGCGAGAGCATGGCGCTCCCCTCGAGGACAGGAAAAAATACCTTTTGGCATTTAACCACGCCGCAAGGGAATGTCCAGATGCCTCCGAGCAGCCATCATGCGCGGATGAGCGGCCTCGGCCGCTCACCCTTCCGATTTGGCGAGCGCTCTCAACCCCTTGTGCGAGGCGATGAAGATGCTCTCTTCCTCGCTCACGTCGCGCGGCGCGGCACCCGCATAGCCCAGCTCGGCGACCAGGTCGTCTATCTGCACGAAGCGGCGGCCGGTTCGGTCGTAGACGCCGGCGCTGGTCATGATGAGTGCCGCGGTCTCGCCATTGTCGAGCACGAAGCGGTGCTTGCCGATCACCTCGGAGCCATTCCAGGTCTCGATCGAGGAGACCACGTCGAAGCGCTTCCACAGCCTGATCTCGCGCACGAACACCGTCTGCAGTCCGCCCAGCATCGGTGCCCAGCCGCGCTTGCGGGCGAGTTCGATCAGGCCGGAGCGCATGAAGATGTCGATGCGGCCGACATCGGCCAGCATCATGTAGCGCGCATTGTTGAGGTGCATGTTGAAGTCGATGTCGGTCGGCAGGCAGCGGAACGACAGCCGGCCCTCATCGCCAAAACGGTAAGGGCCGCGACGAGATTTCGTCGCGGCCATGCGAGCCAGTCTTGCCCAGACGTACATGCTGCGTCAGGCCGCCTTCTTTTCCTCGGCCTTCGCGTAAGGATCGAAGCGCTGGTAGAAGGTCTCGCCCTTCTCGGCCATGTCGACCAGCAGCTTCGGTGCCTTGAACTCGGCGCCGTACTTCTTCTGCAGGTCCTTGGCGATCTTGACGAACTTCTTGGCGCCTATGCCGTCGATGTAGGACAGCGCACCGCCCGTGTAGGGCGCGAAGCCGAAGGCGAGGATCGAGCCGACATCCGCCTCGCGCGGGTCGGTGACGATGCCTTCTTCCATCACGCGCGCCGCTTCAAGTGCGATGACCGAGAGCAGCCGCAGCTTCAGTTCCTCGACATCGACCTTTTCGGGCGCCTTCTGCGGATAGAGGTCCTTCAGGCCCGGCCAGAGCTTCTTCTTTGCCGGCTTGGCCGGATAGTCGTAGAAGCCCTTGCCGTTCTTGCGGCCGAGGCGGCCATGAGTGTCGACCATGGTGTTGATCAGCTCCATCTGGCGCGGGTCGACAGCCTTTTCGCCGAGATCCCGGATGGTCTGCTTCATGATCTTCTGGGCGAGGTCGACGGCCGTCTCGTCGGTCAGCGCCAACGGGCCGACCGGCATGCCGGCAGCCTTGGCGGCGTTCTCGATCATCGCCGCCGGCACGCCTTCGATCAGCATCTTGAAGGCTTCCGACATGTAGCGCAGCACGCAGCGGTTGACGTAGAAGCCGCGCGTGTCGTTGACGACGATCGGCGTCTTCTTGATGGCGCGGACAAAGTCCATCGCCACCGCCAGCGCCTTGTCGCCGGTCTTCTTGCCCATGATGATCTCGACCAGCATCATCTTGTCGACGGGCGAGAAGAAGTGAATGCCGATGAAGTTCTTCGGCCGGGCCGAGTTCTTGGCAAGCGAAGTGATCGGGATGGTCGAGGTGTTCGAGGCAAACACCGCCGACGACTTGAGCGCGGCTTCCGCCTTCTCGGTCGCAGCTTTCTTGACTTCCGAGTCTTCGAACACCGCCTCGACCACGAGGTCGCAGCCGGCGAGGTCGGCATAGTCGGCGCTCGGCGTGATCAGCGACAGCAGCTTCTCGCGCTCTTCCGGCTTGGCCCGGCCCTTCTTGACCTGGTCGGAGATCAGGCTGTCGGAATGCGCCTTGCCCTTCTCCGCCGATTCCTGGTCGCGGTCGATCAGCACCACGGGGATGCCGGCCTTGGCCGTGACATAGGCAATGCCCGCGCCCATGAAGCCGGCGCCGATGATGCCGATCTTCTTGAACTTGGTGTCGGGGATGCCCTCGGGGCGGCGGGCGCCCTTGTTCAGTTCCTGCAGCGACACGAACAGCGAGCGGATCATCGCAGCCGCTTCCTTCGACTGCAGGATCTCGGTGAAGTAGCGCTGCTCGATGCGCAGGCCGGTGTCGAAGGGCACCAGCAGGCCCTCGTAGACGCACTTCAGGATCGCCTCGGCGGCCGGATAGTTGCCATAGGTCTCTCGGCGCAGGATGGCGATTGCCGGTGGCCAGAGATTGGCGCCCGCAGCCGAATAGACCGGGCCGCCCGGCAGCTTGAAGCCCTTCTCGTCCCAGGGCTGGACCGGCTTCAGGCCGTTCTTGATCATCGCCTTGGCGGTCTCGATCAGCTTCTTCGGTTCGGCGATCTCGTGGATCAGATTCATGCCCTTCGCCTTCTGGGGCGTAAGGTTTTGGCCCGAGGTCAGCATCTGCAGCGCCGACTGCGGGTCCGCCAGCCTCGACACACGCTGGGTGCCGCCGGCGCCCGGGAAGATGCCTACCTTCACTTCCGGCAGGGCCATCTTGACCTTGTCGGAATCAGCCGCGACGCGGCCGTGGCAGGCCAAAGACAGCTCGAAGGCGCCGCCCATGCAAGTGCCGTTGATCGCCGAGACCCACGGCTTGCCGCAGGTCTCGAGCTTGCGCCACAGCGCGCCCATGCGGCCGGCGCCGTCGAACAGCAGCTTGGCCGCCTTCTCCGGATCCTTGGCCTTCTCCTTGGCATAGATGCCGAGCATCTTCTGCAGCATGGTGAGGTCGGCACCGCCCGAGAAGCTGTCCTTGCCGGAGGTGATGACGGCGCCCTTGATGCCGGCGTCGGCAACGACCTGGTCGATGATCTTGTCGAGTTCGTTCATCACCTCTTCGGTGAAGACGTTCATCGAGCGGTCGGGCATGTTCCAGGTGACGAGAGCGATGCCATCGGCATCGACGTCGACCGTGAAGTTCGTATAGGTCATCGAGTCCCTCCTTACGCCGCGATGTTTTCGGCGAGAGCCGCCACAATGGCGTCGGTTGTTACGATCGAGGCGAATTCGCCATTCAGATTGGTCAGGGTCATGTCGTGCACCGCTTCGGCGCTGTGCACCTTCCCGTCGAGGCCGACGCGATCGAAGGTGTAGCAGGCGTCAGCGACCAGACGCGCGTCAAAGCCGAGATTGCCGGCCATGCGCGTGGTGGTCTCCACGCAGTGATTGGTGGTGATGCCGGCGACGACCAGGGTGCGGTGGCCGCCGTCGCGCAGGCGCCGTTCGAGGTCCGTCCCGATGAAGGAGGAATTGACGTGCTTGACGATGACGGCCTCGCCGTCGCGCTCGCGCGCCTGCTCGATCGGCTGGTAGCCGCTTCGTTCCGGCCGCAGCGCCGAATCCGGCTCGGTCGAGGCGTGCCGGACATGGATCACGCTCAGGCCGCGGTCTCGGAACGCACCAAGCAGGCGTGCAATATTATCCACCGCCTGCGGGTTGTTGCGCCTGAGGCCGGTGCGCTCCCATTCGACGAAGGCCATCTGCACGTCGATGAGGATCAGGGCCGCATCATTCGGCAAGGTCGCCATGCATCACACCCGTTCGATGATCGTTGCGGTGCCCATGCCGGCGCCGATGCAGAGCGTCACCAGTGCGGTGTTGAGGTCGCGGCGCTCGAGTTCGTCAAGCACGGTGCCGAAGATCATCGCGCCGGTTGCACCCAGCGGGTGGCCCATGGCAATCGCCCCGCCGTTGACGTTGATGCGGTCGTGCGGGATGTCGAAGGCCTGCATGTAGCGCAGCACCACAGAGGCGAAAGCCTCGTTGAGCTCGAACAGGTCGATGTCGGAGAGCTTCATCTTGGCGCGCTTGAGCAGCTTCTCGGTCACGTCGACCGGGCCGGTCAGCATCATCGCAGGCTCGGAGCCGATGTTGGCGAAGGCGCGGATGCGCGCACGCGGCTTGAGGCCCATCGCCTTGCCGGCCTTCTTCGAGCCGAGCAGCACGGCTGCCGCACCGTCGACGATGCCCGACGAGTTGCCGGCGTGATGGACGTGGTTGATCTCTTCCAGCTCGGGATAGCGCTGCACGGCGACCGCATCGAAGCCGCCCATCTCGCCGGGGATGACGAAGGACGGGTTCAACTGGCCGAGCGACTGCATGTCGGTGGTCGGGCGCATATGCTCGTCATGGGCGAGGATGGTCAGGCCGTTCTGGTCCTTCACCGGCACGACCGACTTATTGAAGTAGCCCTTTTCCCACGACTTGGCGGCGCGCTTCTGGCTCTCGACTGCATAGGCGTCCACGTCGTCGCGCGAGAAACCGTACTTGGTGGCGATCAGGTCGGCCGAAACGCCCTGCGGCATGAACCAGGCCGGGATGCCGACCGAGGGGTCCATGAACCAGGCGCCGCCCGACATGCCCATGCCGACGCGCGACATCGATTCCACGCCGCCGGCAATCACGATCTCGTCCGCCCCTTGCGCGATCTTGGCTGCGCCGAAATTGATGGCGTCGAGGCCCGAGGCGCAGAAGCGCGAGATCTGCATGCCCGGCGCCTTGTTGTCGTAGCCGGCCTCGAAGGCGGCCGAGCGCGGGATCACCGCGCCTGCTTCGCCGACCGGATCGACGCAGCCGAAGATGATGTCGTCGACCTGGGCGGTATCGAGCCCGTTGCGGTCACGAAGCGCTTCCAGCACCTTGGCGCCGAGCCGGACCGCCGGGACTTCGTGGAGGGAACCGTCCTTCTTGCCGCGTCCGCGCGGCGTGCGCACGGCGTCATAGACAAAAGCGTCAGCCATTTTTCGTCTCCTTGGTTTCTGGATCGGCGGCTCAGAGCGAACGCGCGATCAAAAGCTTCATGATCTCGTTCGTGCCGCCGTAGATGCGCTGCACGCGGGCATCGCGATACATGCGGGCGATGGGATATTCATTCATATAGCCATAGCCGCCGAAGAGTTGCAGGCACTCGTCGACGAGCTTGCACTGCAGGTCCGACAGCCAGTACTTGGCCATCGAGGCCGTGGCGGAATCGAGCTCGCCCCGGAGATGGCGAGCGACGCAGTCGTTGTAGAAGACGCGCCCGATCGTTGCCTCGGTCTTGAGCTCGGCCAGCTTGAACTGGGTGTTCTGGAAGTCGAGGATCGCCTTGCCGAAAGCCTTGCGTTCCTTGACGTAGGCAATTGTGGCGGCGAGGGCACGCTCGATCATGCCGATCGACTGGGTGCCGATCAGAAGCCGCTCCTGCGGCAGCTGCTGCATCAGTTGGACGAAGCCTTGCCCCTCCTCCGAACCCAGCAGGTTCGAGGTCGGCACGCGCACGTCGTTGAAGAACAGCTCGGAGGTGTCGTTGGCCTTCAGCCCGATCTTGTCGAGGTTGCGGCCGCGCTCGAAGCCGTCGACCTCGTCGGTCTCGACCACGATCAGCGAAGTGCCCTTGGCGCCCTGCGAGGGGTCGGTCTTGGTGACGACGATGATCAGGTTCGCCAATTGGCCGTTGGTGATGAAGGTCTTGGAACCGTTGATACGGTACTGGTTGCCGTCCTTCTCGGCGCGCGTCTTCACGCCCTGCAGGTCGGAGCCGGCGCCCGGCTCGGTCATGGCGATGGCGCCGATCAGCTCGCCGGTCGCCATCTTCGGCAGCCACTTCTTCTTCTGCTCTTCCGAGCCGTAGTGAAGGATGTAGGGGGCGACGATGGCGTTGTGGAGTGCGATGCCGAAGCCATCGACGCCGACATGGCCGATCGCCTCGATGATGGCGCTCTCATGGGCGAAGCTGCCGCCCGAACCGCCGTATTCCTCGGGCATCGAGGCGCAGAGCAGGCCGGCCGCGCCAGCCTTCTGCCAGCTCGCGCGGTCGACCATCTCGTTCTTCTCGAACTCGTCGTAGCGCGGCAGGATTTCTTCCGTCAGGAAGCGGCTCGCCATGTCGTAGAGCATGCCGACTTCCTCCCCCGCCCAGGCGGGTTTCGGAAGTCCCAGAACGTCTGCAGGAATTGTCGCCACGATCTCCTCCGCGCTTCGACACCGCATATGAACCGGCGGCCGCGAGCGGCCGCCTCACTTTCGATCAGAACGCCTCCGCCGGAAGCGCCATCATGGTCGCCGAGCCGGTCGAGATGCGGGCGAGATGCGCCGCGGTCTCAGGCATGACGCGCTCCATGAAGTAGCGGCCAGTCACCAGCTTGGTCTCCAGGAACGCCGCCTGGTCGCCGGCGCCGTTGGCCAGCTTGTCCTGTGCGGCCTTCACCATCCGGCCCCACATGTAGCCGAGCGCGACGAGGCCGAAGAGATGCATGTAGTCGGTCGAGGCCGCCCCCGCATCGTCCGGATTGGCCATGCCGTTCTGCACCAGCCACATGGTCGCGGCCTGCAGGTCGTTGAGACCCTTCTTCAGGCCCTT